>NZ_JBFIIG010000294.1:0-1773 GCF_041601375.1 Pseudomonas sp. | reverse complement strand
GTGCACATCCTGCCCGGCGAAACCCTTGGCTACAGCGGCCTGTATCTGAAAGTCCCGAGTGAAAACCGTCTGGTCGCCTCCAAGGAGCTGCCGTTTCATAAGGGGCTCAAGTTGCTGAACCAGCGTTTTCAGGCCAGGGGGGAGGCCTTTCTACCGGTGCTGATCAAGGAAGACTTGCGCGGCTTCGAGGGGCGCATGCCGTCGCTGCACCTGCACCGCATCGTTCCGGCGCGCCTGGGAGCATGCGCCCATCGCGACATCGAGGCGCTACAGGGGACCATTGCCGAACGTCTGCTCGGCTTGTTCCGCCGCGTTTGAATCGCCGCCGCGCCGCCATCTCCTAATACCTGCCGCCAACCTCCGAGATGGATCGTCTCGTCGCCCCCAGGCTGTCGCGCAGGTATAGCCATTAAATAGACATCATTCGGGCGTATGCTCAGGGGCGGCGCTCAGCGGCGTTTCGTCAGGCTTTTTTGCGTCTGCGATGCTTGCCAGCCGGTGGCTCGAAAGCGCTCTGCCGGGCTTCGATGCGTCGTCAACGGTCGATTATTGGTTAAAATTTCCACAATGCTCTTTCGATATGCGCCGGTTGTCGGCACAATTCGCCTCCACTTTTTGGGGAGGGGGTCAGTTTCGCTGATTTCCTGCCGGTAGACCTTGCATGGGCACCGAGATGATCAAGACGCCGTACTACCTGATCGACAAACAGAAGCTGCTGGGCAATCTGGAGAAGATCGCCTACGTACGCGAACAGTCCGGGGCCAAGGCGCTGCTGGCGCTCAAGTGCTTCGCCACCTGGTCGGTGTTCGACTTGATGCAGCAGTACATGGACGGCACCACCTCCTCGTCGCTGTATGAACTCAAGCTCGGTCGGCAGAAATTCGCCGGCGAGACCCACGCCTACAGCGTGGCTTGGGCCGACGACGAAATCGACGAGATGCTCGCCAACTGCGACAAGATCATCTTCAACTCGATCGGCCAGCTCGAGCGCTTCGCCGACGCTTCCGCCGGCAAGGTGCGCGGTCTGCGGGTCAACCCGCAGGTGAGCAGCTCCGATTACCTGCTGGCCGACCCGGCGCGCCCGTTCAGCCGCCTGGGCGAATGGGACCCGGAAAAGATCGCCACGGTGATGGATAAGATCTCCGGCTTCATGTTCCACAACAACTGCGAGAACGACAGTTTCGAGCTGTTCGACCAGATGCTCAGCACCATCGAGGAGCGCTTCGGCGATCTGCTGCATCAGGTGCAGTGGGTCAGCCTCGGTGGCGGCATCCACTTCACCGGTGAAGGCTACCCGCTGGATCGCTTCTGCGCGCGCTTGAAGGCGTTTTCCGAGACCTACGGCGTGCAGGTGTATCTGGAGCCGGGTGAGGCCGCTATCACCCTGAGCGCCTCCCTGGAAGTCACGGTGCTCGACACCCTGTTCAACGGTAAGAATCTGGCGGTGGTCGACAGCTCCATCGAAGCGCACATGCTCGATCTGCTGATCTACCGGCTCGATGCCAAGATGGCGCCCTGTGACGGCGAGCACCGCTACATGGTGTGCGGCAAATCCTGCCTGGCCGGCGACATCTTCGGCGAGTACCAGTTCGATCGTCCGCTGGCCATCGGCGATCGTTTGTCGTTTATCGACGCAGCGGGCTATACCATGGTCAAGAAGAACTGGTTCAACGGCCTTAAAATGCCGTCTATTGCAGTGCGACAACTCGATGGCAGCGTCGAGGTGGTTCGTGAATTTGGGTTCGACGATTACCTGTCCAGTCTTTCCTGAAG
>NZ_JBFIIG010000293.1:0-2285 GCF_041601375.1 Pseudomonas sp. | reverse complement strand
CCAACCGCCCAACCGTGCTGGTCATCGACAAAGAACACCGCGGTGAGCATCTGCCGGGTCGGCACCTTGGCCTGGATCCAGTTGGCGCCGTTGTCGTCGGAGTAGAGGATATGGCCACGATCGCCCACAGCCACCAGGCGCTGGCCGACGCGGGTGACGTCCAACAGCAGTTTTTTCACTGCTTTCGGCGACTCGATCGAGTAGCGGACAGTTGAATCGGTGGCGGTTTGCGCCTGCAATGGCGCGGCAGTGAAAATCACAATGAACAGCACACTGCAGAGCGAGAGCGCTTTAGCCAGCGGCGAGTAGAAGCGCAGCGCCGGTGCGTTGAACAGACCGGCCCGGGTGCGCCGCATGACGGGCTCACTCATATACCTTCCCCCTTTGTTGTTATCGGTGGTGCTGCTTTTCTAGCAGACCTCCTATGCTATCGGGCTTTCGAAAGGCCTGACAATCGGCGTGACGTTATGTTTTGTTAAGGCCGGCCCACGTGATTGATCGTTTATTCGACGCAGTGATACGCACGGATGCCATCACTGTAGCGGCCTTTTGCCAACACAACACGAACATCAAGCTGCGCGGCGGCGACGCAGGGTCGCCGGGACATAACCGCCATGCGCAATCGGCCGACTGCAGTCGATGGCGCTCGTCTCCTGGTGCACTGCCTTTGGCGAGCGCCCTATCGATCGCGGATTGCTCGAGGCATTTGGCTGGAACAACGGTCGTTTGGAGACGGCCGCAGTAGGCGGGGATTTTTCACAGGCACCGAGCTCACGGGAAGAAAATCAACCTACCCGGAAGATCGCCGTAAAGGCGCTGCTTCAGCTCCACACCGGTTAGTGGCCGCCCCTGGGGCAACCTGGGCAATCGCTGCAACTCGCCCATGAGCGGACAAAGCAAACACCCGAAACCCGGGGCATTCCGCGCAAGCCGTGGCATACTGCCATCGGTCTGACAGCACAACAAATACAAGTACTGCAGGGTGGGCAAAACTGCCGACCATAAGCACGTCGACAACTCTGGGCATGCCGGCATCCATCAGCCTCATGCACCGATAGATAGCGGGTTATCCCCATGCCATCACTGCTCAAGCGCCTCATCCCATTGCTATTGCCCATCTGCCTGGCCAGCCCGGCCGTGAATGCCGCAGACGACTGGCAGGAGCCTCCGGCAAACCCGCTGATACTGACGGTCACAGGCGAACTGGGCTGCTGCCCGCAGGGCCGGGCCTTGTTCGACCTGCAGCGCCTCGATGCCCTGCCCCAGGTGGAAGTGAAAACCCTGACGCCCTGGACCGACCAGGAAGACAACTATCAGGGCGTCAGGCTCAGCGTTCTGCTCGACCAGCTCAAGGCCCAGGGCCAGCGCATCGACGCCACCGCCCTCAACGACTACAGCATGCTGTTGAGCCTGCCAGCCGCGCGCCAGTACCCGGTGATTCTGGCAACCCGCAAGAACGGCAAGGTCATGAGGGTACGCGACAAGGGTCCCATCTGGGTCATCTACCCGCTGAGCGACTTCCCCGAGCTGCGCAAGGAAGAGCATCACCAGGCGATGGTCTGGCAACTCAAATCGCTGAACATTGGCCGGTAAACGCCGATGCGTCGCCTGCGCTACCTGTTCCTGCTGTTGATTACGCTGGGGTTCGCCATTGGTATCGCGACTTCGCTGGCCTACAACCAGCGCAATTCGCAAATCACCTCGGCGCGCATCCAGCTTTCCGCCTGGTCGCTCGCCCAACTGGAATTCGACCACCTGCGCTTCGTCAACACCCTGCAACTGTTCCAGGCGGGAGGCGCCTCCCGGGAAAAGCTGCAATTCGATTACGACCTGCTCTGGAGCCGACTCGAAGCCTTTCTCACCGGCCAGGAAAACAGTGCCATACGCCAACGCTTCAATGCCGGCGAGATGGTCGCACAGTTGTTCGCCCAACTGCGCGACGATGAAGCACTGTTCTTCAGCCCCGACCTGCAAGCTGGCGCGCCGATCGAGCAGGCCATCGAACGCTACAACCTGTATCTGAAGCCTATCCGGCAAGTGATCATCAACAACTTTACCGGCCCGGAAGCGGCGCGGATTATCGACGAGATCCACCATAACCAGCGCCTTAGCCACTTGCTCCTGCTCGGCCTGCTGTTCTGTGGCGGCGGGCTGATCCTGATGTTCTATCTGGAGACACGGCGCAATCGCCTGATGGCCCGCCACGACCCCTTGACCAACCTGCCCAATCGCAACAGTTTTCAAGCCCTGCAGAACGATACCAGGACCGCCGGCTGCTGCGCCCT
>NZ_JBFIIG010000292.1:0-2422 GCF_041601375.1 Pseudomonas sp. | reverse complement strand
GTGGGATGCCAGCAAGGTCAACGTCAACGGCGGCGCCATCGCCATCGGCCACCCGATCGGCGGTTCCGGCTGCCGGATTCTGGTGACCCTGCTGCACGAGATGATCAAGCGCGATGCCAAGAAGGGCCTGGCCACCCTGTGTATCGGCGGCGGGCAGGGCGTGGCCCTGGCGATCGAACGCTAAGCCTGCGGTGCGCGCAGCGCACCCTACTGAAAACGCCGGCCCCGCAACGATTGCAGGCGCCGGCGTTTTTCTTGGTCATGCCCCCGGCCGAGCAAGCGTAGGGCCGGTACTCGTAGGTTGGCGCAGGATAAAAAGGCTAAGTCGCAATTGCCTGTTGTGACAATTCTGTAGGGTGCGCTGTGCGCACCAAGAGCCTCCGGCTGCGCAGGTGCATGCGGCGCACCCTACCCAGACGCGGGCTGCCACCTGATCTCGCAGGCAGGAGCGACTCACGCACCAGCTGATTGGGGCGGAGCCATAAAAAAGGCCGCGCTGCTGTGCCGCGCGGCCAAGGAGGGGAAACGCTCGTTCCTATTCAGCCGTTCGCTCTCTGGAGCAAGGCCCGCGCCACCCGCGAGCCGTTGGGCTTGTCCAGCACCGCGCAGATGCGGGCACCGGCCTGGATCAGCAGATCCATATCGATACCGCTGTTGATGCCCAGGCCATTGAGCAGATAGAGCACATCCTCGGTCGCGACATTGCCGGTGGCGCCCTTGGCATAGGGGCAGCCGCCGAGCCCGGCGACCGAGCTGTCGAACACCTCGATGCCCTCCAGCAGGCTGGCGTAGATATTGGCCAGGGCCTGGCCATAGGTGTCGTGGAAGTGCCCGGCCAGCTTGTTGCGCGGTACCTTGCTGCCGACTACTTCGAGTAAGCGCCGGGTTTCACCGGCGGTGCCGGCGCCGATGGTGTCGCCGAGGGAGATCTCGTAGCAGCCCATGTTGTAAAGCTCGCGGGCCACATCCGCCACTTGGGCCGGGGCGATGGTGCCCTCGTATGGGCAGCCGAGCACGCAGGACACGTAGCCGCGCACGCGAATGCCCTGCTGCTTGGCGGCGTCCATCAAGGGCAGGAAACGCTCGAGGCTTTCGCCAATCGAGCAGTTGATGTTCTTCTGCGAGAAGGACTCGGAGGCGGCGGCGAATACCGCCACCTCCTTGACTCCGGCCTGCAGTGCTGCTTCGAAACCCTTGAGGTTGGGGGTCAGGGCGGCGTAGGTGACGCCGGGCACCTGCTGGATCTGGGCAAACACCTCGGCGCTGCCGGCCATCTGCGGCACCCACTTGGGTGAAACGAAGCTGCCGACTTCGATATAGCGCAAGCCGGCGGCGGACAGGTCATCGACCAGGCGCACCTTGTCGGCCACGCCGATCGGTTGTTGCTCGTTCTGCAGGCCGTCGCGCGGACCGACTTCGACCAGGCGCACGTGTTGGGGCAAATTCATTTGGCGTCTCCTCGGCATTTTGCGGGGCAATGGTGCGCACAGCGCGCCCTACGATTTAGTGCGGTGCGCAGAATGGCATGATCGCACCGGTTCGGCGTAGGGCGCGCGGGGCCGCCTAGGCCGTGCGCACCGATCATTGCGCTCAGGCCTCTTCCAGTTCGACCAGCACGGCGCCTTCGCCGACCATCTCGCCTTCGCCGCAGTACAGCGCCTTGACCGTGCCGGCATGGGGCGCGCGGATGCTGTGCTCCATCTTCATCGCCTCCAGCACCACCAGGGCGGTGCCGGCCTCGACCCGCTGGCCGGCGTCGACCAGTACACGGACGATGCTACCGTTCATCGGTGCGATCAGGCCACCGTGATGACTGTGGCTGGCTTCGACCTCGGCAATCGGGTCGAGCTGGCTGACGGCGTGCAGGTCGCCCTGCCATTCCAGGTAGAGGGTATCGCCCTGGCGGATGGCATGCAGGCGCCGTTGCAGTGCGTCTGGCTGAACCTCGGCGTTTCGCGGGCTGCTGCACAACAGCGTGTCGCCCTGCAAGCGGGCGAGGCCGCAGGCGCGCACCTTTTGGGTGACGCCGTCGCAGGCCAGGTGCAGGGCGATTTCAGCCGGCAGGCCGGCGCGCCAGCCACTGGTGCCGGCCCAGGGCGAATGGAAGTCTTCGTGCTTGCGCCGTAGCGGCTCGCTCTGGGCGAAGGCGTCGCCAGCCAGTTGCCAGAACTCGGCGGGTAACTCGCCTGGCGGCGGCAGCAGCTGCGCTTCGTAGCGCGGGATAAAGCCGGTATCCAGTTCGGCATCGGCGAAGGCCGGGTGGGCCAGCACGCGACGCAGGAACGCCAGGTTGGTCTTGACCCCGCCGATGCAGGTTTCATTGAGCATGGCCAGCAGGCGCAGGCGTGCTTCCTCGCGGTTGTCGCCCCAGGCGATCAGCTTGCCGAGCATCGGGTCGTAGAAGGGCGAGACCTCGTCACCT
>NZ_JBFIIG010000291.1:0-2675 GCF_041601375.1 Pseudomonas sp. | reverse complement strand
CGGACCAGGACTGGTTCCAGGGCTGGACCGTGTTCTATTGGGCCTGGTGGTGCACCTGGGGTCCGCTGGTCGGGGTGTTCGTCGCCCGCGTCTCCCGGGGCCGCACGCTGCGGCAGATGGTCGGCGTGGTAATGGTGGTGTCGACCATAGTGGCGATCTTCTGGTTCAGCGCCTTCGGTGGCGGCGCCATAGCCCAGGTCATCGACGGCAGTGGCGCGCTGGCAGCCGGTCTGACGGACGTCAACATGGCGATCTTCCAGTTCCTCGAAATGCTGCCGCTGGCGGCCGTCACTTCGGTGCTGGTGGTGGTCCTGCTGGTCATCTTCATGGTCACCTCCATGGACTCCGGTGCCCTGGTGGTCGACAACCTGGCGGCGGGAGGCGACCCGGGTACCTCGCCGGTGCAGCGCGTGCTCTGGCTGGTGATGATTGCCCTGGTGACCATCACCTTGTTCGTGATTGGCGGTGATACGGCGCTCAAAGGCATTCAGGCCGGGGCCGTGGCCATGGGCCTGCCGTTCATGGTGCTGATGCTGTTCCTGATGATCGGCTTTCTCAAGGCGCTGAGCCAGGAACCGCGCGGCTGACCTTCGGTCTCGCCGACGAGGCAGGCGCCTCGCCTGCCTCTGTCGTTGGCTGAGCTACTTGCGCCAGATCTGGCGCGAATGGATCGGCGGAGGACGTGGATGGAATGCTTTTGGGTTGCCCAGTGACCCTATGGTCAGCCGCCAAATAATCATCCGTTCGCCAAGTCTTGGCGTGGCGTGCGGATGCACTTGGCAAACGTATGGATAGTGATGTTCCCCGCTCGGGGTGGTGAACCGTGTGCAAGCTCGAGCGCTGTTTAGGGGAGGCGGAAACAAACGCTGTAGTGAGGCGATTAATGATTAAAACTCATTGATTGTTGGTGTGGGAATCATGTGTCAGAAGTGCGCCGCCTTGCCGATCGCGGTGATCCTGGCGCTGATGGCCATGGCCCTGCATCGCGCCCTGCTGAGCGAACCTGCAGCCAGCCTGCAATTGACCAGCGCTGACGACCCGCGCGCCTCGGCCAGCTGAGCCTTGCGCGTGGGGTGAAACAAGGGCCTGCCTCTTTCTCGGAGACGGGATTTTTTATCACGGCTGCCCAGGTTGCGACTGGGCTGGAGATTGTGCATGAGCATCGCTAGTTACACCCTGGAGCGCTTTATCGGAGATCTGCGGCGCATCGTCGCGACCGCCGCCGCCGACGAGGCCAGCCTGCTGGCACAAGTCGCACCGCTGGCCAGGCGGGTCGTCGCCGAACGCGGCTGGCTGCGGGCGGACATGTACAGCGCCGATCCGCAGCTGGGCTTTGGCACCAGTCTGCTGCACGTCGAGGCCGATCAGTCGCTGTTCGTGGTGGTCGACAGCTGGCTGCCCGGACGCGGCGTGCCGCCCCATGATCACGACACCTGGGCGGTGGTGGTGGGCGTCGACGGCAGTGAGCGCAATATCTTCTGGCAGCGCCTGGACGATGCCACGCGCCCCGGTTATGCCGAGCTGCGGCGCATGGACGAGCAGTGCATTGCGCCCGGGCAGGTGCTGGCGATGCCCAGCGGCAGCATCCACAGCGTGGTCAATGAAACCCCGCACACCAGCCTGTCGTTTCACGTCTACGGCCGCCATCTCAACCATACCGCCCGTCGCCAGTTCGACCCGGCACAGAACCTCGAACTGCCGTTCATCATCGACGCTCGTTGAGGCTGGCCGGGGACGCAGAGCCGGGGGCGGCGTTTTTGCGCTGGAGCTGGCCGGGGAGTCAGGTCAGAATGTGTCCCTTCGCGCGCTCCGAACCTGTCAGCCGGTGCGCCTCGCCACGCTGTCGACACAGGTTCCGCATGACTCAATCGCCGAAAGACCCGCTGCATGGCGTCACCCTGGAAGCCATCCTCAACGACCTGGTGGCCAAGTTGGGCTGGGACGGCCTGGCGGCGCGCATCGATATCCGCTGCTTCAAGAGCGACCCGAGCATCAAGTCCAGCCTGACCTTCCTGCGCAAGACCCCCTGGGCGCGGGAGAAGGTCGAGGCGCTGTATATCCGCCTGCAGCAGAAGGCCTGACCCGCGCCTGGGCTTGTCCGTATATGGACAGCACGCCTCCCGTAGGAGCGGTCCATGGCCGCGAAGGGCCGCAACCTGCCAAATATTCGCGGCTAAAGCCGCTCCCACAAGAGCACCGCGACCCCTGTAGGAGGGGCGCTTAGATCCGTAACCCGGATGCAATCCGGGGAGGGCCGTATGGCCCTGCCGTATCCCGGATTGCGCTTGGGTTTGTCCGGGCTACGGGATCCGGGAGGGATGGCTCTTGCAGCCCTTGCAGATTACGCCCGATGGCTACTGCCAGCTGGCCTGCACCGGTGTCAGTGGGGCGACGCATTGGCTGTAGCTACCCGGCTGCAGATAGGGTGCGAGGATCGGCGCCATGCCTTTGAGTACCTGCACCGGCAGCGCCGAGGTGAAGGTGAATTTCTCGGCGGCGCTACCGGGGACGAAGGCGGTGAGGGTGCCGTAATGGCGCGGGCCGATGAAGAAGACGAAGGTGGCGGTGCGGTTAATCGTCCGTGAGCTGAGTACGCGGCCGCCCCGGCCGACGGTTTCGACCCGGTTGTCGCCGGTGCCGGTCTTGCCGCCGAGGGTCAGCAGGCGACCGTCGGG
>NZ_JBFIIG010000290.1:0-2689 GCF_041601375.1 Pseudomonas sp. | reverse complement strand
GAACTGCCGCGCGGCGCCCTGTCCGGCCCGGTGCAGGAAGACAAAGCCCAGGCCCACGCGGTACTGACTCGAATCGTCGAGGTGCAACAGCAGCAGCTGGAATCGTTCGACCTGCGCCTGATCGATGGGCTGAGCAACTGCAACCCCGAACAAGCCCATTTCGCCAGCTTCGAGGAATACGCCCTCAGCGAAGACTGCCGCCAGGTGCGCATCATCAGCTACAAAGACTTCGTCAGAACCATCAGCCAGGCCCTGCCGCGCTTCCTCGCCGGCGAATGCATCAGCCTGCGCCAGGCCAGCTGGCACGGCAAGCGGATATTCTGGGGCGGCGAGCAGCACAGCGAAGCCCTGGCCTGCGCCGTCGCCTATGCACGCCGCCGCCAACTGGAAATCAACTTACCCGCCGAACTGTCCCGTTACCGCCTGAGCAGCGGCGGCCTGAACGAACTGCAACAGCGCTATCACGTCTTGGCCATGCCTGGCGCCGCCTGGAGCGACCCGGCATTTATGAGCCTGCTGCTGGATACCGGCCTGCCGTATGCCCGCCTGTCGCTGCTGCGCAACCCGGGCGCGCCGGAGTTCCTCCTGCTGCCCAAGCACTCCGCCGAAGCCAGCGCCCTGGGTGAAGGCCTGCGCCTGGCCGGAGCACCGGATGTAGTGCTGCATCTACAAGGGCTTGCCGCGCACGAACTTGAGACAGTTCCGAGCCCGGGCACGCCTTCAGCGATCTAGCCGTGCTCGTTTCCGGACCAGCGAGGCTGCCTCAGACCGAACGGATCAGATGGTCGAAGGCGCTCAGCGACGCCTTGGCGCCCTCGCCCACAGCGATGACGATCTGCTTGTACGGCACCGTGGTCACATCGCCGGCGGCGAAGATACCAGGCACATTGGTGCCGCCTCTGGCATCGACGATGATCTCGCCACGCGGTGACAACTCGATCACGCCTTTGAGCCAGTCGCTATTGGGCAGCAGACCGATCTGCACGAAGATGCCTTCCAGCTCGACACTGTGCAGCTCGTCGGTATTGCGATCCTGGTAGACCAGCGCCTTGACCTTCTGCCCATCGCCCAGCACCTCGGTGGTCAGCGCGCTCTTGATGATGGTCACGTTGGCCAGACTGTTGAGCTTGTTCTGCAGCACCGCATCGGCACGCAACTGGCTGTCGAACTCGATCAGGGTGACATGGGCGACGATGCCGGCCAGGTCGATGGCCGCCTCCACGCCGGAGTTGCCACCACCGATCACCGCCACCCGCTTGCCCTTGAAGAGCGGACCGTCGCAGTGCGGACAGTAGGCCACGCCCTTGCCGCGGTACGCCTGCTCGCCGGGCACGTTCATCTCCCGCCAGCGCGCACCGGTGGCGAGAATCAGGGTCTTGGCTTGCAGCGTCGCACCGCTGTCGAACCTCACCTCATGCAGGCCACCCGCCTGCTTGGCCGGGATGATGGCGCTGGCACGCTGCAGGTTCATGATGTCCACGTCGTACTGCTTGACGTGCTCTTCCAGGGCGCGGGCCAGCTTCGGCCCTTCGGTCTCCTGCACCGAGATGAAGTTCTCGATGGCCATGGTATCGAGCACCTGGCCGCCGAAACGCTCGGCCGCCACCCCAGTACGAATGCCTTTGCGCGCGGCATAGATAGCCGCCGCAGCGCCGGCCGGGCCACCGCCGACCACCAGCACGTCGAAGGCGGCCTTGGCGTTGAGCTTGTCGGCATCGCGGGCACCGGCATTGGTGTCGATCTTGGCGATGATTTCTTCCACGCCCATGCGCCCCTGGCCAAACAGCTCGCCGTTCAGATAGAGGCTCGGCACCGACATTATCTGCCGCGCTTCGACCTCCGCCTGGAACAGCGCGCCATCGATGGCCACATGGCGGATATTGGGATTGAGCACGGCCATCAGGTTCAGCGCCTGGACCACGTCCGGGCAGTTCTGGCAGGACAACGAATAGTAGGTTTCGAAATTGAATTCGCCTTCGATGCCCTTGATCTGTTCGATCACGTCCGCCGCGGTCTTGGACGGATGACCACCGACCTGCAGCAACGCCAGCACCAGCGAGGTGAATTCGTGGCCCATGGGTATACCGGCAAAACGCAGGCTGATGTCCGCCGCGGGGCGATTGAGCGAGAACGACGGCGTGCGACTGTCGCGGCCATCGGTCTTGAGGGCAATCTTGTCGGTCAGGCCGACGATGTCTTGCAGCAGGCCGAGCAGTTCGCGGGATTTGTCGCTGTCATCGAGGGACGCGACTATCTCGAACGGCTGGGTGACCTTCTCGAGGTAGGTCTTCAACTGGGCTTTCAGATTGGCGTCCAACATGGCGAAATGTCCTCAATGACGAAATTCGGGCAATAAAATGCCCGGGCGGATCGCGCCCAGGCATCGGGCGCCTTTAGAAACCGGTGGGCTTCATGAGGCGTGAATAAAATGGAATGGAGAGTGTCGCGAGCGACGGCAGTGCAAGGCGAAGTCAGGCGAGGACGCGGAGTGTACTTAAGTACATGACAAGTCCGAGCCTGACTTCAACGCAGCAATGCCTAGCGCAGCAGCTCTACAGCCATTTTTAGATCTTGCCAACCAGATCAAGCGAAGGAGCCAGAGTGGCTTCGCCTTCCTTCCACTTGGCCGGGCAGACTTCGCCCGGGTGAGCGGCGGTGTACTGAGCGGCTTGCAGCTTGCGCAGGGTTT
>NZ_JBFIIG010000289.1:0-2689 GCF_041601375.1 Pseudomonas sp. | reverse complement strand
GCCCACTGCCGCCGCTCTACCCGCGCTAAGCAACGCCGCCGGCACACCACGTGCGACCCGAACGCCAAAAGCAAAAAACCCCTGAAAGATTGCTCTCTCAGGGGTTTTGCGAAAGTGGCGGTGAAGGTGGGATTCGAACCCACGATACGATTTCTCGTATACACACTTTCCAGGCGTGCTCCTTCAACCGCTCGGACACTTCACCGGATCTCGGCTGACACTGGGTGTCTGTCGAGGCGCGCTAATCTAGCCGAAGAGCCCGCCAAAGGCAAAAGTTTTTTTCAGAAGATTCATGCGCTTAAACCGAATGTTCGGTATCCGCCCGGCAAGCTAGGGGCGTTGCCGCGAAACGCCGGCGACCGGACAGCAGGACGCCGAGGGAGCCCAGCAGGCCGAACAGCAACGCGTCGATCCCCCCGAGCGGGGCTTGGTTGCGTGCACGACTCGCCGGCAACCCGGCATGCCGGCATATAGCCCATTCGGCGCAGCCCATGCCCGAGGCTTTTCTCCCGCAAAGCCCGCCACAGCTGACTCACCAGTCAGCCGCGGCGCTTTACCTGGACGATGCGGGTGGGTAACGTCTGTGGCACTTCAGTCCAAGGAACCCGCCATGAGCGACCTGATCAGCTACCAATTGGAAGACGGCATTGCCACCCTGACCCTGTGCAACGGCAAGGTGAATGCCATCTCGCCGGACGTGATCGCGGCCTTCAATGCCGCACTGGATCGTGCCGAGCAGGACAAGGCCATCGTCATCGTCACCGGCCAGCCGGGCATTCTCTCCGGCGGTTACGACCTCAAGGTGATGACCTCCGGTCCGCAGAACGCGGTCGCCCTGGTTACCGCGGGCTCGACCCTGGCTCGCCGCATGCTCGCCCACCCCTTCCCGATCATCGTCGCCTGCCCGGGCCATGCCGTGGCCAAGGGTGCCTTTATCCTGCTCTCGGCCGACTACCGTATCGGCGTCGAGGGGCCGTTCAGCATCGGCCTGAACGAAGTGCAGATCGGCATGACCATGCATAACGTCGGCATCGAACTGGCACGTGATCGCCTGGGCAAATCGGCCTTCCAGCGCTCGGTGATCAATGGCGAGATGTTCGACCCGCAAGGCGCGGTGGATGCCGGCTTCCTCGACAAGCTGGTGCCAGCAGAGCAGCTGCTGGCCACCGCCCAGGCGGTCGCCCAGCAGCTGAAGAAGATCAACATGAGCGCGCACAAGAACACCAAGCTGAAGGTGCGCAAGGCGCTGCTGGACGCCCTCGACCAGGCCATCGAGCTGGACAAACAACTCCCACTCTAAGCCAGCGAGATACCAGAGCAGCCCGACCAAGCGCCGGGCTGACTCTGGACGCGGACGGCCACACGCAGCTGCAACGCCAGACCACTGTCCGGAACCAGGAACCGGCACCCTGCCGTGGTCGCCCGGCGTGCAGGCATTGCACCAACGGATGACCTGGAAGAAATCGGCGCCAGCGGCAACACTCTAAAATGAGCATGGGTGGTCTTCGCCACACATTCGCAGCCAACAAAAGGGAGCCGCCATGGGTCGAGTCGTTGCCGCAGCCGTCTACAGCCAAGGCAAAAAGATCACCGACATAACCCTCGATGAAGGCAAGGCATGGTCGAAAAAACCCGGCCACTTCGTCTGGATAGGCCTGCATGACCCAGGCACTGAGGAGCTGACCAATCTGCAGCGCCAGTACGACCTCCACGAACTGGCACTGGAGGACGCCTTGCAGCGCCATACCCGGCCCAAGCTGGAAACCTTCGGCGACGCGCTGTTTCTGGTGCTCTATTCGGCGATCGAGGTGAATGGCGAGCTGGATTTCATCGAAACCCAATTGTTTGCCGGCAATGGCTACGTCATCAGCGCCCGCTATGGCCAATCCGCGCCCTACTCGCAGGTGCGCGAGCGCTGCGAGGCCCGCCCCTTGTTGCTCGAGCACGGCGAAGACTTCGTGCTCTATGCCCTGCTCAGCTTCGTGCTGGAAAACTACCGACCGCTGATGGACGACTACTACGGCGAACTCGAGGAGGTCGAGCAGAATGTGCTCAAGCGGCCCTTGACCCAGGCCGATGTCGAATGCATCCAGGGCCTGCGCCGTGATTTGCTGCGTTTACGTCGCTATATCGGACCTTTGGCAGAGATTTGCCAGGAACTGCAGCACCTCGATTTCCCCTTTATCGACCAGAAAATGCGCCCGTACTTTCGCGACGTGGCGATCCATGTCAACCGCCTGCTGGAAGACCTGACCACCCTGCGCGAAATGGCCGACCACGCCATCGAAATCGGCCTGTTGCTGGAGTCCTCGCGACAGAGCATCACCCAGCGCAAGTTCGCCTCCTGGGCCGCCATCCTCGCCTTTCCTACCGCGGTGGCGGGCATCTACGGGATGAACTTCGAATACATGCCGGAACTCGGCTGGCACTATGGTTACTTCGCCCTACTCGGTTTGCTGGCCACTGGCTGCTGCGGCCTTTATGCCAGCTTCAAGCATTACGGCTGGCTGTGAGCAGGCTGGACAACAAAAAGCCCGGTACGTGAGCCCAATGCTGTTCACTTAAGGATTGTTGACTAATCCTTGTTCAGCAGGAGAATCCGGAACCCTTATCAGGTTCCAGATTTTTTATGTCTATTGCGCAGGATCTGAGTGACGTACTGGACGCTGCCGGGCAGCCTTTGGCGCGG
>NZ_JBFIIG010000288.1:0-2718 GCF_041601375.1 Pseudomonas sp. | reverse complement strand
CTACATATTCCGCCGGTACTGCCCACCGACTTCAAACAGGGCGTTGGTGATCTGGCCCAGCGACGCCACGCGTACGGCGTTCATCAATTCGGCAAAGATATTGCCGTTTTCGATCGCCACCTGCTGCAGGCGTTTGAGCGCCGCCGGCGCTTCATCGGCATGGCGCGACTGGAAGTCACGCAGGCGCACGATCTGATCGTCCTTCTCGGCATCCGATGAACGGGCCAGTTCCAGCGTGGTTTCTTCCGTGGCGGTTTCCTTGGGCAGGAAGGTATTCACACCGATAATCGGCAGCTCACCCGTGTGCTTGAGGTGCTCATAAAGCATGGACTCATCCTGAATCTTGCCACGCTGGTAGCCGGTTTCCATGGCACCGAGCACACCGCCCCGTTCGGAGATACGCTCGAACTCGGCCAGCACGGCTTCTTCCACCAACTCGGTCAACTCGTCGAGGATGAAGGCACCCTGGTTCGGGTTCTCGTTCTTCGACAGCCCCCATTCGTTGGTGATGATGAGCTGGATAGCCAGTGCCCGGCGTACCGATTCCTCGGTGGGCGTGGTGATCGCCTCGTCATAGGCGTTGGTGTGCAGGCTGTTGGCATTGTCATACAGCGCGATCAGGGCCTGCAGGGTGGTGCGAATATCGTTGAAGTCGATTTCCTGCGCATGCAGTGAACGACCCGAGGTCTGGATGTGGTACTTGAGCATCTGCGAACGGGCGTTGGCACCGTAACGCTCACGCATGGCCACCGACCAGATGCGCCGGGCCACGCGGCCCATGACCGTGTATTCCGGATCCATGCCATTGGAGAAGAAGAAACTCAGGTTCGGCGCGAAATCGTTGATGTCCATGCCACGCGCCAGGTAGCTCTCCACATAGGTAAAGCCGTTAGACAGCGTAAACGCCAGCTGCGAGATCGGGTTCGCCCCCGCCTCGGCGATGTGATAGCCGGAGATCGATACCGAGTAGAAATTCCGCACCTTGTGATCGATGAAATACTGCTGAATATCCGCCATGCACTTAAGCGAGAACTCGGTACTGAAGATGCAGGTGTTCTGGCCCTGGTCTTCCTTGAGAATATCGGCCTGTACTGTGCCACGGGCATTCTGCAGGGCAAAGGCACGCAGTTCCTCCAGTTCGCCGGCATTGGGTTCCCGACCATGCTCATCGCGAAACTTGTCGACCTGCTGGTCGATGGCCGTGTTCATGAACATGGCCAGAATCGTAGGTGCCGGGCCGTTAATGGTCATGGACACCGAGGTGGTCGGCGCACAAAGGTCAAAGCCGCTGTAGAGCAGCTTCATATCGTCGAGCGTGGCAATGGACACGCCAGAGTTGCCGACCTTGCCGTAGATGTCCGGGCGTTCGTCGGGGTCGTTGCCATACAGCGTCACCGAATCAAAAGCCGTGGACAGGCGGCTGGCACCCGGGCCTTCCGCCAGCAGGTGAAACCGCTTGTTGGTGCGCGCCGGTCCGCCCTCGCCGGCAAACATGCGGGCCGGGTCCTCGCCCTCGCGCTTCAGCGGGAACACACCGGCCGTATAGGGGAAACGACCGGGCAGGTTTTCCAGCTTGAGCCAGGTCAGCATGTCTCCCTCATCGGAATAGTTTGGCAGCGCTACCCGTGGGATTTTGGTACCGGACAGTGACTCACGAAACAGCGGCGAGCGTATTTCCCGGTCGCGCACCTTGTAGACGTATTCGTCCTGGCGATAGGCCTCGCGGGTTTGCGGCCAGTCTTCGAGTAGTTGTATTGACTCTTTATCCAGTTCGGCTTCACGTTCTGCGATCAGCGCGTCCAGCGCCTGGGCCGAATCCGAATCGCCCAGCATGCTCCGGGCGGCGGCCAGTTGCTGACGTTCACGGGCGATCTGCGCCTGGCGTCCGGTCTCGCTTTTGTATTCGCGTACGGCTTCGGCAATTTCGGCCAGGTAACGTGCCCTGGCAGCCGGCACGACGCCTTCACCGGCATGGCTGCTGCTGCCTTCAACCTTCGGCAGTCGGCCTTCATCCGCTTGCAGGCCCTTTTCAAGCAGTTGCTGCTTGAGTTCCTGGTACAGCGCGGTCACCCCATCGTCATTGAAGTGACTGGCCTGCGTGCCAAAGGCCGGCATCTTGTCGGGCATTACGTCAAACGCCTGGCGATTACGCTGCATCTGCTTGCGCACATCGCGCAGGGCATCCTCGGCCCCGCGACGGTCAAACTTGTTAATCGCCACCACGTCGGCGAAGTCGAGCATGTCGATCTTTTCGAGCTGACTCTGGGCCCCGAATTCGGGCGTCATCACGTACAGGGCCACGTCAGCATGCTCGGTAATCGCTGCATCGCCCTGGCCAATGCCGGCGGTTTCCACGATGACCAGATCAAAGCCGCTGGCACGGCAGGCTGCAATCGCGCCTGGCAGGGCCTCTGAAACCTCGGCCCCTGCCGCCCTTGAGGCCAGCGAGCGCATATACAGCTTGCCCCCCGACAGTGCGTTCATGCGAATGCGGTCGCCCAGCAGAGCGCCGCCGGTTTTTCGCCGGGACGGATCAACGGCCAGGATGGCGATATTCAGCTGGTCGTCCTGGTCGAGACGGAAACGACGAATCAGTTCGTCGGTGAGTGAGGACTTACCCGCACCACCGGTACCGGTGATACCGAGCACAGGCACCTGCTCGTTGGCCTGCGCGATTAACTTATCGACATCGAAATTACCCTCTTCCACCAGCGTGAT
>NZ_JBFIIG010000287.1:0-2954 GCF_041601375.1 Pseudomonas sp. | reverse complement strand
GATACGCTTGCCGCGGCCATAGAGAAAGCCCACCAGCATCGCCGCCACGGTCGAACCGCCGAGTATCAGCAAGGCCGCCTGGGCATAGTCGTAGACGCTGATCAGCTGGCCATAAATGGTGGTGAGGATAAACGCCAGGGTTGGCCAGCCGCCCCAACGGATCCAGCGTGGCGTGCCGCGGCCCAGGCCGCGCCAGCTGATCCACTCGCTGAGCGAGCCTTCGGGGCAGAGCACCCCGCACCAGAGCCTGCCGAACAGCACGATGGACAGCAATACGAACGGCCACCAGAGGCCCCAGAAAATGAACTGGGCGAGCAGCGTCAGGTTGTCGAGGATGCGTGCTTGGGTGGACGGCAACGGCAGCAGCGCCGGCAGCACCAGCAACAGGCCATAGAAAGCCACGACGGCCCATTGCAGGCCACGAATCAGCCGCGCATGCCGCCGCAGCGCGTCGCCCAGCCCGCCGAGCAGGCCGTTCAGCTCGCGCATGGCGACACGGCGGGCGAACTGCGCCGCAACCAGAGTGCGACCACAGCCCAGTAGCCGGCGAGGGCAGCGACCGTGGCGATGGAGGGCATGGCGCGGTAACCGGCGAAGTTGGCCAATACCGATCCCAGCCCCGCGGCGTCATCCAGACCGGCCGAGGTGTCCCCGAGCGCATCGCCGAACCAGCCGTAGACCTGTTCGGGCAGTTCCAGGGCCATCAACTGGCCGCTGATGCGGTCCAATCCGGCGACCAACATGGAGGCGCCGAGCAACAGCAGCACTACTTCGCTGAGCATGAAGAAATGCCGCCAGGACACCAGCCGGCTGCCGGCCTGCAGCACCATGAAGGTGAGCAGCGCCAGGGCGAAGCCAGCCGCACCGCCGAGGGCGAACTGCCAGAGCGCGGCGCCTTGCTTGTGCACGCCCAGGCCATAGAGGAAGACCACGGTCTCGCTGCCTTCGCGGCCCACCGCGAGCATCGCCAGGAGCAGCAGGCCAAGGCCGCCATTGCGGTTCAGGTGATTGCCGGCCGCCTGTTGCAGGTCGCGCTTGAAAGTGCGGCCATGCCGGCGCATCCAGCCGACCATCTGCAGGATCAACAGACTGGCCAGCAGTACCAGCGCCGCCTGGAACCACTCGCCGGCCGCGCCCGCCAGCCATTCGCCGGCGAACAGGATGGTCAGCGCCAGCGCCCCGGACAACACCAGGCCCAGGGCCACGCCGCCCCAGAGCAAAGTCATGGCGCGGCCGCGCTCAGCCTGCTGGCCGATCCAGGCATGCAGGATGCCGATCACCAGCAACGCCTCGACGCTTTCCCGCCAGACGATGAACAACGACTGATTCATTCAAGGCCCCATGGTAACGGCGTTATTTGGCGACTATGCCGCCCTCGGGCAAGTCGAGGTGGAACTCGTCGAAGAACGGGTAATGGCCGGGGCGCAGCGGGTGAATCACCACGAACGAGGTGACCCCGGGCGACATGACCTTTTCCACCCGCAGAGGCGTGCTTTCGAATTCCGCCGGGCCTTGCCCCTGGTTGTGCAGGACGATCTTGAAGCGTTGGCCCGCCGCGACTTCGAGCAGTGGCGGGGTGAAATGACCATCACGGATCACCAGCTCATGGGTCGGCAAGCCGGCCGCGAAACCAGGCGAGCCAAGGATTGTCAGCAGCAGGGTGAACAGGACACGTGCCATAGAGAACTCCAAACCGACGCGGCCACAGACCGCGCCCGTTGCGATCAGTAACCGCCTTTCTTGCCGATACCGGCGTAGGTGAATTCGTAGCTGAGGTCGCAGCGCTCGAACCAGGGGGCGACGCCGGTTTCCTTGTCGGTGTGGCGACCGAACATGACGTGGTCACCGGCGGGCGGCAGGACGCTGAAGGTCAGGTGGTACTTGCCCGGGCCGGACAGCTTGAGGTTGTCGCCGTAGTGCGGGCCGTCGTTGGCGACCATGGCGTGGAAATCGCCCTTGAGTTCCTCGTCGCTGCCTTCCTTGCGCAGCACGAAGGCGATGTTCAGGTAGGGCACGAAGCTGCCTTCCTGGAAGCCGTTGGGGTTGTTTTCCAGCGCGCTGATGTCGGCTTCCAGGTGCACATCGGATTCGGCGGCGGGGCGCATCATGCCCGGCGGGTCCATCTCGATCGGTTGCAGGTAAACGGCACCGACTTCCAGCCCTGCGCATTGTTGCGGTTCGCCGATCGGGTATTCCTTGGCCTGGGCGAATGTGGCGACCAGCAGCAGGGCGAGTGAAAAGGGCAGTTGTGCGCGCATCGATGGTTTCCTCTGAGCGTTGGCTTGGATGGGCCTAGCTTAGGGAATCACGACTCAAACAATAATGATTTGCATCAAGATTCGGTTTGATTGACGAGGTAATTGAGCCAGATCAGCGTTGTGTGCACTACCAATGAAGAGGTATGGCGATTGGCCGGCAGTTGCTGGAACCTGACTGCCTGTAAACCGACCGTCCCCTCAGCGCGGATCCAAACCTGCGGCTTGCTTCTGGCAGGTCTGGCCTGCGCAGCTGTCTGACCTGGATCACGCATGGAAGGGCGCCACCGAAACAGGAACCGGATATGCACCACAAACAACTCACGGCCGCGACCCTGGCGCGCCTGCATCAGAACCAGGTGGCGCTGGGGGAGGCCGTTTGGCAGTTGGCCAAGTGGATCGAACAGCGTGGCTCGACAGAGGTGGCGCAGGGCGTGCAAGCGCAACTGCAGTTATTGACAATCAACTCGGCGGCGATCAACCAGGCCCTCACCGAGTTGCTCGACAGCCACCTCAATACTTGAGGCGCGCTGGATCATCACCTGCCAGGGCCCGCTATCGCGCGAACTGCTAATCGAGATCAAAAACACTGCAGAAAAACGGGCGCATGGTTAGGTCAGGCTCGCAAGCTGGAGCATGACCATGACTCGAAACGATGTTCTGGAGATTCCCATCCGCGACAGAAGCAGCGCAGGCCAG
>NZ_JBFIIG010000286.1:0-2968 GCF_041601375.1 Pseudomonas sp. | reverse complement strand
TGGCATGAGTGGCGATGCCTACCACATGACGTCGCCGCCGGAGGATGGTGCCGGTGCCGCCCGCTGCATTGCCAATGCCATGCGCGACGCCGGGCTGAATACCGATCAGGTGCAGTACATCAACGCCCACGGCACCTCGACCTCTGCGGGAGACAAGGCTGAGGTCGCGGCGATCAAGTCGGTATTTGGCGAAAATGCCTATCAGCTTGCCGTCAGCTCGACCAAGTCGATGACCGGTCACCTGCTGGGCGCGGCTGGCGCGGTCGAGGCAATCTTCAGCATCTTGGCCATTCGCGATCAGGTGGCGCCACCAACCATCAACCTGGACGAACCTGGCGAGGGCTGTGACCTCGACTTCGTTGCGCACCAGGCCAAAGCCATGCCGATCGATGTGGTGCTGTCCAACTCCTTCGGTTTTGGCGGCACCAACGGCTCGCTGGTGTTCCGCCGGTACGCCGGTTGATGCCGAGCTGGGTCGACGGTCAGCCGCTGGAGTGGCTCTCCGTCAAGGACCGTGGTCTGGCTTACGGCGATGGACTGTTCGAGACCATCGCCGTCAGTGGCGGCAATCCCACATTGCTGGAGCGGCACCTGGCACGGCTCGGCGAAGGTTGCGCGCGCCTGCTGATCGATCTCGATCTGGCGGTGGTGCGTGCAGAGCTGCTGGCGTTCAGTCGTGAACTGGGCGATGGCGTGGCGAAGTTGATCGTCACCCGCGGCGACGGTATGCGCGGTTATGCGCCGCCGCAGGCTGGCTCGCCGCGACGGATACTGCAGGGCAGCGACAAGCCAGCTTATCCGGCCGGCAACGCAGAGCTGGGTGTGCGTTTGTTCCCCTGTGCCACGCGACTGGCCGAACAACCGCTGTTGGCTGGGATCAAGCATTTGAACCGGCTCGAGCAAGTGCTCGCGCGTGCCGAGTGGCAGGACGCCGAACATGCCGAAGGCTTGATGCTGGATGCCTCGGGCCGGGTGATCGAGGGCGTCTACAGCAACCTGTTTCTATCGAAGGGTGGCGTCCTGCTCACGCCCGATCTTTCTCGTTGCGGCGTAGCCGGAGTGATGCGTGCCGAACTGCTGGCGCAGGCCCAGGCCCAGGGGATCCGCTGCGATGTGCGCGATCTCGGAGTCGATGCGTTGCTGCAGGCCGATGAAGTTTTTCTCTGCAACAGCCTCTATGGCGTCTGGCCAGTCCGTTCCCTGCAACGGCATCGGTGGTCGGTTGGCCCGCTGACCCGTAAACTGCAGGTCATAGCCCGCGATCTACTGGACAGCTGATTAGTGATACGTAAATTGTTGTTGCTGCTTGAGGGCGGTGTATTAATTGCTGGCTTGCTGGTGGCCTTTGTTGCCTGGCAGCAGCACTCGGCGCTCGAGCAACCGTTGCAGCTGAGTGAGGAGCTGATGCTCGAGGTGCCTGCAGGGGCCACGCCGGGTGGCGTACTCAATCGCCTGCAGGCTGACGGTGTCTTGCAGGATGCCTTGTGGTTGCGGCTCTACTGGCGCTTCAATCTCAGGGGGCAGCCCCTGCACAGTGGCGAGTACCGCCTCACGCCGGAACTCAGCGTGCGCGATATGCTCGGGCTGTGGCGGCGTGGCGAGGTGGTGCAGTACAGCCTGACGCTGGTGGAAGGTTGGAGTTTTCGTCAGGTTCGCACTGCCCTGGAGCGCCAAAGCAAGTTGGAGCTGACCTTGACCGGCCTGAGCGACGCCCAGTTGATGGCGCGCCTGGGCTACCCGGGCGTCAATCCGGAAGGGCGTTTCTTCCCCGATACCTACCGTTTCGTAAGTGGCATGAGCGACCTCGATCTGCTCAAGCAAGCCTACCTCCGCCTGGAACAGGTACTGGCCGAAGAGTGGCAAGAGCGCGCCGATGGCCTGCCTTATAAAGAGCCTTATGACGCCTTGATCATGGCCTCGATCATCGAAAAGGAGACCGGGGTGCCTGAGGAACGTGGCGAGATTGCCGGTGTGTTTATCCGGCGTCTGCGCATCGGCATGCGCCTGCAAACCGACCCGACGGTGATTTATGGCCTGGGTGAACGCTACAACGGCAAGTTGACGCGCGCTCACCTGCGTGAGCCGACGGCCTATAACACGTATGTGATCGATGGCATGCCGCCGACACCGATCGCCATGGTCGGGCGCGAGGCGATCCATGCCGCACTGCATCCGGTGGCGGGCAAGAGCCTGTATTTCGTCGCCCGTGGCGATGGCAGCCATGTATTCTCCAATTCCCTCGAGGCGCACAATCGTGCCGTGCGCGAGTACCAGCTCACGCGTCGCGAGGATTACCGTTCAAGCCCTGCCCCCGTGCAGTCGGACAATCAATAAAGGACAGCCTGTGAGCGGTTTGTTTATCACTCTGGAAGGCCCTGAAGGCGCTGGCAAGAGTACCAATCGCGAGTTTCTGGCCGAGCGTCTGCGCGCGCAAGGTATTGAGGTGCTGTTGACTCGCGAGCCAGGCGGTACCCCGCTGGCTGAGCGTATCCGCGAGCTGCTGTTGACGCCGAGCGATGAGCCGATGGCGGCCGATACCGAGTTGCTCTTGGTGTTCGCGGCCCGCGCCCAGCATCTGGCCCAGGTGATTCGGCCGGCGCTGGCTCGTGGCTGTGTGGTGCTCTGCGATCGTTTTACCGATGCCACCTATGCCTACCAGGGGGGCGGTCGCGGTCTGTCGGAAGCGCGTATCGCGGTGCTGGAAAGCTTCGTGCAGGGCGATCTGCGCCCGGATCTGACCCTGGTGTTCGATTTGCCGGTAGAGGTCGGCCTGGCCCGTGCTGCGGCGCGCGGCCGGCTGGATCGGTTCGAGCGGGAGGGGCGGGGGTTTTTCGAGGCGGTGCGCCAGACCTATTTGCGTCGGGCCAATGAAGAGCCGCGGCGTTATCGGATTTTGAATGCCGCGCAGTCGCTGAGTCAGGTGCAGCGGGATCTGGATGCCATGTTGGGGCAAATCGTGGAGCTGTGC
>NZ_JBFIIG010000285.1:0-3069 GCF_041601375.1 Pseudomonas sp. | reverse complement strand
TGGTGCGCCTGCAGAGCGGGCGTATCGGTGTGGTGCTGGAGCAGCACGCAACCTCGTTGCTGATGCCCAAGGTCAAGGTGTTCTTCTCGGCCAGGTCGAAAACCCCTATCGCTCAGGAAATAATCGACCTGGCCAAATTGGTCGATCGCGACAAGATTGTCAGCCGCGAATCCGCTGCCGACTGGGGGTTCCGTAACCTGGATGAGTTGTGGACGGGCTTGCCTGGCAGATAACCGAGAGCTGGTGAAAAGCGCTCGCCTATTGCAGCAGCCTCCAAGCGCTTGCGCTGGCGTTGTGCTAGGTGAACGCCTGGGGGCGGCCTGGTGACGGCGCTCGATATTTTCACACCCTCCGAGCCTAGCGCCGGCCGACAGCCGGTCGAACCATCCGCCGCCGGATCGGTCGGAGTTCCTGACGTTTTAACGGAGTCCTGACTGGTTATGAAGATTGTTGCTGCACTCCTGGCGTTGGTCGCTTTGCCGGCGCTGGCCAATCAACCGGCGCTCTACGGGCGCTACGAATACATCGAGTTGCCACAAGTCGGGCAAACCCTGAAAGCCAAGATGGACACCGGCGCGGTGACCGCCTCGCTGTCGGCCAGGGACATCGAGCAGTTCCGCCGTGACGGCCAGGATTGGGTGCGGTTCCGCCTGGCCACCGAGAATGCCGACGACAGCCTGTTCGAGCAGCCCCTGGCCCGCATCAGCGAGATCAAGAGCCGCGCCGAAGAGCGTGGTGACGCCAGCCGCCCAGCGGTGGCCAAGCGTCCGGTGGTCGATATGCAGCTCTGCTTGGGTAACCAGTTGCGCACCGTCGAGGTCAACCTCACCGACCGCAGCCACTTCGATTATCCGTTGCTGATCGGCACCAGCGCCTTGCGTGATTTCGGCGTGGCGATCAACCCGGCGCAGCGCTATGCCGCCAATAAGCCGCAGTGCTGAAGCGTTATTGGCCTATCCTGCAAGCAGCCGTCCGTGCTGCTTGCCTGGCCTGAGAGCTTGTGAAAAAACGCGCGCCTACTGCGCTCGTTTTTTTTCACAAGCTCTGACTCGAGTAGCCCGGCGTAATTCTTGCTAGATGGTGTTCTTTGCCACACTTGTTGCCAGGTGTGGATGGGCTCGTTGAGGTGTCGTTATGACTGGAGTACTCAAGCCGGGTATACGCGTATTGGAGCGTTTCAGTTTCGCGCGTAAATTTCAGCTGCTGTTTGTATTGTTCGTCCTGCCGCTGGGCTATGCGCTGTGGGTGATCACTAGCGATCATCTGGCCCGCCTGACGCTGATCGACCACGAGCTGGAGGGCATGCACGGGGTGCAGGCGCTGGGTTCGGTGCAGCGTGAGGTGATCGCCCAGAGCACCTTGTTGGCGCGCTGGAAGGGCACCGACGAACCGGCCAAGGCGCTGCTGGAACAACGCGCGGGCGGTCTCGATCAGGCGCTGGAACAGGCCGCGACGCAGCTGGCCAGTGTTCCCTCGAGCGCCCAGGCACGCGAGCAATTGACGGCATTGCAAGCGCTGCGCGCCGAGCTGAGTGTGGCGGTGCTGGGCAAGATGGCGCTACCGGATGCCCTGGAGCGTTACCAAAAGACCCTGTTGCAACTGACGGCGCTACGCGAGCAGGTGGCCACCGACAGCGGTTTGATTCTCGATCCGAACCTCGACACCTACCTGATGATGGAGCAGCTGACGTTCACCCTGCCACGCCTGCAGGAGAGCCTCGGCAGCTTCGCCGGCCAGGGTTATGGGGCGGTGTTCTCGCAGCATTTCACCCTGCAAAGCCGGGTACTGATCCGCGATTTGCGCCGCAGCCTGGACGAGTCGCGCGGCCAGTTGATCAAGGCGCGTGCGACTCTCGGCCAGCGGGCGCAGTCGATGGGCGATTTGCAGGCCGCGTTTGTCGAGGCCGAGCAAGGTTTCGACAGGTTTCTGAGCGAGATCGACCGCGATATGTTCGAGGCCAGCCCCATGGCCTTGAGCCCGCAACAGTTCATCGAGCGGGTAGACACCTTGCAGGCGCAGCTGGCGGATCTGCAGCAGGCGTTGTACCAGCAGTTCGCCCAGAGCCTGGGCGACTACCGCCAGCAGGCGCAGCGCGAAATGTGGCAGGTGATCGCCGTGTTCGGCGTGCTGACGCTGTTGGCGCTCTACGTGCTGTTCTGCCTGAATGCCTCGATCCGGCGCAGCACCGCCGGCATCATCGAGGCCGCGCAGGGCCTGCGTGACGGCGACTTGCGCGTGCTCATGCAGGTGCATGGCGAAGACGACCTGGCGAGCATCGCCACCGCGCTGAATGCCGCGGTCGCCCAGTTGCGCGGTTCGCTGCAGGGCGTCGATCAGGAAAGCCAGAGCCTCGGCGGCACCGTGCAGTTGCTCAGCAGCCAGGCGCAGAGTGCGCTGACGGCGGTGGAGCAGCAGCAGGGGCAGATGAGCCAGATCGCCACCGCCGCCACGCAAATGGCCGCCACCGCGCAAAGCGTGGCGCAAAGCTGCGAGGAGGCCGCGATGGAAGCCGGGCAGACCCGCGAAATCGCCAACCAGAGCAACCAGCGCAGCGAGCGTACCAGCGCCAGCATGCGCCAGCTCAGCAGTCGCCTGGGCGACAGTGCCGCGACCCTGCAGCAACTGCGCGTGCAGACCGAACAGATCACCCGGGTGGTCGATGTGATCAAGGGCATCGCCGAACAGACCAATCTGCTGGCGCTCAACGCCGCCATCGAGGCGGCGCGTGCCGGCGAACAGGGCCGCGGCTTCGCCGTGGTCGCCGACGAGGTGCGCTCGCTGTCGCAGCGCACGCAGAACTCCACCGCGGAAATCGCCCAGACCGTGGCCGACCTGCACCGGGTGGTCGGCCAGTCGGTCAGCCTGATGGAGGAGGCCGTGCAGCAGGCCGAGGGCGATGTCGGCAGCGTGCTGGCCATGGGCGAGGATATGGCCGGGATCGTCGAGTCGGTGCAGCGGGTCAGCGACCGCCTGGCGCAGATCGCCACCGCCGCCGAACAACAGGCGGCCACCGCGGACGAGGTCAGCGGCAATATCCAGCAGGTCGATCAGGGCGCCAGCGCCATGCTC
>NZ_JBFIIG010000284.1:0-3088 GCF_041601375.1 Pseudomonas sp. | reverse complement strand
TGTTTTTGTCGCAGGGCTGGCCTGGGTGATGCTTTGGGTTTTGGGGCGGACGTTGTCCGCCATCGCAGCTGAAGCAGCTCCTACAGGGGGGATGTGGTGCTCTTGTGGGAGTGGCCGGGCGGCGTTCCGTTTTAGCCGCGAATGGCGCAGGGCCGCCGCGGGCGGGCGCTTTGTTCCTTGTGGGGGGACTTGTCCGCGAGTGGAGTTGGCCCGACCGGCAGTTCGCGGCCAAGGCCCCTGCCGGCCATAGGCGAATCAGGCGCTGGACGCGGTCTTCGCGCAATCAGGTTGCGCGGTAAAGGTTTTGTTGGAGTCCACCAGGCCAACCTTCTCCAGGGTGCGTCGGCCGATAAGCACCGGATAGTTCATCCGGTCTCGATCATTCAGTGAGAACTGCTCTTCATACACCTGGTTGCCTAGGCATACTTTCATCAATACGACTGTGCGTCTCTCTGCCCCGCCGGCGCCGCGCACCTTGATGGCTCGTTCTACCTGGCGCTCGAATTGGGCGTTCACTTGCTTATTGGTGTCGATGTCTTCCAGCTCAATGTTGAAGCGTACCCAGTCTTCGCCATCTTTCTGGAAGCGTTCGATATCTTCGGCATGCATCGAGGAGGTCAGTGCGCCCGTATCGAGCTTGAACTTCACCGCCAGATTCTCAGGCAGGATCAATCCTTCCTCAACCCAGCCAAGCACTTGTTGAGTTGCGGCGAAAGCCGGCGCAGTGCAGAGCGAAAGCAGGAGCGCCGACTGCAACAGGCACTTGGCAAGTCGACAGTTGAGTGGTTTTTTATTGAGCATATGCGTCCTCTTTCATTAGCTTGCTAAGAGTAAAGTAGAGTCGTCAGCCGGCGATACGTTCATTCCGCCGCTGCTGGCAGGATGGCTCTAGCGCGGCGCCGCCTCGCTATGTGAGTTGCCAGCGTTTGCCCAGAGCCCTCCTACGATTTATGAGCGGAGTACCTATGCGCGTCACCTGGGACATTTTCTGTAGCGTGGTCGATAACTACGGCGATATCGGCGTGACCTGGCGCCTGGCCCGGCAGTTGGCGGCCGAGCAGGGTGTGGCGGTGCGCCTGTGGCTGGATGACCTCGGTGCGTTCGCTCGCCTGTGTCCGCAGGCCGACAGGCAGGCGGCGCAGCAATGGCAGCAGGGCGTGGAGGTTCGCCAGTGGCCGCGGTCTTGGCAGCCTGTGCAGCCGGCGGATGTGGTGATCGAGGCTTTTGCCTGCGAGTTGCCGGGCGCTTATGTCGCGGCGATGGCGGCGCGGCCGCAGAAAGTGCTGTGGCTGAACCTGGAGTACCTCAGCGCCGAGGATTGGGTCGAGGGCTGCCATGGTCTGCCGTCCTTGCAGTCCAATGGCCTGCAGAAGTTCTTCTTTTTCCCCGGCTTTACCGCAGGCAGTGGGGGCTTGCTGCGTGAGCGCGATCTGCTGGCTCGGCGCCGGGCGTTTCAGGCCGATCCGCTGGCGCGTGCGGCGTTTCTCCAGGGGCTGGGGGTGGCGCCGATTGCGGGGGCGCGGCTGGTGTCGTTGTTCGCCTACGAGAACCGCGCCCTGGCCAGTTGGCTGGAGGCCCTGGCGGCGGACACCCGGGTGACCCAGTTACTGGTGCCGGAAGGGCGCATTCTCGCCGATCTGCACGCCTGGCTCGGTGGTGCGGCGCTGGTGGCCGGCGATCGCCAGCAGCGCGGTCAGTTGCATGTCCAGGTGTTGCCCTTCGTCGAGCAAGATCAGTACGACCGCCTGCTCTGGAGTTGCGACTTCAATGCGGTGCGCGGTGAGGACTCGTTCGTGCGGGCGCAGTGGGCCGGGCGGCCGTTGCTCTGGCACATCTATGGGCAAGAGGAGGACGCCCACTGGGACAAGCTCGAGGCGTTTCTGGCGCTGTATACCCAGGGTTTGTCGCCTGCCGCGCGTGCGGCGCTGGAGGGCCTGTGGCGGGCATGGAATGCCGGTGACGCCATGGGCGCGAGCTGGCAGGCCGTGCTGCAGGAGTGGCCGGAACTGGCCGAGCATGCCGAGCGCTGGTGTCTGCAGCGGGCTTCTCAGGCCGATCTTGCCGAGGCACTGGTAGAGTTTTACCTAAATTGGCTATGATACGCGGCCTAGATTTCCGTATCTCCATCCAAATCCGGATATTAGTATGAAAACCGCACAAGAAATGAAGCCCAACAGTGTGGCCCTGATTGACGGCCAGCCTTGGCTTATCCAGAAGGCCGAGTTCACCAAGTCCGGCCGTAACAGCGCTATCGTCAAAATGAAGCTGCGCAACCTGCTGACTGGTTCTTCGACCGAGACCGTGTACAAGGCCGACGACAAGCTCGAGCCGGTCATCCTCGATCGCGTCGCTGTGACCTACTCCTATTACAGCGAGCCGAACTACGTCTTCATGGACGATGAGTTCAATCAGTACGAGCTGAACAAGGACGACCTGGAAAGCGTTCTGCCGTACATCGTCGACGGCATGACCGATATCTGCGAAGCCGTGTTCTTCGAAGGCAAAGTGGTTTCGGTCGATCTGCCGACCACCATCGTTCGCCAGATCACCTACACCGAAGGTTCCGCCCGTGGCGACACTTCCGGCAAGGTGATGAAGACCGCCAAGCTGAGCAACGGTACTGAAGTCAAGGTTGCCGATTTCTGCAACATCGACGACTGGATCGAGATCGACACCCGCACCGGTGAATACAAGTCCCGCGCTAAAGCACCAGTCTAACTACTGGCTTTACCCGCGAGCAGAAGAAGCCCGGCCTTGGTGTCGGGCTTTTTTCTGCCTGGGAATTGCCGGGCGCGATCTGGACGACGTTTCGTTCGGTCCGTAGGGCGGTCCGGGCGGCGTTCCGATCGGAGCGCAGCGACAGCCCGCCAGTTTTGTACCGTGTCGGGCATCCATGGTGCACTGCCTGCGGGTAGGGCGGCTTCGGAGCGCAGCGACAGCCCGCCAGCTTTTGTGCCGCGCCGGGCAACCATGGTGCACTGCCTGCGGGTAGGGCGGCCTCGGAGCGCAGCGACAGCCCGCCAGCTTTTGTGCCGCGCCGGGCAACCATGGTGCACTGCCTACGGGTAGGGCGGTCGGGGCGCCGTCC
>NZ_JBFIIG010000283.1:0-3242 GCF_041601375.1 Pseudomonas sp. | reverse complement strand
CGATGACGACGAGGCGGTGCAGCAGGTGCGCAACAGCCGTTATGGCCTCACGGCATCGATTTTCACCCAGTCGCGGCAGCGTGCCGAACGCTTTGTGGCGGCTGTCGATACCGGCACCGTGTATGTCAATCGCTGCAATTTTGTCGATGCCCGGCTTGGCTGGATCGGACAGCGTGCCTCCGGTAACGGCTCGCTGGCGCTGGCCCCCGAGGGGCTGCAGGCCTTCAGTGCGCGCAAATCGGTGAACCTGGATCCCAGCCAGCTGAAATAGATCTGATAGCGGGCGCCAGCGGATGGTGCCCCGGGAGTCTGACATGGCACTACTACCCTCCTGCCCGGATCCCGTGCTGATGCGGGAGCTGAGCGAAACGCGGCGCTGTTTTCACCGTACCCCCGAGCTGTCCTGGACCGAATACCTGACCACGGCGCGGCTGTGCGCCGAGCTCGAAGCCCTGGGCTTTGCCGTTGCCTGGGGGCAAGCGCTTTACGGCACGCAAAAGCCCCCCAATCCGCCGGATGCTGAAACGGATCGTATCGCCTATGCCCGGGCCGAACAGGTGCTCGGTGCCGGCAACCGCTATCTGCCGTCGATGCAGGGCAATCGCACCGGTCTCGTGGCAACCCTGGAAGGCACCTTGCCGGCCGCGGAGCCGGGGCCGGTGTTCGGCTTTCGTTTCGATATCGATGCGCTGCCGATCACGGAAAGCCAGGCCACCGAGCATGTGCCGGCGGCCGAGGGCTTCGCCTCCGAACATGCCGGCATCATGCATGCGTGCGGCCATGACGGCCATCTGACCATTGGCCTTGGCCTGGCGCGTCGGCTGGCGGCCCGCCGCGCGCACTGGGCCGGCAAGGTGCATTTTTTCTTCCAGCCGGCCGAGGAGGTGGCCGGCGGTGGCGCGCTGTTCGCCGGGCTGGCGCAGATGGCCGAGGTGGAACGTTTCCTGACGCTGCACCTGGGGATTGTCGACCGCTACCGGATCATTCTCGACGCCACCTGGATTGCGGCCCGAATCTATGATGTCGTCTTCCACGGCCGCGCCAGCCATGCCGGCAATGCGCCCCAGGACGGCCGCAACGCGCTGCTGGCCGCCTGCCAGGCGGTGCAGGGCCTGTATGCCCTGCCGCGCCACAGCGCCGGCATGTCACGGGTCAATGTCGGGCGCTTCGCCTCCGACAATGCGCACAACGTGATTGCCGACGAGGTGCGATTTCGCTACGAGGTACGTGGCGCCGACAATGCCATCTGCGACTTCATGGCCGTCGCGGCAGAGCAGGTGCTCGACGGCGCGGCCCGCATGAACGGCGTAACCTGGACGCGCGAGCTGTTCGCCGAGTTTTCCAGCTACCCCAACAGCCGGGAGCTGGCCGAACGGGTCGCGGCGACGGCGCTGGAGATCGGCTTGCCCGAGGCACTGCTGCAGGACAGCTTTCTGGTATCGGCCAGCGAGGATGCGGGTTTCCTCATCCAGAAGGTGCGCGAGCAGGGCGGCGAGGCGACTCATCTGATTCTGGGTTCGCCGGTCGGCGGCGGCCACCACTGTGGCACCTTCGACTTCGATGAACAGATGCTGGGCTGGGGCGTACTGCTGTTCGAACGGCTGGTGATGGACGGCTGACGGTGATACGCCGAACGGCCCCTGGGCTACGCGTTTACGATATCGCGGCCGGCGAATGGGTGTCCCCGATTACCCATGCAGCAGAATCGCGCCACCCCGCGCAACGCGTTTGCCGGCGTCTATCAGGTGCGACGAGCGGTAAGGCGGCAGAACTCTCCTATAGTTACTAAGGCCTCCCCGCCGCCGAGGCGCAGTTCGTGCAGGTCGATGGACTGCAACAAAGCTCGTGGGCTCTGGAGTCGGACCTGTACAGGACAGGCGTCGGGCGAGCGTTGCAGTCGCCGCTGGATCGCGGGCTGCGGGGCGCTTCTGCAACTCATCGGGTTCGCCCAACTGATCGCCATGCGCATCAACAACGTGAGGATTCCCATGGAACATGCACTGAGTTTTGCAACCTGGTTCTGGCTGATCGTGCCGATGGGCGGCATCGTTCTGCTGTCACTGGTTACCTACCTGATGGGCAAGTAAGGAGCGACAGCCATGAACATGAGTACCCCCACCCTGGTGACCTTCGTCGTCTACCTGATCGGCATGCTGATCATCGGTTTCGCGTCCTATCGGCTCACCGACAATCTCTCCGACTACGTGCTCGGCGGACGCCGTCTCGGCCCCGGCGTGGCGGCCCTCAGCGCCGGCGCCTCGGACATGAGCGGCTGGCTGCTGCTGGGCCTGCCCGGCGCCCTCTACGCCTCGGGTATGAATCAGGTATGGATCGCCGTGGGCCTGACCATCGGCGCCTACCTGAACTGGCAGTTCGTCGCCCGCCGGCTGCGCGTCTACACCGAGGTGGCCCGCGACGCGATCACGGTGCCCGACTACCTCGAGAACCGCTTTCATGACAGCAGCAAGGTGCTGCGGATGATCTCGGCGGTGGTGATTCTGCTGTTCTTCACCTTCTATACCTCGTCCGGCATGGTGGCCGGCGCGACCCTGTTCGAGAAGAGTTTCGGCATGGAGTACGGCACAGCACTCTGGGTCGGTGCCATCGTCATCATCTCCTACACCTTCCTCGGCGGCTTCCTGGCGGTGTGCTGGACCGACTTCGTGCAGGGCATTCTGATGTTTCTCGCCCTGCTCATGGTGCCGATCGCGGTGATCGCCGCCGATGGCGGCTGGAGCAATACCGTGGCGCAGGTGGCGGCGGTCGATCCCGCCCGTCTCGACATCTTCCACGAGATGACCTTGTTCGGCATCGTCTCGCTGATGGCCTGGGGCCTGGGCTATTTCGGCCAGCCCCATATCGTCGTGCGCTTCATGGGTTTGCGCCGCTCGAGCGACATGCCCATGGCCAAGCTGATCGGCATGACCTGGATGGTGCTCGCGCTCTACGGCGCGATCTTCACCGGCTTCGCCGGCATCGCCTACTTCGCCGAGCAGCCGCTGGCCAACGCCGAGACGGTATTCATCACCCTGTCGCAGCTGCTGTTCAACCCCTGGGTGGCGGGCGTGCTGTTGGCGGCGATCCTGTCGGCGATCATGAGTACCATCGACTCGCAGCTGCTGGTGTCGTCGAGTGCCCTGACCGAGGACTTCTACAAGGCCATGATCCGGCCCAATGCCGGCCAGAAGGAACTGGTGTGGATCGGCCGTGGCACGGTCATCCTGATCGCGCTGATCGCCGTG
>NZ_JBFIIG010000282.1:0-3331 GCF_041601375.1 Pseudomonas sp. | reverse complement strand
CTGGCGGATTTACGCGGCAGTATCGGCCTGCTATTCATAAAAAAACGCCCCAGGCCATCGACGCCCAGGACGGTGAAGATGTCCAAGACCCGCTACCCAGTTGACCGCAAAGCTGCTCCGCTTAAGTGAACAGCATTGCGCCGTTCGGCGGGCTTTTTGATGTCTGCGCCGCCAACCTTCTATGCTGCCCCCATGGCTCAAACCTTCACCAGGATGGCGACTGTTTATGGACGAGTGCGGCAACTCATCGGAGCAATTGGAAGACCTGACCCTGGCGCTGCTGCACAGCCGTGCCGAGGTCGAGCGCCTGCGCGAGCGTGAGCAGCTCTTCAGCACTCTGCTCGGCAGCGTCAATGCGGTGCTCTGGGCGTTCGACTGGCAGGCGCAGCGGGTGATCTACGTAAGCCCGGCCTACGAGCGGATTTTCGGCCGCTCTGCCGCGCTGTTGTTGGCCGACTACGGCGAATGGCGCAACAGCATCTACCCGGACGACCTCGACTACGCCGCCGAGAGCCTGGCCAAGGTGCTGGAAACCGGTGCGGTGGAGACTCGCGAGTACCGCATCATTCGCGCCGACGGGCAGTTGCGCTGGCTCAGCGACAAATGCTTTATCAGTCGCTCGAACGAGGTCGGGCAAGCGCAGATCATCGTCGGCATCGCCGAAGACATCACCGACAAGAAGCAACTGGAAGGCGAGTTGCATCGCCTGGCAACCACCGATGTACTGACCCAGAGCAGCAACCGCCGGTACTTCTTCGAGTGTGCCCGGCGCGAATTCGAGCACGCCCGCCAGTTCGGCAGCCCCTTGGCCTTCCTGTTGCTCGACGTCGACGACTTCAAGCGGATCAACGACAGCCATGGTCACCAGATGGGCGATCAGGTGCTGCAGCGCCTGGCCAGCTGCGGCGCCTCGGTGTTGCGCCGCGGTGATCTGTTCGGACGTATCGGCGGTGAGGAATTCGCCGCGCTGTTTCCAGGCTGCGAGCCTGCACTGGCCGAGCAGATCGCCGAGCGCCTGCAGCGGGAGGTGCAGCGTTTGCGTTTCAGCCACGCCCAGACGTCGTTCGGCGTCACGGTGAGCCAGGGGCTGACCAGCTTGCGTGGCGCCGATGCCAGCCTGGAGACGCTGTTCGCCCGCGCCGATGCGGCCATGTATCAGGCCAAACGGCAGGGCAAGAACCAGATCGTGCTCGACTGACTGGGCGGGCGCAATTGGCGAAAATCCGCCGGGAGCGCTCTCGCTCTCGGCGATAATCCGCCTGTTCATCCTTCGCATGACCCCGCAATGGAATCCGTGAACTTCCGCCAAAGTGGCGGGCTAGAGGTGTTGCTGCCCGGCGCTGGGCGACTGGCACGGTATCTGCTCAAGACTCTTCGACGCACCGACCGGCCTGCAGGGCCGGCACACAATAAAAATGAAGAGAGCCGCCGATGAACTGCTTCCGTTTGGCTGACGATCCGCCTACTCCCGTTCCCTTGACGTTTGCTCGGCGCGGCACCGCGCACCCCTGATTTCTGTTCGCCCCAGCGTTGCCCGCTCGCTCTGGTGCCTGTTCGGCTGCCCGTCTGGCGAGGTCCGCGGAGCGAATCAACGAATTCGGTGCGTGCCTGTTTCTTCGTGGTCGAAGCCTGCGCCCGTGCCGATGTGCCACCATAACAACACTGGAGAAAACCATAATGAGAAAGACCTCCCTGGCGCTGGCCATTGCTGCCGGCACCCTGGGCTTGACCCTGAGCCAAGTCGCCAACGCTGAATTCATCAAGGACAGCAAGGCCAGCCTGGAAGCCCGCAATTTTTATTTCAACCGTGACTTCCGTCAGGACGGCGCCAGCCAGAGCAAGCGTGAAGAGTGGGCGCAAGGCTTCATTCTGCGTATGGACTCCGGCTATACCGAGGGTACTGTGGGCTTCGGTATCGACACTATCGGCATGCTCGGCTTCAAGCTGGATTCCGGCGGCGGTACCGCTGGCAGCAACTTGCTGGTACCCGATCGCTCGGGTGGTTCGCAGGACTACTCTTCTGACCTGGCGCTGGCCGGCAAGGCCAAATTGTCCAAGAGCACCCTGCGCGTCGGCAGCATGCAGTTCAAGAACATGGCTATCGGCTCCAGCGACAGTCGTCTGACGCCTCAGGTATTCAAGGGCGGCCAGTTGATCTCCCAGGAAATCGACGGTTTGACTCTGGATGGCGGTTATCTGCGCGAAGTTAATCACCGTGATTCGAGTGACTTTGAAGACCTGTCGATGACCACTGGCGGTCGTCGCGGCATCACCGTTACCGGCGACAAGACTACCGATGCCTTCCAGTTTCTCGGTGGCACCTACCAGCTCAGCAAGGAGCTGACCGGCGCCTATTACTACTCGAACCTGGAGGACCTGTATAAGCAGAACTCCTTCAACCTGGTGCACGTGTTGCCGCTGGGCGAAGGCCAGAGCCTGAAGACCGACCTGCGTTATGCCCGCTCCACCGACGACGGCCGCAGTAACGTCGACAACAAGGCATTCGGAGCGATGGTTACTTATGGCCTGGGTGGCCACAAGGTTGGTCTCGGCTATCAGAAGATGAGCGGCGACACGGGCGCCGCCTATATCAACGGTACCGACCCGTTCTTGGTCAACTATGTGCAGATCAGTGACTTCGCCAACAAGGACGAGACCTCCTGGCAGGCGCGCTATGACTTCAACTTTGGCTCCATCGGCATTCCCGGTCTGAGCTTCATGACCCGCTACCTGACTGGCGACAACGTCGACCTGGGCGCTGCTGGCGACGGCAAGGAGTGGGAGCGCGACACCGAGCTGATGTACGTGTTCCAGGAAGGCGCCCTGAAGAACTTCAGTGCGCGCTGGCGCAATGCCATGGTGCGTTCCAACTTCACCAACGACATCGACGAGAACCGCCTGATCCTCAGCTACACCCTGCCGCTGTTCTGACCGGCGTCCCGTGCTTAGCGGGGCTGTCGAGCAGGGCTGATCAGTTGCATCCTGTTCAGCCGTGAAATACCCAAAGCCCGGACTCTGTTCCGGGCTTTTTTGCTGTTGCTCATCAGGCAGCGCGCTAGCCAGTACCGCGCGGTGACTGCTGACGCCGCCGAATCTGGGAAAATCTACAATCCGCGGGTGGGTTAGCCGCCGAGACGATGTCAGGCGGGTTGCATTGCAAACGCGGCGTAACCCATCAGCGATAGTGGCCTACAGGCATAACGCGGTTGATGGGTATGGCTGCGCTCAAGCCTACGCGGCCCGTCACATCCTACGAGAGCTGGCGGGCAATGCGCAGCGCCTCGGGCGCGGGCATTACCACGGCAGGTCTTGTCGGGACGATTTCTGCTTG
>NZ_JBFIIG010000281.1:0-3362 GCF_041601375.1 Pseudomonas sp. | reverse complement strand
GAGCGAACGGGCCGAGAAGTTCGCCCGCCGCCTCAACGGCCGTTTCAACCTGCCCGTACATACGCACGACGAACGCCTGACCACCTACGAGGCCAAGGGCCAGCGCCTGCAACAAGGCCAGAGCGGCGGCTATCGCGAACGTCCGGTCGACGCCCTGGCCGCCGCGCTGCTGCTCGAAGGCTGGCTGGCAGAGCAGCGTACGTCTTGAACAATCGCTACCCCCGGTCTTGTGAACAGCTGGCGCGCAACGCTCGGACCGGGGCGCAGCGCCTGCCTGCAACCCCGCATCATGGGCGCAGGCCGCCACAGTCTGCGGCCGGCCTGCCCACAAGGAGTTTCCGATGAGCCTACCCAAGCCTGCCGAACTGCTGCCGCAAATGGCCGCGGCGCTGATCGGCCACCTCAATCAGCGGCAGATCAGCGAGCCGCGCTTCATCGGCATCCGCACCGGCGGTGTGTGGGTCGCCCAGGCGCTGCTCGAGACCCTGGGCAATCCGGCGCCGCTGGGCATCCTCGACGTCGCCTTCTACCGCGACGACTTCACCCAGAGCGGCCTGCACCCGCAGGTACAGCCCTCCGAACTGCCGTTCGAGGTCGAAGGCCAGCACCTGGTGCTGATCGACGACGTCTTGATGAGCGGCCGCACCATCCGCGCCGCACTCAACGAACTGTTCGACTACGGCCGCCCGGCCAGCGTGACCCTGGTCTGCCTGCTCGACCTGAATGCCCACGAGCTGCCGATTCGTCCCGACGTGGTCGGTGCCAGCCTGTCGCTGGCCGCCGATCAACGGGTCAAACTGTCCGGCCCCACGCCGCTGACCCTCGAACTCCAGACGCTGGCCAACCGAGAATGATCGCGATGACTCCCATGGACGCCAAGCGCCCGCTGCAGCTCAATGACCAAGGTCAGCTGCGCCACTTCCTCTCCCTCGACGGCCTGCCGCGAGAGCTGCTGACGGAAATCCTCGACACCGCCGACTCCTTCCTCGAAGTCGGTGCGCGGGCGGTGAAGAAAGTCCCGCTGCTGCGCGGCAAGACCGTGTGCAACGTGTTCTTCGAGAACTCCACGCGCACCCGCACCACCTTCGAGCTGGCCGCCCAACGGCTGTCCGCCGACGTCATCACCCTCAACGTGTCGACCTCCTCGACCAGCAAGGGCGAGACCCTGTTCGACACCCTGCGCAACCTCGAGGCCATGGCCGCCGACATCTTCGTGGTGCGCCATGCCGACTCCGGTGCCGCGCACTTCATCGCCGAGCACGTGTGCCCGAACCTGGCGATCATCAACGGCGGCGACGGCCGTCACGCCCACCCGACCCAGGGCATGCTCGACATGCTGACCATCCGCCGGCACAAGGGCGGCTTCGAGCAGCTTTCGGTGGCGATCGTCGGCGACATCCTGCACTCGCGGGTGGCCCGCTCGAACATGCTGGCACTGCAGACCCTCGGCTGCCCGGACATCCGCGTGATCGCGCCCAAGACCCTGTTGCCGGTCGGCATCGAGCAGTACGGCGTGACCGTCTACAGCGACATGGCGGCCGGTCTCAAGGATGTCGACGTGGTGATCATGCTGCGCCTGCAGCGCGAGCGCATGAGTGGCGGCCTGCTGCCCAGCGAGGGCGAGTTCTACCGCCTGTTCGGCCTGACCGAGCAACGCCTGGCCCTGGCCAAACCAGATGCCCTGGTGATGCACCCGGGGCCGATCAACCGTGGCGTGGAAATCGAGTCGGCGGTGGCCGACGGCCCGCAATCGGTGATCCTCAACCAGGTCACCTACGGCATCGCCGTGCGCATGGCCGTACTGTCCATGGCCATGAGCGGACAAAACACCCAGCGCCAGCTCAACCAGGAAGCCGAGGAGTCCAACTGATGCGTATCGCAATCCTCGGTGCCCGCGTCATCGACCCGAGCAGCAGCCTCGACCAAGTCGTCGACCTGTTCATCGACGGCGGCAAGCTCATCGCCATCGGCCAGACACCGGTCGCTTTCGTCGCGGAGAAAATCATCAACGCCCAAGGCCTGGTGGCGGCACCCGGCCTGGTCGATCTGTCCGTCGCCCTGCGCGAACCCGGTTACAGCCGCAAGGGCAGCATCGCCAGCGAAACCCTGGCCGCGGCCGCGGGCGGCGTCACCAGCCTGTGCTGCCCGCCCTTTACCAAACCGGTCCTGGACACCTCGGCGGTGGCCGAACTGATCCTCGACCGCGCGCGCGAGGCCGGTCACACCAAGGTCTTCCCCATAGGCGCGCTGAGCAAAGGCCTGGACGGCGAACAGCTGGCCGAACTGGTGGCACTGCGCGACGCCGGCTGCGTGGCCTTCGGCAACGGCCTGAATAGCTTTCGCAACACCCGTACCCTGCGCCGCGCCCTGGAATACGCCGCCACCTTCGACCTGACGGTGATCTTCCACTCCCAGGATCACGACCTGGCCGAGGGCGGCCTGGCCCACGAAGGCGCCACGGCCAGCTTCCTCGGCCTGGCCGGCATCCCGGAAACCGCCGAAACCGTGGCCTTGGCTCGCGACCTGCTGCTGGTCGAACAAAGCGGCGTGCGCGCCCACTTCAGCCAGCTGACCAGCGCCCGCGGCGCGCAGTTGATCGCCGAGGCCCAGGCCCGCGGCCTGCCGGTGACGGCGGATGTAGCGCTGTATCAGCTGATCCTCACCGATGAGGCCTTGAGCGACTTCTCCAGCCTCTACCACGTGCAACCGCCACTGCGCACCCGCGCCGACCGCGACGGCCTGCGCGCGGCCGTGCAAAGCGGGGTGATTTCGGCCATCGCCAGCCATCACCAGCCGCACGAACGTGACGCCAAGCTGGCCCCCTTCGGCGCCACCGAACCGGGCATCAGCAGCGTGCAACTGCTGCTGCCGCTGGCCATGAGCCTGGTGGAAGATGGCCTGCTCGACCTGCCGACCCTGCTCGCACGCCTGTCCAGCGGCCCGGCCCAGGCCCTGCGCCTGCCCGCCGGTCGCCTGAGCGTGGGCGCGGCGGCCGACCTGCTGCTGTTCGACCCGCAAGCCTCGACCCTGGCCGGGGAAAGCTGGTACTCCAAAGGCAGCAACTGCCCGTTCATCGGCCACTGCCTGCCGGGCGCGGTGCGCTACACCCTGGTCGACGGGCATATCAGTTACCAGGCCTGAGAACCTGTTTATGATCTGCTGCGCGCTGGCCCTGCCGCGTTACTAACAGGCTCTAGGAGCCTGTCGGACTTAACCGTTCGTAGCGAGGGAAAGTCCGGTTTGAGGCAGTTTTGTTGCTTTTCCGAGGCGAATAGCTGGCTATTTAACGAGGGAAAGCAGCAAAAAATGACCAAATCCGGCTTTTCCGCAGTAGAACAGCGTTAAGTCCGACAGGCTCCTAG
>NZ_JBFIIG010000280.1:0-3428 GCF_041601375.1 Pseudomonas sp. | reverse complement strand
TGGCCTACGGCAAACCGGCGAAAGACCTGCTGGTGCGCCAGAGCCCGAGCCTGACCCTGCGCATCATCCGCGACGCCGGCGCCGAGGCGGCGCTGCGCCAGCGCCTGGAAGACGCCGGCCTGCAGGTCGCCCTGCGTCAGAGCGAGGCCCTCGCCGAGCATCCCGGCGAACACTTCGAGCTGCCCGGCGAGGCGGCCTGGCTGAGCTTCGTCCAGCAGCAATTGCCGTTGCTGCGCGAGCAGGGCTGGCGGATCGAGCTGCAGCCGGAGTTTCGCTACAACCTGGCGCAGGTCGACGACTGGTACGCCGCGATCGAAGACACGTCCGAGCACGACTGGTTCGACCTGGAGCTGGGTATCGAGGTAGAAGGGCAGCGCATCAGCCTGCTGCCGATCCTGCTGCAGGCGATCCGGCACAAACCCTGGCTGCTCAATGGCGATGCCTTGGCCCAGCGCCAGGACGAGGAGATGCTGCTGGTCAGCCTGCCGCAGAGCGACAAGCACATCGCCCTGCCCTTCGCCCGCCTCAAGCCCTTGCTGGCGACCCTGGGCGAGCTGTTTTTCCGCGAGACGGGCGAGTCTAGCCAGCGCTTGCGCCTGCCGCGCGCCGACGCCGCCCGCCTGAGCGAACTGGAGCAAGGCCCGGCGCTGAACTGGCAGGGTGGCGAGCGGCTGCGCGGCTTTGCCCAGCGCCTGCAGGCGCACAACGCGCAGCAGGTCGAGCCGCCGGCGGATTTGCAGGCCACCCTGCGCCCCTACCAACTGCAGGGCCTGGCCTGGATGCAGGCACTGGCCGAGCTGGAAATCGGTGGCGTGCTGGCCGACGACATGGGCCTGGGCAAGACCCTGCAAACCCTGGCGCATATCCTCAGCGAGAAGCAGGCCGGGCGCCTGGACCGGCCGGCGCTGATCGTCATGCCCACCAGCCTGATCCCTAACTGGCAGGACGAGGCCGCGCACTTCACCCCGCAGCTCAGGGTGCTTGCCCTGCACGGGGCGAAACGCCGCCCGCTGTTCAAGCTGATCGGCGAATACGACATCGTCCTGACCACCTACGCCCTGCTGCCGCGCGACCTCAAGACGCTGGCGGCGCAGCCCTATCACCTGCTGATTCTCGACGAAGCGCAGAACATCAAGAATCCGCGCAGCAAGGCCGCGCTGGCCGCCGGCCAATTGCAGGCACGGCAACGCCTGTGCCTGACCGGCACGCCGCTGGAAAACCACCTGGGCGAACTCTGGTCGCTGTTCAACTTCCTCATGCCCGGCTGGCTCGGCGACGCCAAGAGATTCAGCCGCGACTACCGCACCCCGATCGAGAAGCAGGCCAACCAGCAGCGCCTGGAGCACCTGCGCGGGCGGATCAAACCCTTCGTGCTGCGCCGCACCAAGGAGCAGGTGGCGCGCGAGCTGCCGCCCAAGACCGAGGTGACCCATTGGGTCGAACTGAGCGCCGCCCAGCGCGACCGCTACGAAACCCTGCGCCTGGCGATGGACAAGAAGGTGCGCGATGAAGTCGCCCGCCAGGGCCTGGCCCGCAGCCAGATCGTCATCCTCGAGGCGCTGCTGCGCCTGCGCCAGGCCTGCTGCGACCTGCGCCTGCTCGGCGACGACGCGCAGCTGAAAAGCAGCGACTCGGGCAAACTCGGCGCCTTGCTGGCCATGCTCGAAGAACTGGTCGAGGAAGGCCGCAAGGTGCTGCTGTTCTCCCAGTTCACCTCGATGCTGGCGCTGATCGAAACCGAGCTGCAGGCACGCAAGATCGGCTACACCAAGCTCACCGGCAGCACCCAGGATAGGCGCACCCCGGTGCAGCAGTTCCAGGCCGGGCAGTTCCCGGTGTTCCTGATCAGCCTGAAAGCCGGCGGCGCCGGCCTCAACCTCACCGCCGCCGACACCGTGATCCACTTCGACCCCTGGTGGAACCCGGCCGCCGAGGCCCAGGCCAGCGACCGCGCCTACCGCATCGGCCAGGACAAGCCGGTGTTCGTCTACAAGCTGATCGCCCGCGGCAGCGTCGAAGAGAAGATCCAGCACCTGCAGCAGGCCAAGGCCAACCTGGCGCGCGGCCTGCTGGAAGGCGGCAGCCAGGCGCAGTGGCAGTTGAGCGAAGACGACCTGGCGGCACTGTTCGCGCCCCTGAGCGACTGATCCCTACAGGGCAAAAATATGGCGATGTACCTGTTAACTGTTGCGAGCACTGCATGCGCGAAGGCCACCTGTGGGAGCGGCTTCAGCCGCGAAGTTCGCGGATAAATCCGCTCCCACAAAAGCGCTGCCTCTTTGGCAACACATATCTGGGGCATCGCCAAAAATATGGTTCTTCGCTCCCTGGCCGGTTGCACCCGCCACACGCTAGCATCGCGGGCTTGACGCAGAAGGCGCGAGACTGACGAGATACCCTTCTTGCGGCGTAGCATGAATGCGCGGATTGAGTTGCCGCGCCACCCGTCACCTGACTGCCCCGCCAACGCATCACAGCAAGAGACGCCTGCAATGAGAAAGAACCTGACCCGCTGCGCCCTGCTGCTGCTCGGTTTGCTGGTTGCGTTGAGCGCGGGCTGGGGCGGGCTGGCCATCCTGTTTACCGGACCGGCAGATGCGCTACTGCGCTACAGCCTGGCAGGCGCGTTTGCCGTCGTGGCGCTGGCCGCGCTGGTTGCCCTGGGCTCGCGCCGCTGGCGTGGGCGCATCCTGGCCCTGGCGCTCCATCTCGTTCAGTTCGCCGCTGTGCTGCTCTTCTGGTACCGCCTCGAACCCTCCAACGAGCGCGACTGGCAGGCGGACGTGGCGGTGCTGCCCCATGCCAGCATCGACGGCGACCTGGTGACGCTGCACAACATCCGCAACTTCGACTACCGCAGCGAGACCGACTACACGCCGGCCTGGTACGACAAGCAATTCGACCTGCGCAAGCTGCGCGGGGTTGACCTGATCGCGTCCTACTGGATGGGCCCGGCCATCGCCCATGTGTTTCTCAGCTTCGACTTCGGCGACGGCGATCACCTGGCCGTGTCGATCGAGACGCGCAAGGAAAAGGGCGAAAGCTACTCCACCCTCAAGGGCTTCTTTCGCCAGTACGAGCTGTACTACGTGGTGGCCGACGAGCGCGACGTGATCCGGCTGCGCACCAACTACCGGCGCAACCCGCCGGAAGATGTCTACCTCTATCAGTTGCACGCCCCCATCGAGCATGGCCGTCAGTTGTTCCTGGAGTACATGCAACGGATCAACGCGCTGCAGCGGCAACCCGAGTTCTACAACAGCCTGACCACCAACTGCACCACCGCCATGTGGCTGAATTCCCGGGTCAACCCGCAACACCCGCCGTTCGACTGGCGGATAATTGCCAGCGGCTATGTACCGCAGTTTCTCTACCAGCACGGCTTGCTGGACAGCGCCGGCTTGCCGTTTGCCGAGCTTCGGCGGCGC
>NZ_JBFIIG010000279.1:0-3484 GCF_041601375.1 Pseudomonas sp. | reverse complement strand
TTTCTCGGCGACGTGCGGCGTCTGTTGCAGCAACCGGACAGCCTCTGAGGAGCATGACAATGGATCGACAACAATTGCGTCAGCAAGTGCTCGAAGAGTTGCAGCATATCGCGCCGGAACTCGAGCCGGAGGCGTTGCGCGGCAACCGCCCGCTGCGCGACGAGGTCGACCTCGATTCGATGGATTGGCTGCGTTTTCTCGGCGCCTTGCACCGGCGTCTGGGCGTGAATATCCCCGAGGCCGACTACCACAAGCTGGACAGTCTCGATGCACTGATCGCCTACCTGGAGCCGCGTCTGGTCTAGTTGAGCGCAGCGATACCCATGCGACGGCCTGCAGCCATTCCAAGCGTGCCCAGGCTCCGCCGGATGCTCTGCGTCCATTCAGCTTCAGCCCTGGCGCGGAGCGTCCAAAACCGTATTCACGCGCTGAAACCTGGGAACAATCTTGGTTGTGCTAATGGATCGATCGCCGATGGCTATCGGCGCGCTCAACCGTCTCCTCCAGTGCCGCTGTGTTTGGCTGCGCCTAAGCGATCGCGCGGGTTCAGTCGCGGTGCCAGTGGATGCTGACGTAGGGTTGGTCATCGTCGTAATGGTATTTCGTCTCGCCTTTGTAGGCCGAATCCAGGGCGTGACCGATACGATTGGCCAGGTGGACCCCGGTCGTGGTCACTTGCACGGCGTCATCCAGGGTCGTCACTTCGAGCAGGCGTTCCATGGCGTGCTCGGCCTTTTCCTGCGCCTCGGTGTTGTGGATCAGGTTGAGGATTTCGCTGTGATGGGCCTTCAGGAATTCCCCTGACAGGGTCAGGGTGCCCGCCGGGGCCTTGTCTTCAATGCGCTGGCAGGCCGGACAGATAACCTGAGCCACGTCGGCGGGGAGGCGGGTTTGTGGGGTTTTCCAGGCCCAGGTGCCGGCGTCATAAAGTGCATTGCACCTGGAGCAGTATGCGGTGCCGCCACTGCATGGGTTGAGGGTTGAGTCGTGTTGCTCGGGGAGGAACACGTTGTTTTTCTGACTCTGGTGAAACTTGGCCATGACATCCTCCGCTACATGAAAACAGTGGATTGAAAGCAGGCTTGGGCCAGGCTCGACAAGCAAACATCTGTTATCTGTTTGCACTGGTTTTGCACCCCCTACACCCTGATGTATAGCAAAGCAGGTCGCGGATGGCGCGAGCGCAGCAGCAACACTGACAGGCGGTGTGTTGCACGGCTGTCGCGAGGGCAGCCAGTCAGCCGTAGTGGCGCAGCACCTCGATGCGCAGCGCCTGCTCGTAAGGCGGCACGTTGCATTCGATGATGTCGCCGGGGGCGATCTGCAGGCGCACGCCGACGATATCGGCATGCACCGGCTGGCTGCAGACGCAGCGATCGACCAGCACCGCCGCACGCACCCGCTGGGCTCCGAGGTGCGCCAGGTACGCGCAGGTGCGCAACAGCGAGTGGCCTTCATAGAGCACGTCATCGACCACCAGCAGGGTGGTGCGGGACAAGTCCAGGGCGGCCAGTTCGGGGCTCTCGGTGAGGGCCGTTTGCGCATGCAGCAGGCTGAGGTCATCGGCGTAGCGCTTGACCTTGAGCGCATACAGAGGCAATTCGGCTTGCCCGGTGAGCTGCGCCAGCTGTTGTTGCAGCAGGCGCGCGAGGGGTTCGCCACGGCGCAGAATGCCAACCAGCGCACTCTGCCCGGGCGGTAACAGGGCCGCGGCCTGGATGGCCATGGCGCGCACGATGGCGGTGAGTTCTTCGCTGTCGTACAGGCAGAGCCTTTGCCCGGCGGATTTCCTCTGCATTGGGTTTGCCTCCATCAGCATGCTAGGCCGGCAGTGGGCGCAGCGCCGGGAACTCTTCGGGGGTCAGGGTTTCCTTTTCCAGCAGCAACTGGGCGCCTTGCTCCAGCTCGGTGCGGCGACTCTGCAGCAGGGCCTTGGCTCGCGCATAGGCACCATCGATCAGGGCCCTGACACTGAGGTCGACCTCGCGCGCGGTCTCTTCCGAGTAGTCTTTCTCCTGCAGGCGGATCGCCTGTTCGCCCAGGTAGCTGGCGCTTTGGCGTTCCAGCACGGCTTGGCCGAGTTCGGCGGTCATGCCGAAGCGGGTGACGATCTGCCGGGCGATGTCGGTGACCTTGGCCAGGTCGTCGGCGGCGCCGGTGGAAATCTCGTTGAAGATCAGCTCTTCCGCCGCACGCCCGGCAAGCAGCACGACCATGCGGTTTTTCAGCTCCTCCAGGGTAATCAGGAAGCGATCCTCGGTAGGCCGCTGCAGGGTATAGCCGAGCGCGCCGACCGAGCGCGGGATGATCGACACCTTGTGCACCGGATCCATGCCCGCCAGGCTGGCCGCGGCCAGGGCGTGACCCATCTCATGGTGGGCCACCACCTCGCGCTCGTGGGGCTGGAGCAGGCGACCGCGGCGTTCGCTGCCGACCACGATGCGTTCTACCGCGGCGGTAAAGTCGTCCATGCTCACCTTGTCGGCACCGCGGCGGGTGGCGAGGATGGCCGCCTCGTTGATCAGGTTGGCCAGGTCGGCACCGGAAAAGCCGGTGGTAATCCCGGCGATGCGCTCCAGGTCAAGGTCGGCGGTGGCCTGGATGCGCTTGGCATGCACCTTGAGGATGGCCACCCGGCCGCGCCGGTCGGGGCGGTCGATGACGATCTGGCGGTCGAAGCGGCCGGCGCGCAGCAGGGCCGGGTCGAGGATCTCCGGGCGGTTGGTGGCGGCCAGCAGGACCACGCCTTCGCGCGGGTCGAAGCCGTCCAGTTCGGCGAGCAACTGATTGAGGGTCTGTTCCTTCTCGTCGTTGCCGCCGAAGGCGCCGGCCCCGCGCATCTTGCCCAGGGCGTCCAGTTCGTCGATGAAGATGATGCAGGGCGCGGACTTGCGCGCCTGTTCGAACAGGTCGCGCACCCGCGCGGCGCCGACGCCGACGAACATCTCGACGAACTCCGAGCCGGAGATGGAGAAGAACGGCACGCTGGCCTCGCCGGCCACTGCCTTGGCCACCAGGGTCTTGCCGGTGCCGGGCGGACCGACCAGCAGGATGCCCTTGGGAATCCGCGCGCCAAGGCGGCTGTACTTGGGCTGGTCCTTGAGGAAGGACACCACCTCGAGCAGTTCGGCCTTGGCCTCGTCGATGCCGGCCACATCGTCGAAGGTCACCCCGGTATCGCGCTGGACGAAAATCTTGGCCTTGGACTTGCCGACGTTGACCATGCCGCCAAAGCCCTGTTTCTCGGCCAGACGCCGAAACAGGAACGACCAGAGGGCGAAGATCAGGATAAAGGGCAACAGCCAGCTCAGCAGAGTGCTGATCGGCCCGCCCTGGCGGGTGCCACTGAAGCTCACCTGCGACTGCGCCAGGGCCTCGGCCAGATCGGGCTCGACCCGCACGGTGACGAATTGGCTGCGGTTGTTGATTGGCTCCTTGAGCTTGCCGCTGATCTGCTGCTGCTCGATGCGCAGATCGCTCAGTT
>NZ_JBFIIG010000278.1:0-3571 GCF_041601375.1 Pseudomonas sp. | reverse complement strand
GTGGCGATGGATCCAGGCTACTGTTGACTGTGATGGTGGCAGCCTGCGCCGGCACAGCAAGCAAAGCGGAAAGCGCAATCATTGCGCCTAGTATTCTTCTCATCGGTATAGCCCCTCTTAACGGAATCGCACAAACCCTAAAAACAAGACGACCAACGAACACTCGATAAATGCAGTAAGTCGCGGAACAGCATAGTTATATTAAGCCCTATAGACCTCTCGAGTATAACAGTGACACAAGGGCATAATGCAACCCCTCGCTGCACTTTGATGACAATTGTTTGAGCCAGCTGCCTATTACTTTGTTCAGTAAAACCTGTTAGAGCTGCGATACGGGCTATTAGTCCAATTGTTGTGCAAACGCTGATTCGTAACGCAGCGAGAAGGACTCGCGGTCAAGACTGTGGTTCTGGGTGCCGTGCTGCTCGATCTTGATGGCGCCCATGAGTGAGGCTATGCGCCCCGTGGTGGCCCAGTCCCTGCCCTGCTGCAGCCCAAAGATCAGCCCGGCGCGAAAAGCATCACCGCAGCCGGTCGGGTCGGTGACCTTTTCGATCGGCGCACTGGGAATCTCGATCAACTGCCCGTCGGTATGGATATGGCTGCCTTCGCCACCACGGGTCACGATCAGCGCCTCGACCTGGCCCGCGATCTGCTCGGTGGTCAGGCCGGTACGTTCCTTGAGCATCTGGCTTTCATAGTCATTCACGGTGACGTAGGTGGCCAGCTCAATGAAGCGGCTAAGCTCCTCGCCGCCGAACATGGGCAGGCCCTGGCCGGGGTCAAAGATAAACGGAATGCCGGCGGCGGCGAACTGTTCGGCGTGATCGATCATGGCCTGGCGGCCGTCGGGTGACACCATGCCCAGCGTGACACTGCCATCGGCGGGGACGGTCTGTTCATGGGCATGGTTCATCGCACCGGGATGAAAGGCGGTGATCTGGTTATCGTCCATATCGGTCGTGATATAGGCCTGCGCGGTATAGGCGCCGTCGATGATCTTGATATAACGATCATCGATACCCTTGTCGCTGATCCACTTCGCGTAGGGGGCAAAATCCTGCCCTGCAGTGGCCATTGGGGCACCTTGCCCGCCCAGCAGTTGCAGGTTGTAGGCGATATTGCCGGCACAGCCACCGAATTCACGCCGTAGTTCGGGCACCAGGAAGGCGACATTCAATATATGCACCTGATCGGGCAGGATTTCGTTCTTGAACTGGCCGTTGAAGACCATGATGGTGTCGTAGGCCAGTGAGCCACAGATCAGTGCAGACATAATATTCCTTGGGTATCAGATTGATTTATTCGACAGGCTGCCAGCGCAGGTCGAGCTGGCGGGCGGCGCGCACGTCATCCAGACGCCTTACCGGCATGCTGTAGGGCGCGCCCTTGACCTGCTCGATATCGGCCCTGGCCTCTTCAAAAATGCTGGCCATGATCTCAATAAAGCCGTCCAGCGTTTCCTTACTCTCGGTTTCGGTCGGCTCGATCAGCAAGCATTCCGGCACCAGTAGCGGGAAATAGATGGTCGGCGCATGCACGCCGTAATCCAGCAGCCGCTTGGCCACATCGGTAGCAGTCAGGTCCAGCTCCGCCTTCTGCTTCTTGAGCGTGATGATGAATTCATGCGTGGCGCGGCGCCCCTTGTAGGCCACCTCAAAGCCGCGTTTCTGCAACTGCACCATCAGGTAGTTGGCATTCAGGGTGGCGAACTCGGCCACGCGGTGCATGCCATCTCGGCCCAGCAGGCGGGCGTAAACGTAGGCCCGCAGCAGCACACCGGCATTGCCGGCAAACGCCGACAGCCGCCCGATGGTCTGCGGCAGGTCTTTTTCGTCCAGCCACCTGAAGCCGTGATCTGCCTGACCCACCACCGGAATCGGCATGAACGGCAGCAGCCGCTTGCTGACCCCCACGGCGCCGGAGCCCGGCCCGCCGCCGCCATGCGGGGTTGAGAAGGTCTTGTGCAGGTTCATATGAATCACGTCAAAGCCCATGTCGCCGGGCCGCACCTTGCCGAGGATGGCATTGAGGTTGGCACCGTCGTAGTACGACAGGCCGCCGGCCTCATGCACGATCTTCTGGATCTCGCCGATCTGGCGTTCAAACACACCCAGTGTCGACGGGTTGGTCAACATGATGCCGGCGGTTTGCGGGCCGACGGCCGCACGCAGCGCCTCGACATCCACATCGCCCTGCGCGTTGGTGGGAATTTCGACCGTCTTGCAACCACACTGGGTGGCGGTGGCCGGATTGGTGCCGTGGGCGGCATCCGGCACCAGGATTTCGGTGCGGGCGGTATCACCCCGCGCCGCGTGGTAGGCCTGGATCATGGCCACGCCGGCAAACTCGCCCTGCGCGCCCGCCATCGGGGTGAGCGACACGCCGGCCATGCCGGTGACTTCCTTGAGGATTTCCTGCAGGTCGTACATGCAGGCCATAAAGCCCTGGCTGTGGGTATCCGGCGCCAGCGGGTGACGGGCGAGAAAGCCCGGCAACATGGCCAGTGAGTTACAGGCCCGCGGGTTGTACTTCATGGTGCAGGAGCCCAGCGGGTAGAAATGCGTGTCGATAGAGAAGTTCTTCTGTGACAGGCGCGTGTAATGCCGCACCACGTCCATCTCGGAAGCCTCGGGCAGGCCGACGGCCGACTGGCGGCGGAACTCGGCGGGAATTCCCTCGACAGCGGCAGCGTTCAACGGCGCCTGGGCATAGGCCCGGCGGCCTGCACGGCTGTGTTCAAAGATCAGCAGGTTGTCCTGGGTGGGTTTCAGCTTCATGCCAGGGCCTCCGTCAGGGCCGCGACGTAGCCGGCGATGTCCTCGGCCGTCTTGGTTTCGGTCACGCATACCAGGATGGCCTCGCCCAACTCGGGATGGGTCTGGCTGAGGCCATAGCCGCCCAGCACGTCGTACTCGGCCATGTGCCGCAGCACCTCGCTGGCCGGCCTGGGTAGCCGCAATACGGTTTCGTGGAAGGTCGGCGCGGTAAACAACAGCTCCACGCCGTCGATGGCGGTCACGGCCTGAATCAGGGCCCGCGTGTTGGCATGACTGGCTGAGGCAACATTTTCCAGCCCGGTCGGGCCAAGCAGCGCCATATGAATAGTGGCCGCCGTGACCAGCAGACCCTGGTTGGTACAGATATTGGAGGTCGCCTTGGAGCGGCGAATATGCTGCTCGCGAGCCTGCAGGGTGAGGGCGAAGCCGGGCTTGCCGTCGAGATCGACGGTGCGGCCGACAATACGGCCGGGCATCTGGCGCACATACTGCTGCTTGCAGGTCATGAAGCCAAAGTACGGACCGCCCGAGGACAGCGGCGCACCCAGCGGCTGGCCATCGCCGACACAGATATCGGCGCCCTTTTCGTCCCCCGAACCCCACTCGCCCGGCGGCCGCAGCAGCGCCAGCGCCAGCGGATTGACCACCGCGATGGCCAGCGCGCCCTGGGCATGCGCCCAGTCGGTGAGAGCATCCACGGCTTCCAGGCAACCAAAGAAGTTAGGCTGCGGAATCACCAGCGCGGTAATGTCCTCACCCTCAAAGCGCTTGAGCGAATCGACCAGCGTGGT
>NZ_JBFIIG010000277.1:0-3655 GCF_041601375.1 Pseudomonas sp. | reverse complement strand
GCACTACACCCGAATCAAGGCAGCGTTTCTGCGTGCGGCGTAACCCATCAATGCGTTGTGCCTGCCGATGCCGTGTTGGGTTACGCGGCGTCTTATGCCGTTGTGTTTATCCGATAAGCGAGTGCGCCGCTAACCCAACCTACGAACTGGCTGTGCCCTTGCAATGGCGGGCGCAGGGATGCGCCCAGCCGCGGCTCAAATATTGTCGTAACCCAAGGAGCGCAAGGCGCGTTCGTCGTCCGACCAACCGCCTTTGACCTTGACCCAGAGGTTGAGCATGACCTTGGAGTCGAACATCACCTCCATGTCCTTGCGCGCCTCCTGGCCGATGCGCTTGATCCGCTCGCCCTTGTCGCCAATGATGATTTTCTTTTGGCCGTCGCGCTCAACCAGGATCAGCGCATGGATATGCAGAATGCGGCCGTCGCGCTTGAACTCTTCGATTTCCACGGTGATCTGGTACGGCAGCTCGGCGCCCAGCTGGCGCATGATCTTCTCGCGCACCAGCTCGGCGGCGAAGAAACGGCTGGAGCGGTCGGTGACCTGGTCTTCCGGGAAGAAGTGCTCGCCCTCGGGCAGGCGCTCGCCGACCAGTTTTTCCAGGGTCTCGAGGTTGTGCCCATGCTGGGCGGAGACCGGCACGATCTCGGCATTGGGCAGCTGGGTCGCCAGCCACTCCAGGTGCGGCATCAGCTCGGCCTTGTCTTCGAGGCGGTCGGTCTTGTTGATCGCCAGGATCACCGGGCCCTGCACGTACTGGATGCGTTCGAGCACCAGCTGGTCCTCGTCGGTCCAGCGGGTGCGGTCGACCACGAAGATCACCACGTCGACGTCTTTCAGCGCCGACGAGGCGTTCTTGTTCATGTAGCGGTTGAGGGCTTTCTCGTTGTTCTTGTGCAGGCCGGGGGTGTCCACATAGATCGCCTGCACGGCGCCCTCGGTCTTGATCCCGAGCATGTTGTGCCGGGTGGTCTGCGGCTTGCGCGAGGTGATCGCCAGCTTCTGCCCGAGGATATGGTTGAGCAGGGTCGACTTACCCACGTTGGGCCGGCCAACAATGGCGACATAGCCACAGCGTGTAACGGGTGTATCAGTCATGCCCATTCTCCACCCCGAGGGCAATCAAGGCAGCGGCTGCAGCGACCTGTTCGGCGATGCGACGGCTGGCACCCTGGCCCAGGGTCTTGTCATTCAGTAAGGAAATCTGGCATTCGACGACGAATGTCCGGCAATGCGGATCGCCCTGGATATCCACCACGTCATAACGCGGCAGTTCGCAGGCCCGCGATTGCAGAAATTCCTGCAAGCGGGTTTTCGGATCCTTGTTGGTATCGACCAGGGTCAGGCTTGCCAGTTCATTGGTCAGCCAGGCGACCACGCGCTCGCGCGCCGCGTCCATCCCGGCATCCAGGTAGATGGCGCCGATCAGCGCCTCGAGGGCATCGGCGAGAATCGATTCACGGCGAAAGCCGCCGCTTTTCAATTCGCCCGAGCCGAGCCGCAGGTAGTCGCCCAGATCGAAGCCGCGAGCGAGGATGGCCAGGGTTTCGCCCTTGACCAGGCGCGCGCGCAAACGCGACAACTGACCTTCACGCGCCAGAGGGAAGCGTTCGAACAGCGCCTCGCCGGCAACGAAGTTGAGGATGGCGTCACCAAGGAATTCCAGGCGCTCATTGTTGCGCCCGGCAAAACTGCGGTGGGTCAGCGCCAGCACCATCAGGTCCTGGTCTTTGAAGGTATAGCCGAGCTGGCGCTCGAGGCGAGCTAACGAAGCACTCACGGCATGCGCACGCGATATTCTTTGTCGAACCGGACCACCAGATCGAGGTTCTCGATCAGCGGCTCGCGCCGTTCATACTTCAGATGCGCACGAAACTCGTTGTTTTCGATTTTCACTTTCAATGCTTCTTTCAGATTCAGGTCGCGAATGCTGTTGACCTCCATGCCCTTGCCGACATGACCGTAGAAAGCGCCGACCGAACGGATATCCATGGTCTGGTCATCTTCCACCGAGGTGATGATTTTATCCATCGACATGTAGTCGAGGTAGTGCGGCAGCATCTTGAATGCCGTGCTGGCGAAGAACGCCACGACGGCCAGCACCATCAACCAGCTCAGTACCGACAAGCCTTTCTGCGAACGCGCAAATGTCATGTTTGCCCCCAAGTTCGACCAATGTGAGTGCCCAGCGGGCTAAGACTATAGATAGCCGGCGACGCCGTATTGAACAGCGCCGCAAAATAGGCGATACGTCAGTGAATCAAACCGACGCGAGAGAAGTTCGGCAGGTTGCGCAACTTCGGGTCGGGCCAGCTCATCCAGATGGCGAACGCCTTGCCGACGATATTCTCATCCGGCACCATGCCCAACAACTGCCTGGGAATGGCCGGATCGTTCCAGTAGCGGCTGTCGTTGGAGTTATCGCGGTTGTCGCCCATCATGAAGTAATACCCTTGCGGCACCACCCACTCGCGCCCCGGCTCGATCCGGTAGCGATTCATTTCCTTGCGGATCAGGTGTTCGATCGAGCCCAGACGCTCCTCATAGAGGGCCGCACTGCCGAGGCTGCCTGACTCTTCGCCGAGCAACCTCTCGGCTACCGGCTGACCGTTGACAAACAGGCGCTTGTCGCTGGTGTAGCGAATCTGATCGCCCTCCAGGCCCACCACACGCTTGATGTAGTTGATGTTCGGGTCGCTCGGATAACGGAATACCATGACATCGCCACGCTGCGGGTCGTCCACCTCGATGATCTTGGTATCCAGCACCGGCAGGCGAATGCCGTAGGCGAACTTGTTGACCAGGATGAAATCGCCCACTTCCAGGGTCGGCTTCATCGAGCCGGATGGAATCTGGAACGGTTCGACCAGAAAGGAGCGCAGTACCAGCACGATCGCCAGCACCGGGAAGAACGATTTACCGTACTCCACCAGCAATGGCTCTTTGTTCAGGCGCTCGACCACCGCCTCGTCGGGCTGGTTGACCTGCCCCTCGTAGTTGGCAATGGCCGTGCGCCGACGCGGGGCCAGAAAGAGCAGATCGAACAACGCCAGCACACCACAAACGGCGACAGCGACTACCAGCAACAGCGGGAAATTTAGCGACATAGGACCTAACTATCCAACCTGAGCACAGCAAGGAAGGCTTCTTGCGGAATTTCCACGTTGCCGACCTGCTTCATCCTTTTCTTACCGGCCTTCTGCTTCTCCAACAGCTTGCGTTTACGGCTCACATCGCCACCGTAACACTTGGCCAGCACGTTCTTTCTGAGCGCCTTGACAGTGGTCCGCGCGACAATCTGCCCGCCAATGGCGGCCTGGATTGCCACATCGAACATCTGCCGCGGGATCAGTTCCTTCATCTTCTCGGTCAACGCACGCCCTTTGTAGTTGGCGTTGTCACGGTGCACGATCAGCGCCAGGGCATCGACTTTCTCACCGTTGATCAATACGTCCAGCTTGACCAGGTTGGCCGACTGGTAACGATCGAAGTGATAGTCCAGCGAAGCATAACCGCGGCTGGTCGATTTCAGGCGATCGAAGAAGTCCAGCACCACCTCATTCATCGGCAGGTCGTAGGTCACTTGCACCTGCGAGCCGAGGAACAGCATGTCGTGCTGCACGCCACGCTTCTCGATGCACAGGGTGATGACGTT
>NZ_JBFIIG010000276.1:0-3684 GCF_041601375.1 Pseudomonas sp. | reverse complement strand
TCGATCCAGATGCTGGTCGAGGTGTGGAGCGACGACCCGCTGTCCAGCGAATGGCGCAAGGTCACCGAGGCGGTGTTCGTCTTCGTCGCCATCGACGGCAGCGGACGCACCCGCCCGGTACCGGCACGCCGGTAGTATGGGTCGGGCCGCGCAGGTGGGGCCGCCTAGGTCGGGCCGCGCAGGTCGGGCCGCGCAGGTGGAACCCATCGCCGCAATTGATGGGTTATCACCCAGCCTAGGGTCCAGCCGTAGGATGTGGTTGAGCGCAGCGATACCCATCAGCGATCGATAGATCACCAGCATGGCCGCTACCCTGAAGAAGTGTCAGTCCTGAGGTTTATGGAGATTCGTACGCCGCTGTGATGGGTATCGCTGCGCTCATCCTACCGAACCATCGCCTACGCCTTCTGCGCGCGAAAAAACCGCACAGCGGATACGCAAACGCCGGCTCGAAAGCCGGCGTTTTTATTGGCCAGCAATCAGCCGCGGATGTTGTAGATGTCCTTCTCGTTGCTTTCGGCGTAGTCGAACAGACGCTGCAGGTACGCCTTCTGCTGCTCCCACACCTTGCTCGCCACCGGATCGGCCGCGGCGGAGGCGTCGACCACTTCGGCCGCCACTTCCTTGAGCTTGGCCAGCACCTCGTCCGGCAGGCGGCGTACGTCCACGCCCTCGGCCTTGAGTTGCTCCATGGCTTCCATGTTCTTGGCGTTGTAATCGTCGAGCATGTCGCCGTTCACATCGCGCGCCGCGGCACGGACGACGGCTTGCAGGTCGGCCGGCAGGGTTTCCCAGGCCTTGATGTTGATGTCCAGCTCGAACAGTACGCTCGGCTCCTGCCAGCCCGGGGTGTAGTAGTACTTGGCCGCTTTGTGCAGGCCCAAGGCCTGGTCGTTGTAGGGGCCGATCCACTCGGTGGCGTCGATGGCGCCGGTCTGCATGGCGGTGAAGATCTCGCCAGCCGGCATATTGACCACGGTGCCGCCCATCTTGGTCAGCACTTCACCGCCCAGGCCCGGGGTGCGCATCTTCAGACCCTGGAAGTCGGCGACACTGTTGATTTCCTTGTTGAACCAGCCGGCGGTCTGCACGCCCGTGTTGCCACAGGCCATGGGCAGTACGCCGAAGGGCTTGTAGACCTCTTCCCACAGCTCGATGCCGCCACCCTTGTGCAGCCAGGCGTTCATTTCCTGGGCATTGGGGCCGAATGGCGAAGCACAGAAGAACTGCGCGGCAGGCACCTTGCCTTTCCAGTAATAAGGCGCACCATGGCCCATCTCGGCCGTACCGCGGGACACCGCATCGAACACTTCCAGTGCCGGCACCAGTTCGCCGGCGGCATACACCTTGACCTTCAAGCGGCCATTACTCATTTGTTCGACCAGCGTGGCGAAGCGTTCGGCACCCACGCCTACGCCCGGAAAATTCTTCGGCCAAGATGTCACCATCTTCCAGCTGAAAGTCTCGCTACTCGCACCTTCTTCGGGCTTGGCGACGGTCTCAGCCTCTTTGTTGCAACCGGCCAATGCCGTGGCTGCAAGGCCTACACCCGCTGCCGCGAGAATTTGACGACGCTTCATGTAATAACTCCTTGTTGTTGTACTAATGGTCTGAGCACCGGGATCGCCAGTATTCAGCTATACGTTGAGTACCATAGGACTCCACGCCTCTCAAGCGTAGCGACTACGTACGTAGTACTGCCGGTTGCGACGCTCTTACCCAGCCGCCTAGAATCCCCGGGTTTCCTGGCCATAACAATAAGGATCTGCCATGTCGAATCATCCCCCTCCCTTGCTCGGCTTAGCGCGCCTGCTCGACGCGATCAATGCCGGCTTTGGCAAGGCCTGCGCCTGGCTCACCCTGTTTCTGGTCATCGGCACCGCGACCGTGGTGGTGCTGCGCTATGGCTTCGGCATTGGCGCCACCGCGCTACAGGAAGCCGTGCTCTATGCCCACGCCCTTGTGTTCATGGGCGCCGCCGCCTGGGTGTTGCAGCGCAACGGCCATGTGCGCGTGGATATTTTCTACCAGAAGTTCAGCGGCCGCCGCCAAGCCCTGGTGGAGATCTTCGGCAACCTGCTGTTTCTCCTGCCGGTGTGCCTGTTCCTCGGCTGGAGCAGCTGGGATTACGTGGGCAACTCCTGGGCGACCCTGGAAGGCTCGAGCGAATCGGGCGGCCTGAAGTTCGTCTATCTGCAGAAGAGCATCATCCTGGTGCTGGTATTCAGCCTGGTGCTGCAAGGAATCTCCGACTTGATCAAATCCGCCTACATCCTCAGCGGTCGCCTGTCTGCGTCGGAGGTGAAGCATGGTTGAGTTAATGGCGATCCTGCTGTTCATCTGCATCTGCGCGGCCTTGATGGCCGGCTATCCGGTGGCCTTCACCCTTGGCGGCGTGTCCCTGCTGTTCGCCGGGCTTGGCATGCTCACCGGCACCTTCGATGGCGGCTACCTGAACGCCCTGCCCAACCGCCTGTTCGGCATAATGAACAACCAGACCATGCTGGCGGTGCCGCTGTTCGTGTTCATGGGGGTGATGCTGGAGAAATCGCGGGTCGCCGAAGACCTGCTCGAGTCCATGTCGCGGCTGTTCGGCACCCTGCGCGGCGGCCTGGCGATTTCCGTGTGCGTGGTCGGTGCGCTGCTCGCCGCCAGTACCGGCATCGTCGGTGCCACCGTGGTGACCATGGGCCTGCTGGCCCTGCCGACCATGCTGCGCCGCGGTTACGACCCGGCCATCGCAACCGGCACCCTGGCCGCAACCGGCACCCTGGGACAGATCATTCCGCCGTCGATCGTGCTGGTCCTGCTCGGCGACGTGATGTCCAGCGCCTATCAGCAGGCGCAGTTGAAGATGGGCATCTTCTCACCGAAAACCGTCTCGGTCGGCGACCTGTTCGTCGGCGCATTGCTACCCGGCCTGCTGCTGGTCAGCCTGTATATCCTCTACATCATTGGCGTGGCCATCTTCCAGGCGAAGAAGCTGCCGGCGCTGCCGCAGGAGGAACTCGGCCCGATCGAATGGGGCAAGCTGATCAACGCCCTGGTGCCGCCACTGCTGCTGATCGGCGCGGTGCTCGGCTCGATCCTCGCCGGTTACGCCACCCCCACCGAAGCGGCCGCCCTCGGGGCGCTGGGCGCCATGGTGCTGGCCTTGTACAAGGGCAAGCTGAACTTCGGCCAGCTGCGGGAGGTAGCCTATGGCACCACCGAGATCAGCGCCATGGTGTTCCTGATCCTGATTGGCGCCTCGCTGTTCTCCCTGGTGTTCCGCGGCTTCGGCGGCGAAACCATGATCGAGGACATCTTCGCCCAACTGCCAGGCGGGGTACTCGGGGCCTTCTTCCTGGTGATGGTGGTGATCTTCCTGCTCGGCTTTATCCTCGACTTCATCGAGATCACCTTCGTGGTGGTGCCGATCGTCGGCCCGGTATTGCTGGCCATGGGGCTGGATCCAGTCTGGCTCGGGGTGATGATCGCGCTGAACCTGCAGACCTCCTTCCTCACCCCGCCGTTCGGCTTCGCCCTGTTCTACCTGCGCGGCGTCACGCCCAGTTCGGTGCCCACCAGCACCATCTACAAAGGCGTGCTGCCGTTCATCCTGATCCAGATGTTCTTGCTGGTGGTGGCCTATATCTTCCCCGGCCTGATCACCTGGCTGCCGGAACTGGTGTACGGCAAGTA
>NZ_JBFIIG010000275.1:0-3776 GCF_041601375.1 Pseudomonas sp. | reverse complement strand
GACCTCGGCGCCCTCCCAGCGGGCGAAGCCGATACCGATATTCGGCGACACTTCATTGCTGATCGCGCGGGCGACAAAGGCGGCGCCGGGTGGGCCGCCACGCGGAATGAACTCCAGGTCATGGTGATCGACCAGCAGCACCGGGCCTTTCCCGGAAACGACCCGAGTCATAGCTCGCTCCGACTGTTCCACGCCGCCAGGCGAATGCGCGAACGCACGCCGAGGCCGAGGAAGGGTTCCGGCGGGTTCAGCGACGGCATGCCGGTGACCGCCTGGATATCGCGTAACTGCGCCGAATCCGCGCCCACCGCCAGATCGGCCAGCAAGGTGCCGGAGATGGTGCCCCAGGCCGCGCCGACGCCGTTGTCGCAGGCCGAGGCATAGACGCCACGTTCCAGCTCGCCGAAGAAGTTGGTGAAGTTGCGCGAGATGGCGTAGACACCGCCCCAGGTGTGGCTGAAGGGTACGTTGACCAGTTGCGGGAAGCGCGCTTGGAAGGCCTTGCGGTGATCCTCGCGCACGCTCGCACGCATCGCATCGCTGGTGCTCTGGCCGTACTTGGGCACGTGCTTGTAGGTGTTGCGGATCATCAGGCGACGGTCCTGGGTCATGCGCACCGTGGTGCCGGCGTGGTCGGCCGGGGTCAGGCCCCAATCCAGTTCGCCGCCATAGACCTGCAGTTCGCTGTCGGTCAGCGGCCGGGTCCAGCTGGCGAAGGTCATCACCGGCAACAGGCGGTTGCGCAGGAAACCGAATTCCTGGGTGAAGATGCTGGTGCCGAGCAGCAGCTGCGGGGTACGGATGCGGCCGTTATTGCCGTGCAGAATCCAGCCGCCCTGGCCATCGCGCTCCAGGCGCTGGATCGGCGACTCCTCGAGCAGCTCGACGTTGCCCGGCAACGAACCACCCAGGCCGGTGACCAGCGCCGCCGGCTGCATCAGGTAGCAGCCCGGGGTGTAGATCGCCCGACTGTAGTGCCGGCTGCCGACTACCTTGGCCAACTCCTCGCGCTCGACCCAGTGGAAGGGTTCGCCGAGCTGGCTGAGCAGGTGTTCGAAATGCTCCAGATAGGCCAGGCCGCGCGGGCCCACGGCGCCCTGGTACTTGCCGGCGTGCGACCACTGGCAATCGATGCCGTGGCGCTGGATCAGCCCCTGCAACTGGTCGATCGCGGCGCGATTGAGGCCGAGCAGGCGCTGCTTGTGCGCCGGATCCGGGTGCTCGAGGGCGAACTTGTGCGGCAGGTCGATGACGAAACCGGAGTTACGCCCCGACGCGCCGTAGCCAACGCGCTGGGCGTCGACCAGCAGGATGCGCGCCTGCGGATGGTGCTCGGCCAGCCGGCGGGCGGCGGCCAGGCCGGCAAAGCCGGCGCCGACTACCGTGAAATCGGCGCGCTGCTCGCCCTGCAAACGCGTCGCGGGCTTGGCCACAGGCAGTGCCGCGTACCAGCCGCAGCTGGCGTCGTCGTAGGGCAGGTTGATCTTCTTGCTCATGTTTGTGCCCTCAGAGGCGGTGAAAAAACCGAAGGCCGTCGCGAGGACGCCGTCGGGTGAGCGAAACAAGGCGCGCTACGTGAAAACGAGGGAGTTTGGCGAGCCAAATGACCGAAGTTTTTGCGTAGTGCAACGCAGTAGCAGCCGCCCGGCGACGGCCGCAGCAGGCAAGCGATTTTTCACAGCCTCTCAGGCCACGGCCCGTTGCGCGTTCTGACAGGATTGCAGCCAGCTGTTGCGCTGCACTTGTGCTTGACGACCGAGCAGGACGAAGCCATGCAGCGCCCCCTCGACATCGTAGAAACCGGCGCTCAGGCCATCGTCGGTAGCCGTGCAGCGCCACTCGCCGATCACACCGACGGCCGGCGGCAACAGGCACAGCGGTGCGGCTGGGGTCTTCACCGTCACCGGCATCAGCGGGTAGCTGACCGCCGTGGGCTGGCCGAGCAGGGTCTTGCTCAGGGCCTGGATGCCCTGGTTGATCGGCGCCAGGTACGGCAGCAACTGGCCGTCGATCTCGGTGCAGTCACCGAGGGCAAAGATCCCCGGCTGCGAGGTCTGCAACCGGGCGTCCACCTGGATACCGCGACCCACCGCGACCCCGGCCGTTTCGGCCAGGCCCAGGTTGGGCCGCAGGCCCACCGCGGAGAGCACCAGGTCGGCCTCCAGGCACTGACCGTCGGCGAGACTCAGGCGATAGCCCTGCTCCACCGATTCGATACGCTGCAGGGTGTTCTGCAGGTGCCAGCTCACGCCCAACTCGCCCAGGGCGTCTTGCAAGTGTTGCCCGGCTTCGACCGGTAGCAGGCGCTCCATCGGCCACTGGCCGAGGCCGATGACGCTAACCGCAAAGCCGCTGCTGGCCAGGTCGTTGGCGAACTCGCAGCCGATCAGACCGTCACCGAGGATCGCCACCCGACGCACGCCGAGCAGACGCTCACGAAAGCTGCGGTAATCATGCAAATTGTTGACGCTGAGCAGCGCCGCCGTGTCGCCCTCGATCGGCAGACGAATCGGCGCGGCACCGCTTGCCAGCACCAACTGACCGTACTCCATCTCGCCGATGTTGGTGTGCAGGCGCCGCGCCACGGCGTCGATGCGCTCGACCGTGCAATAGGGGTAGACACGGATCTTCAGGCGCTTCTCGATCGCCAGGGCCGACTCGCCCGACAACGCCGCGGCGCTCTTGCCTTGGGCCAGGCCGATGGACAGCGCCGGCTTGGAATACAGATGCCCCGACTCCTGGGTCAGTACGCGGATCTCGACCAGCGGATCGGCCCGGCGCAAGGCCTGGGCCAAGCCATAGCCGGCGTAGCCGCTGCCGATGATCACGATTGGCTGGCGCACCTGGGCGGCGGCCGGTTTTGCCGCCGGAGTTAGCGGCTGCGCCGATACTGGCGCTGCAACAGACGCTGCAACCGACGCACTGACTGCTGCGGCGGCCACCACAGGGCTGATATCGAGCATCTCGAAATCGTCCTTGCCGACGCCACACTCGGGGCATTTCCAATCTTCCGGCACATCGTCCCAACGGGTGCCGGCGAGGATGCCGTCATCCGGCCAGCCGAGCGCTTCGTCGTAGATCAAACCGCAGACTACACAGAGCCAGGTCTTGAACATTTCGTTTACTCCCCCGCTACGCGGATCGCTACGTTCTTGGTGCGCACGTAGCTGTACAAGGCTTCCTGGCCCTTTTCCCGGCCGAAACCGGACAGTCCGACACCGCCGAACGGCGTCTCGATGCCACCGGCATACCACTCATTGACGAACACCTGGCCGGCCTTGAGGCGGCGCGAGCAGCGCATGGCGCAGCTGATGTCCTGGGTGAACACGCCGGCGACCAGGCCGAATTCGGTGCCATTGGCGATGGCGATGGCCTGTTCCTCGGTATCGAAGGGGATGATCGCCAGGACCGGGCCGAACACCTCTTCCTGGGCGATGCACATCTCGGGGCTGACGTCGCGGAACACGGTCGGGCGCATGAAGTGCCCGGCGCGGTCGCTGAAGCGCTCACCACCGGTGGCCACCACCGCACCCTCATCGCTGGCACGCCGACACAGGGCTTCGATGCTGGCCAGTTGTCCGGCACTGACCACCGGAGTGAGGTCCGGGTTGTCCTGGCCGAGGCCGACGCTGAGGCCTTCGGCCAGTTTGACCACCGCCTCGACCACTTCCTCATAGATCTCGCGCTGCACCAGCAGGCGCGACATGGCCGAACAGACCTGACCGGCGTTGAAGAAGATGCCGCCCTTGACGCTGGCCAGCAGCTGCTGGCGATCG
>NZ_JBFIIG010000274.1:0-3880 GCF_041601375.1 Pseudomonas sp. | reverse complement strand
GGCCCGCCCTCTGCTAACCTGCGCGCCTCTCTGCTGTGGCCTGCCATATGAGCCTGTCTGATCTGCTCCTGTTTGCCCTCCCGGCGGTGTTCCTCACCGGGCTGTCCAAAGGCGGCTTCGGTGGCGCCCTGGGCGGAATCGCCGTGCCGCTGCTGGCGTTGGCCAGCACGCCGAAGCAGGCGGCGGCCGTGATGCTGCCGATTCTCTGCCTGGCCGATCTGGTGGGCCTCAAGGCCTATTTCGGCAAGTGGGATGTGGCCAACCTGAAAGTGATGATGCCCGGCGCGCTGCTCGGCATCGGCATCGGCGCCCTGACCTTCGAGCTGCTCAATGAAAACCTGATCGGTTTGCTGATCGGGGTCATCGCCGTGTCCTTCGTACTGCTGGGTCTGATCAACAGCAGCCAGACGCCGCGGCCGCTGCACAAGGGCCGCGGCACGCTGCTCTCGAGTCTGGCCGGCTTCACCAGCTTTGTCGCCCACGCCGGCGGCCCGCCGGTGATGATGCACCTGCTGCCGCAGCAGCTCGACAAGGTGCGCTACGTCGCCACCATCAATATGTTCTTCCTGCTCACCAATGCCCTGAAACTGATCCCCTACGCGGCCCTGGGCCAGTTCAGCGAGGAAAATCTGCTACTCAGCCTGATGCTTGCGCCTATCGTGCCGCTTGGCGTGTGGAGCGGCCTGTGGCTGCAATCGCGGGTCAACCACGAGTGGTTCTACCGCATCGCCCGCCTGGGCATGTTGCTGGCAGGCGTCCAGCTGATCTGGCGCAACCTGTAGGAGCCGGGGGGACGCCTTCAGGGCTCCTGCAGCCCCAGTTCCTGGCGCAGCTGGCGGGCGGTGAGCATTTTGGCCGAGATGCCGCTGCCGTAGTCGAACTGTTTGGCACTGCTCAGTGGGCCGACGATCACCGGGTCGAAACCGGCGTCGCTGACCAGCTTGGCCGCCACCTGCAACGCCACACTGTCGTCGCCGGCCAGCGGGATGGCGAGCCACCGGATAGGTGTCTTCATCGCGCCCTCCTCGCGCATGGCGAAACGGCCGCCATTGGTCGGCGCCACACAATCTGGGGAAAGGATAGAAAAGCAGTCGGAATCTTTCGCCGCGGCTTGATGCTTGCCGCACACGAACTGACGAATGGCGGCCTTGAACGGCCGCCACCGCAGCCGTTCGTTGAACGCATAAGCCGCCCTCACTTGGCAGCGGCGAGCGCCACCATGAGGCTAGCCGGCTATTTCACCAGCAGCACCGGCACCGCCACCTCATGAATCACCCGCGTGGCCACGGCGCCCAGCAGCATGCCGGTGAAACTGCCCAGGCCGCGTGTGCCCATCACCACAGTGTCGCACTGCAGATCCTTGGCGGCGAGGCTGATTTGCTCCGCCACGTTGCCGAAAGCGGTGTGTTCTTCATGGGTAATTCCCGCCGCCTGCAATTGCTCGGCCGGCCATTCGAGCGCCTCATCGGCCGCCGCTTTCAGGGACTGGCGCATATTGCTGATCATGTCTTCAGTTATGTATTCGCCATACAGCGTGGGTTCATGCTGCACGTTGAGCAGATGCACCTCAAGCGTTGCACTATGCATGCGGACGAAGTCGAGCACGTACTGCAAGGCCCGTTTCGAGCTGTCCGAACCATCGAATGCCAGCAGTATCTTGCGCATCACATGCCTCCTTTTCCGCTTCACTTATCAGCATAGACCGGTGCTGCCTGACGCGGGTTCAGAGCATGATCGGCGCGGGCGACTCGAGGGCTTATTTCACCAACAGCACCGGCACCGACACCTCATGAATCACCCGCGTGGCCACCGAACCCAGCAGCATGCCGGTGAAACTGCCCAGGCCGCGCGTGCCCATCACCACGGTGTCACACCCCAGTTGATCGGCAAACTCGCTCACCTTGGCCGCCACATTGCCAAGCGCGGTGTGCGTCTTGTAGCTGATACCGGCCGCCTTCAACTGGTCGCTCGGCCACTCGAGAGCCTGCTTTGCGCTGGCAATCAGTGACTGCTGCAATTGATCGATAATCGTCCCGGTCACGTACTCGCCATACAACACCGGCTCCTGCTGCACATTGAGCAGATGCACCTCCAGCGTCGTGGCATGCTCACGGGCAAAGTCGATGACGTACTGCAGCGCACGCTTCGAACTGTCCGAGCCATCGAATGCAACCAATACCTTGCGCATAACCTGCCTCCTCTGGGATTCACGTCAAGCATAGACCAGTGCATCGAGCCGTCAGCGGTTGTGCAAAATATCGCAGGCGGCTTCGGAGCGCAGCGACAACCCGCCAGCTTCGTGCCGCGTCGCTGAACCATGGTGCACTGCCTGCGGCGACCCTACGGATTGCTCGGGGTAATGGGGCGGGCGCAGGGGGCATGGCCAATCAAAGGGTGCCAGGCGCAGGCGGAGCGATTAAAATCGCTCGTCTAACTCCGTAGCCTGGTTTTCTGCTGGCCCCTCTCGTCTGGGCGGGCGTCACCGGTAAAACCCCACGGCCGGCTACTCATCCACCGCACAGACCAAGAGAATCCGCATGGGCGCACAATGGAAAGCCAAACCTAAAGAAGCCGCCGCCAACGCCAGAGGCAAGATCTTCGGCCGGCTGGTGAAGGAAATCATGATCGCCGCGCGTAACGGCGCCGACCCGGACATGAACCCCAAGCTGCGCCTGGCGGTGCATCAGGCGAAAAAAGCCTCGATGCCCAAGGACACCCTGGAGCGGGCGATCAAGAAAGGCGCGGGCCTGAGCGGGGAAACCGTCCACTTCGAGCGCACCACCTATGAAGGCTTCGCCCCGCATCAGGTGCCGGTGATCGTCGAATGCCTGACCGACAACATCAACCGCACCGTGGCCGAGGTCCGCGTGCTGTTCCGCAAGGGCCAGATGGGCGCTTCCGGTTCGGTCACCTGGGACTTCGACCACGTTGGCCTGATCGAAGCCTCCAGCGACAGCGGCGCCGACCCGGAACTGGCCGCCATCGAAGCCGGCGCCCAGGATTTCGAGCCAGCCGATGAGGGTAATACCCTGTTCATCACCGAACTGACCGATCTCGACGCGGTGTGCCGCGCCCTGCCCGACCAGGGTTTCACGGTCAACTCGGCCAACCTGGGCTATCGCCCGAAGAACCCGGTCACTGGACTGACGGACGCCGAAATGGAAGAAGTCGAGGCCTTCCTCGAGGCCATCGACGGCCACGACGATGTGCAGAACGTCTACGTCGGTCTGGCTGGCTAATTGCAGGACTTAGAGCCTGTCCGCGTAACACACCGCCGAGCTCGGCTCGGCTCGGCGGTCCAGCTCCTCTTCGAGAAACTCGGCCAGCACCTGGGCGTTGTTCAACTGCTGCTCGCGCGCGGCGAACAACAGGGTCAGGGTGCCGTTCCCGGCGCTCTCCAGCAGCCCTTGCCAATACTCTGGATGGCCGGCCAGTTCGCGCCGGTAGAGTTGGCGAAACTCGGCGAAGCGCTCGGGCGCGTGGCCAAACTGGCGGCGCAGCTCGGCGGAGGGCGCCACCTCGCGCAGCCAGGCGTCCAGTTGCAAGGATGCCTTGCTGCACCCGCGCGGCCATAGGCGGTCGACCAATACCCGCCGACCATCGGTTGCGGCCGGCTCGTCATATACCCGTTTACACTGAATCATCGGTCGCCTCCCTTGTGATCGCCCATAGGTTTGAGCGCTGGTGAAAAAACTCTCGCCTACTGCGCTCGATTTTTTTACCAGCCCTGCGTACCGTGGCCGCTCTTGCCAGGAGAGCCTCGATGCACGCCAGTCGTTTTCTATTGTTTGCCCTGTTGCCGCTATTTGCCAGCTGCCAGGTGTTCAGCGAAAAACCCCAGGTCGATTCGGTGAAGCACAGCCGTCTGCAAGGCGAGCTG
>NZ_JBFIIG010000273.1:0-3946 GCF_041601375.1 Pseudomonas sp. | reverse complement strand
GGCAATCGTGTCTGTCGGCTTGTGGGTACCTGTAGGAGCGGCTTCAGCCGCGAAGCTTTGCTGTGCCACGAAGAATTCGCGGCTAAAGCCGCTCCTACAATAATCAATAAAATCAATGAGATATATTTTGTTTGATGAGAGGGGCCGCCCCCGGTGCGGTGCTTTGGCTTTTTTGGCGCTCCTGCGGCCCGCATTGCCGCGAACGGATCGCAGTAGCTAAGGGTATTCCTGGCGGGCGTGCAAGACGCGCAGCACGTCGATGCTGCCTGTCCCGACCTGATAAATCACCAGGTAGTTGGGATGCACGACACATTCGCGGGAACCTCGCACGCGGCCCGAGCGGAACAAGTAGGGGGCAGATGGAAGACCCTCGACAGTTCTCAAAATGGCGGCATGTAGCGCCTCGGCCGCTAGAGGGTTGCGCTGTTCGATATAGTCGATGATTTCCACCAAGTCGGTGGTGGCCTCGTCAGTCCAACGAACGGTTTGCGCGAACCTTCCTGCGCTCTTCCAGAGCAGCCTGTACTTTCGCCATTGCTTCGTCGTGAGGTAGGCGTGGCTTAGTGCTGTCGATTGCATCCAGCACCTTGGCACGGAACCAGCGGTCATAGCTGGCCGCTTGCTCTTCGGTCTCGAATTCAGAAACGATGGGGGAAAGCTGAACGCTCATGGCGGGCCTCCGGTTGGGATGTGGGTGAGTTTAACTCGTCCTGACGGTAGCGGCAAAAAGACTGCACGGCCCGTAATTCCGGCCAGTACCCACTCCACCCGGAGCGCCCAGCTATTGCATATAACTGATAGATTCATCGCCGGCGTCAAGGACAGGGGATGGACCTGTCGGTACAACGCCGCCTTCGACTTCTCCGGTACTGCTGACGGGAGATTGATGCTGTTCCAGCCCGCCCGTCAGACATTACACAAACCTGTGGCCGCCCTGGCGCGATGCTTTTGGTTTTTCGGCTCCCGCTTGCCCGCTCTGTTCAGCGGCACAAGCCCCGCGCCCACATAGCCAAGGCAGGCTGGCCTGCAAACGGCTAGAATCCTGCGCCTGAATATCAACCAAAGGTTGAACTGGAGACCAGGGCCGGAAACACCCGGCAACCGCTTCCAGTTTCACGCCTGCAGCTACGGCTTGTGAATTATGTCCGCCACCCAGACCGCCGCCGAACGCATCGCCCAATTGCGTAGCGAACTCGATGCGCACAACTACCGCTATTACGTACTCGACGAGCCGAGCGTGCCGGACGCCGAGTACGACCGACTGTTCAACGAACTCAAGACGCTGGAAGCCGAGCATCCGCAGTTGGTGACACCGGATTCGCCGACCCAGCGCGTCGGCGGCACTGCCTTGAGCGCCTTCGGCGAGGTCAAGCACGAAATACCGATGCTCAGCCTCGGCAACGCCTTCGAGGAGGCCGAGCTGCTGGACTTCGACCGCCGCGTGCGTGAGTTGCTGGACCTGCCGTCCGGCGATCTGTTCGGCGGCGGTGCCGAGGTTGAGTACAGCTGCGAGCCCAAGCTCGACGGTCTGGCCGTCAGCCTGCTGTATCGCGATGGTCTGCTGGTGCGCGGCGCTACCCGTGGCGACGGCAGCACCGGCGAGGACATCAGCGTCAATGTGCGCACCATTCGCAATATCCCGCTCAAGCTACAGGGCAGCGGCTGGCCGCCAGTTCTGGAAGTGCGCGGCGAAGTGTTTATCTCCCGGGCCGGCTTCGAGGCGTTGAATGCCCGGCAACTGGAAAACGGCGGCAAGCCTTTTGCCAACCCGCGCAACGCCGCGGCGGGCAGCCTGCGCCAGCTCGACCCGAAGGTCACTGCCAGTCGTCCGCTGCAGTTGTGCAGCTACGGCATCGGCCAGGTCCAGGGCGAGTTGCCGGACAGCCATATCGGCATTCTCAAAGCGCTCAAGGGCTGGGGCCTGCCGATCAGTCCCGAGCTGAAGCTGGCCAAAGGGGTGCAGGAGTGCCTGGCCTATTACCGCGCCATCGGCGAGAAGCGTGATGCGCTGCCGTATGAAATCGACGGCGTGGTGTTCAAGGTCAATAACCTGGCCTATCAACGCGAACTGGGCTTTCGCGCGCGTCAGCCGCGCTGGGCCATCGCCCACAAGTTCCCGGCGATGGAGGAGCTGACCGAGCTGCTGGATGTCGAGTTCCAGGTCGGTCGCACCGGTGCCGTCACCCCGGTGGCGCGCTTGAAGCCGGTCAAGGTGGCGGGTGTCACGGTATCCAATGCGACCCTGCACAACATGGACGAAGTGGCGCGGCTGGGGCTGATGATCGGCGATACGGTGATCATCCGCCGCGCTGGTGACGTGATCCCGCAGGTCATGCAGGTGGTGGCCGAGCGGCGTCCGGCCGATGCACGAGCGGTGCAGATCCCCGAGAACTGTCCGGTATGCGGCTCCCGCGTCGAGCGCACCCAGCTGGTCAAGCGCAGCAAGGGCAAGGAGTCGTTCAGCGCTGGCTCGATCTACCGCTGCGTCGGCCGCCTGGCCTGTGCGGCCCAGCTCAAGCAGGCGATCATCCATTTCGTCTCGCGTCGTGCCATGGACATCGATGGCCTGGGCGAGAAGAGCGTCGAGCAACTGGTCGACGAAGGGCTGGTCGGCTCGCCGGCGGATCTGTACACCCTGAAGTTCGAACAGATTGTCGGCCTGGACGGTTTTGCCGAACTGTCGAGCAACAACCTGCTGGCGGCCATCGCCGCCAGCCGCAAACCGAGTCTGGCGCGCTTCATCTACGCCCTCGGCATCCCCGATGTCGGCGAGGAAACCGCCAAGGTGCTGGCCCGCGCGCTGGCTTCGTTGCGACGCATAGAGCAGGCGCTGCCGGAAGTGCTGACCTACCTGCCGGATGTCGGTCTGGAAGTCGCCTATGAGATTCACAGCTTTTTCCGTGACTCGCACAACCGCAAGGTGATCGCCGAGTTGCTTGAGCGCGGCATCGAGCTGCAGGAGGAGGGCGAGGTGCACCCGGAGTTCGCGGGCTGTGCGACCCTGGCGGACTTGCTCGGCAAACTGAATATCGCCGGCATTGCCGTCACCGGGGCGAAGAACCTGGCGGACAAGGCCGGCAGTCTCGAACGGGTGATCGAGCTCAGCCAGGACTGGCTGGAGCTGAGCGTGATGAAGGGCCTCAACGAGAAGGGCAAACAGGCGCTACGCGAATTCTTCGCCAATCCGGCCAATGTCGAACATGCACGCGCCATCGAGGCGCAGTTGCGCGAGTTCGGCATGCATTGGCAGAGCGAGAAGAAAGCCGTCGAAGGCTTGCCCCTGGCCGGCCAGACCTGGGTGCTGACCGGCAGCCTGGAAATCATGAGCCGCGATGTGGCCAAGGACAAACTGGAAAGCCTGGGCGCCAAGGTGGCCGGCTCGGTATCGGCCAAGACCGCCTGCGTAGTTGCCGGGCCAGGGGCCGGCTCCAAGCTGGCCAAGGCCAGCGAACTGGACGTGCGAGTGATAGACGAAGAGCAGTTCGTCGCGCTGCTGGCCGATTACGGCGTGACTGTTTGAGCGGTTGACATAAGTGTCACGACAACGTTGGTTAATCGCGGTCCTATCCATTACCGCGATCCCCGTAGGGCAGGTTAGGCGCGAGGCAGTCGATCTACGGTTGCCCGCGAAACCGGACGCGGCGTAACCCGCCATGGTCTGTCGCCGATTCACCGTGGGTTGGCGGGTTACGCGGCGCTTCGCATCCGTATGCGGTCTCAGGTAAGCGGGCCCCGCGCCGCTAACCCGCCCTACGGTTAATCGCGGTCCTGTTCATTGCCGCGATCCCCGTAGGGCGGGTTAGGCGCGTGGCAGTCGATCTACGGTTGCCAGCGAAGCCGGGCGCGCCGTAACCCGCCATGGTCTGTCGCCGACTCACCGTGGGTTGGCGGGTTACGCGGCGCTTCGCATCCGTATGCGGTCTCAGGTAAGCGGGCCCTGCGCCGC
>NZ_JBFIIG010000272.1:0-4001 GCF_041601375.1 Pseudomonas sp. | reverse complement strand
CGCCCTCAGTGGCGGGCCTATGGCGATTATCGCCGGCACCCTGGCGGTGGTCCTGGCATTTGCCCTGGTGCCAGTGCTGAGTCGTATCGGGCAACCCAAGCCTGAAGCGCACGAAACTCCCCCCCTGACCAAATTGCCACGGTGATCGCCATGTACGAATCCTTGATGAAAGTATTCACCAGCTACAGCCTGATCAGCGGCTTCGCCATCATCGGCCTGACCATGTGGGTGTCCTACTGGATCTCAGATACCTTCACCAAAGGTCGCCTGCACGGTTCGGCGATTGCCATCCTGCTGGGCCTGCTGCTGTCCTATATCGGCGGTGCCTACACCGGCGGGACCAAGGGCCTGGTGGATATCCCGCTGTTTGCCGGGATAGGTCTGCTCGGTGGCTCCATGCTGCGCGACTTCGCGATTGTCGCCACCGGCTTTGGCGTCAGCGTCGAAGAGCTGAAACGCGCGGGCTTTGCCGGGGTGCTGGCACTGTTCGTCGGCGTGGGCACCTCCTTTATTGCCGGGGTCGGCGTGGCCATGGCCTTCGGCTACACCGATGCGGTCAGCCTGACCACCATCGGCACCGGCGCGGTGACCTATATCGTTGGCCCGGTGACCGGTGCGGCGATTGGCGCCAGTTCGGAAGTGATGGCGCTGTCGATCGCCGCCGGCCTGGTCAAGGCCATCCTGGTGATGATCGCGACGCCCTTCGTGGCGCCCTTTATCGGCTTGAACAACCCGCGCAGTGCGGTGATCTTCGGTGGCCTGATCGGCACCTCCAGCGGCGTCGCTGGCGGCCTGGCGGCGACCGATCCGAAGCTGGTTCCCTACGGCTGCCTGACTGCGGCGTTCTACACCGCCCTGGGTTGCCTGCTCGGGCCGTCGCTGCTGTTCTTCATCATGCGCGGGCTGATGGGCTGAGCCTTCGCTAGCGGATGGATAACGTCGGGTGGGTTGGGCGCTTCGCTCAGCCCACCTGGCGTTTCAGGCCTGATGCCTGAGGCTGTACATCCGGCATTCGGCCAACAGCGCGAGCAGGTTCGGGTCGCGCTCCTTGGCTTTCAGAAACACCACGCCGATATGCTGCTGCAGGTGGTACTTGGCCCGCAGCGGAATCAGCTTCACGCGGTTCTCATACACCGCGGCGATGCGTCCCGGCAGCAGGGCGTAACCGACGCCCGAGCTGACCATGCTGAGCAGGGTGAAGATGTCGTTCACCTGCATCGCCACCTTCGGCTCGAAGCCCGCCTGCTGGAATACCCGCGCACCGTCCTGGTGGGTGGCGAAGCCTTGGCTGAGGGTAATGAACGTGGCCTCGCGCAGGTCGCTCAGGTCCACCTCGGCTTGTTGGGCAAAGGGCGAATCCACCGGCACGGCGAGGAAGATGTCATCGGAGAACAACGGCAGCTGCGCGCAATCCGGGTCGTTGATGCTGTCGTTGAGCGCCACCAGGATGGCGTCCAGTTCCATGTTCTTCAGCTTGAATTGCAGGTCGACGTTGGAGCCGAGGATCAGGTCGATGTTCAGCTCGCTGCGCCTAATCTTCAGGCCCATGATCAGCTGCGGCACGGTCTTCACCGTCAACGAATAGAGCGCGCCAAGCTTGAAGCGCTCGGCGCTGAAACCTGCCGCCTCGCGGGTCAGGCGCACGCTGTCGAGCACCTCCTGGACCAGCTTCAGCGCCCGCTCTTCCAGCACATAGGCACTTTTCAACGGGATCAGGTTGCGCCCCTCGTGCTTGAACAGCGGGCAGCGCAGGGCGCTTTCCAGCGAATGAATGGCGCGATGCACGCTGACCGAGCTGGTCTCCAGATCGGCCGCCGCCCGCGCCAGGTTGCCGCTACGCATAAAGCCCAGAAAGATTTCCAGCTTCTTCAGGGTCAACTCTTCGTCTATCAGCATGGTGCGGTCGGCTCGGGCAGTGCGGGGGGCGATTGTGCCGTATTGGCGCGGCACACGCTCTCGGCCTTTGACTATTGGTGCGGGCGAGGGTTAAGGGTTCAGCCGCAGCTGATCCGCTGGATCACTTCGGCCTCGTCGATATCGATATTCAGGCGCCGCGAGTTGTATTCCAGGGTCACCGCATCGCCGGGGGCGAGTACGCGAACGCTGCGCGCGCCGGCCTGCTGGCGCGCCTGTTCAACCTGTTCGGCGGTCGCGGTCTCGCCCAGCATGCCTTGCACCAAGTCGGCGTTACAGGCGCCGTTGGGGTTGGCGGGTGGTGGCGGTGTCTTGCTGCCGTCTACCGAGCTGCAACCGGCCAGTACGGCGAGCAGGGCCAGGGTGCAGGGGAGTCGTTTGCGGTACATGTTGTAGTCCTTGGGTCGGGCGCCTGGGCGGCGCGCTGAATTGATAGCTGTTGATCCGACGCGTCTGTTCCTTGGCATGGGGATCAATGCGGCTTATGTCCGGTTACGAATAGCCAGCAACGCGATAGCGCCGATCATTATCACTCTGCCAGCCACTTGGCTGTGGCTCAGTACCCGCGCCCGGTCCAGATTTCATGCGCCGCGACCCCCAACGACTAACCTGGTGGATGTGCCGGATTTTCTGATTTTCCGTGCCGGCTACGTTTTTTCAGCCTCTACCTCGATGGCGTCCAGCGGCTCGCCTTCGGCGTCCTGCAACTGGTGATCGAACGCCGCCTGGAGGCCGGTTTCGCCCTCGACTTCCTCTTCGAGCACATGGTCAATGTAGCGCGGGTACAGCGGCGACAAGATTGCCACCAGGATGCCGATCGCTGAGAACATGGCAAACGCATCGGCGTAGCCGAATTCATTTACCAGCGCGCCGACGACGGGCGAGCCGGCCGCCTGGCCGAGCGCGACGGCCATGAATGGCAGTACCGGTCCCATCGACAATCGGCCCGGCAGCAGACGGATGCCGGTCATCAGATAGAGCCCCGTCAGGCTCATGTAGGCCAGGCCGAAGACCAGCGCGGAAAATACCGTGAGTACCAGTTGCCCTGGGCTGGCAGCTAGCAATGCCAGGCTAACGCACAGCATCATCAGCATCAGAGCGTGCGTGATGGGTGGGTTGTTGCGATCGGCCAGGTCGGCCACCACGGCGCCTCCGAGGCCGGCAATGCCAACCGCTAGCCACAGCCACCCGGTTGCGCTGGGCGGGAGGGCACCGAGGGTGACCACTAGATCGGGCGCGAAGATCCAGTACGCGGAAGAGACGAAGCCCATCGCGAATGCAAACAGCGAGAGCCTGAACAGACGCGACCACTGCAGGGCGTTGATCGGCGGTGGCGGCGCAGCGTTCGCCGGCGTGATCCGCGACACCGAGGGAATGAAGTACCACGCGGCAACTACTCCGATGCCCGCCAGGACGGCAAAGGATACGTAGGCGAAACGCCAAGCGCTGGCCAGGAACAGAACCGCCGGTACGGCAACTGCCACACCGATGCTGGTACCCGCATTCATGACCGCGCTTACTCGACCGTGCAGCGAGCGCTTGACCAGTGCCTGCATGGCGGCAGTGAGCGCCGGCATCATCAGGCCGGTGCAGATGCCGCAGGCGAACACACCCACACCGAGCGACAGCGCGCTAGAGGACTGGCTGATCAGCGCCAGGCCGCCGACGGCGAACCCACCGGACAGCATCGCCGTGTAACGGGCACCGAGGCGGTCGGCAGCAAAAGGCGCAACCAGCGTGGCCAGCAAGAAACTGATAAGCGGCAGCGCGCCGATGATGCCGATCGCGTACGGCGTCAGTTCGAGTTCAGTGCGGATAGGGGGCACGAACAAGCCGAAAGCGAAGCGCGCGAGCCCGAAACTGATCGCAACCAGCGCTGCACCGAATAGCGCAAACCCAGTGCTGGAAAGAGACTTCATCCGGCCTCCGCGAGACAAGGATCAAGGATTCCCGACCTTTTTGGCTCTTGGCAGCCACGCTGCCGTGCGATGACAGCCCATCGATGCTCGAAAGTAAATGCGTTGATATCCATGCGGGCCTCACATCAAAAGGGGGCGTGAGTGAGTTTTGATGAAGGCATACCCGGG
>NZ_JBFIIG010000271.1:0-4059 GCF_041601375.1 Pseudomonas sp. | reverse complement strand
TGGTTGGTACAGATATTGGAGGTCGCCTTGGAGCGGCGTATATGCTGCTCGCGAGCCTGCAGGGTGAGTGCAAAACCGGGCTTGCCGTCGAGATCGACAGTGCGGCCGACAATACGGCCGGGCATCTGGCGCACGTACTGCTGCTTGCAGGTCATGAAGCCAAAGTACGGCCCGCCCGAGGACAGCGGCGCACCCAGCGGCTGCCCATCGCCGACGCAGATATCGGCGCCCTTTTCGTCCCCCGAACCCCACTCGCCCGGCGGCCGCAGCAACGCCAGCGCCAGCGGATTGACCACCGCGATGGCCAGCGCGCCCTGGGCATGCGCCCAGTCGGTGAGGGCATCCACGGCTTCCAGGCAACCAAAAAAGTTGGGCTGCGGAATCACCAGCGCGGTAATGTCCTCGCCCTCAAAGCGCTTGAGCGAGTCGACCAGCGTGGTGCCGGCCTGGGTGCAGAACGGCAGGGTTTCCAACTGGATGTTCTGCCCCTCTACGATGTTCTGCGCCACCTGCCGGTAGAAGGGGTGCACGCTGGCCGGCAACAGCACGCGGGCCGATTTCGATTTGCGATTGGCGCGTACTGCCATCAACACCGCCTCGGCCAGCGCCGATGCGCCGTCATACATCGAGGCGTTGGATACCTCCATGCCGGTCAGGCCGCACATCATGGTCTGGTATTCGTAGATCAACTGCAGCGTGCCCTGGCTGGCCTCGGCCTGGTAGGGCGTGTAGGCACTGTAGAACTCGCCGCGGGTGGTGATCTCCCATACTGCTGCCGGAATGTGATGCTCGTAGGCACCGGCACCGATGAAGCACAGCGGCTGGCCATCCTCGGCAGCGCGTTCGTGCATCAGCCGCGTAACGGCCATCTCGCTCAGGCCTTGCGGAATGGCCTGCAGCCCGCCGCAACGCAGGCTGGCAGGAATCTCGTCGAACAGTGCCTCGATGCTGTCGGCGCCGATGGCACCGAGCATGTCGCGAATATCGGTTTCGGTATGGGGAATAAAGGGCATAGTGTTTTCAATCAGTCTTCGAGGGAGGACTCGTATCCGGCCGCGTCCAGCAGGTTGTTCAGATCGGCGGCGTTATCCGGCTTGAGCTTGAACAGCCAACCGCCCTCATAGGGTGCTTCATTGACGAGTTCAGGCTGGTCTTCCAGGGCTTCGTTGCTGGCAATCACCTCACCGGCAATCGGCGCGTAAACGTCCGATGCGGCCTTGACGGATTCCACCACACAGCAGGCCTCTTCTGCGGCCACGGTCTGCCCGACCTCGGGCACTTCCACATAGACCAGGTCCCCCAGGGCTTCCTGCGCATGATCGGAGATACCGACCGTTACCGTGCCATCGTCTTCCAGGCGGGCCCATTCATGGGAGGCCGCGTATCTCAACTCACCGGGGATATTGCTCATGATGTTTTCCCTCAAAACTATTTATTTAAGTAACCAGAACCTTGCCATTACGCACGAATGGATATTTGACCACCCGTGCTGCCACGGCCTTGCCGCGAATATCGATCTCGACCGTATCGCCGGTCTGTGCGGGCACCCGTGCCAGCCCGATCGAACGCCGCATGGTGGGCGAAAAGGTGCCGCTGGTCACCTCGCCGTCGCCATGGGGCGTCATTACCTTTTGATGGGCGCGTAATACGCCGCGACCTTCCAGCAGCAGGCCGACCATCTTGTTGGCTGAAGCACCGCGCTGAGCTTCCAGTGCGGCGCGGCCGATAAAGTCGCGCTCTGCCGGCTCCCAGGCCACCGTCCAGCCAAGACCGGATTCAAGCGGGTGCTTGCTCTCGTCCATGTCCTGACCATAAAGATTCATGCCTGCTTCCAGGCGCAGGGTATCGCGTGCGCCCAGACCGCAGGGAGCCACCCCCGCTTCCAGCAGTTGCTGCCAGAGCCGCTTGGCCGCATCGGCCGGCAGCACGATCTCGAAGCCGTCCTCGCCGGTGTAACCCGTACGGCCGACGAAAGCCTCGCCGAGATCAACGGCACTGAACACCTTCAGGGCCATGACCGTTTGGGCCAGCTCCGATTCGAGCTGATCCGCGACCTTCTGGCGCGCCTGCGGACCCTGCACGGCGAGGATGCACAGTTCGCGCCGGGCTTCGATGCTCACATCAAAGCCAGCGGCCTGTTGTTGCATCCAGACCAGGTCCTTGTCGGTGGTGCCGGCATTGACCACGGTGCGAAACCAGTCATCGGCCATATAATAAGTAATCAGGTCGTCGATTACCCCGCCATCCTCGGCCAGCATGCAGCTGTACATTGCCTTGCCGGGTTCCAGGCGAGCCACATCATTGGCCAGCAGGCGTTGCAGGTAGGCAATGGTCTGGGGGCCGCGGATATCGACGGCCGTCATATGCGATACATCGAACATGCCGGCGGCATTACGGACGGCCTCGTGTTCTTCAATCAGGGAGCTGTACTGCACGGGCATATCCCAGCCCGCGAAGTCCACCAGCTTGGCGCCGGCGGCGACGTGTAGATCATAGAGTGCCGTTCTTTGAGTCATAACAGGGTACTGCTCGGTCCATACAGGGTTACAGCCCAACACTGAACTGTAGCCCCTCTGTCCATGAACCTGAGAGATCAGGGTAGCTTGCTACCCCTGCCCCGTCGGTGGTCGGCCATGCGTGATGGCGACGCTCTCCAGAGTCAACACGGAGAATCACTCGCTGGTGAAATCCCCTGCAGGGCGGTCCGTGGACCTGAGCGTTTCCGGGCGGTTGCGCCTTCGGTGACGGGTCGTAAAACCCGTTCTCTCCCGCACTGCGTTAGCGTTGAGCCGAGACTATAACGGCTGTGGCCAGCAGTGGCTAGCCTGCGGCTTGCTGAATCAGCGCTGACTTGAGTGGCGTGAGCAGGTTGACCAGCCGCGAGCCCTGCCGTCGTCCCAGTTGAATCAAGGGGTTGTCGCTGGCGTACAGGCGATTGAGCCCATCGGTGGCGGTTGCCATGAGCGCATCCTCGGCCTTGCGTGCACGCTCGTAGCGGCGCAGGCGGCGGTGTTCGCCGAGGTCGCGACCGGCCTGGCGGGTTTGCTGCAGCACCTCCAGCAGGTGGGCCGCATCCCCGAAACCCAGGTTCACCCCCTGACCGGCGAGCGGGTGGATCACGTGCGCTGCATCGCCCACCAGGGCCAGCCGCGGCGCGCAATAGGCCTCGGCCTGCTGCATGCGTAAGGGAAAAGCCGCGCGCTGGCTGGTGACGCTGACTTCGCCCAGGCGCCCTTCCAGCGCCTCCGTCAGTCGCTGCCCGAATGCCGCGTCGTCCAGGTCGAGGAGTTCGGTAGCCAGGGCATCGCTGGCCGACCAGACAATGGAGCAACGCCCATCGGCCAGCGGCAGCAAGGCCAGCGGGCCGGTGGGCAGGAAGCGCTGCCAGGCCGTGGCCTGGTGGGGCTGCTGCGTTTGCACATGCGCGACGATGCCGCGCTGCTGATAGGACCAGCCGTAGCAGCCAATACCCGCCAGCTCACGGGTCACCGAATTGCCCCCGTCCGCGGCGATGACCAATTGACTGGTCAGTACGCGTCCTTCTTCCAGCTTGATTTCGGCACTGGATTCTTCCAGGTTCAGGCCCGCAATCCGCGCCGGGCAGATCACCTCTACGGTGTCGAGTTGCTGCCACAGGGCATCGATGATCAGACTGTTTTCAACAATATGCCCAAGGCTGGCCAATCCCGAATCCGCCGCTGAAAAAGACAATTCACCTGCGCCGGTCTGCTCCCATACCTGCATCGACTCGTAGGCACTGATGCGTTGCCGGGCGATGGCATCCCAGGCCTTGATGCTTGCCAGGAATTGCTGCGAGCCGCCAGAGATAGCCGAAACACGCAGGTCCACCTCGGCTGCCGGGTCAAATGGCGGCGGTTGCCGGACCTCGATCAGGGCGACGCGAAAACCAGCCTGGCCCAGTGCGGCTGCCTGGGCTGCACCGACCATGCCGCCACCAACCACGATGACATCAAAATCAAGCGCCACGGTTATGCGCCCATCAAGGCTTCGATGTCGGCGATGGTCTTGGGCGCATCAGCGGTCAGCACGCGGGGCTCG
>NZ_JBFIIG010000270.1:0-4167 GCF_041601375.1 Pseudomonas sp. | reverse complement strand
TTTTCCGTGTGACGCTTGTCGAAGTCCTTCTTGCCCTTGGCCAGGGCAATCTCGCATTTGATCAAATGCGCCTTCCAGTAAACCGACAGTGCCACGCAGGTGTAGCCCTTCTGCTGCACGGCACCGAACAGCTTTTCCAGCTCGCGCTTGTTCAGCAGCAGCTTGCGTGTGCGGATCGGGTCGGCAATCACGTGGGTGCTGGCGGTCTTCAGTGGGGTGATGTGACAGCCCATCAGCCAGGCTTCGTCGTCTTTCAGCAATACATAGCTGTCGACCAACTGGGCCTTGCCGGCGCGCAGGCTTTTCACTTCCCAGCCGGCCAGGACCAGGCCCGCCTCGAATCTGGATTCGACGAAATAGTCGTGCATCGCCTTCTTGTTCTGGGCGATGGTGCCTTGAGGGTGTTTCTTTTGTTTAGCCATAGGGCGCGCATTATAGGGAGTCGTGGGCCTGCTGGCGACAGCCCGATCTTGAGAGAGAGGGGTTAAACCCGGACAATGCGCGTCTTTTGCACATCTCTCGGGCGTATTTATGGTGAGTGACAAGGTTTCGATCCACGGCGCCTGGGCCAGTCGTTGGGTGTTTATCCTGGCGGCGACCGGTTCCGCAGTGGGGCTGGGCAATATCTGGAAGTTTCCCTACATGACCGGCATGTACGGAGGTGGGGCCTTTGTCATCATGTATCTGCTGTGCATTTTCCTGGTCGGCTTGCCGATCATGCTGGCCGAAACCCTGATCGGTCGCCGCGGCCGGCAGAGTCCGGTGAATGCCCTGGGCGCGCTGGCGCTGGAGTCTGACGCTTCGCCGAGGTGGGCGTGGGCCGCGCTGATGGGCATGGTCGCCGCGTTGCTGATCCTGTCGTTTTACAGTGTCATCGCCGGCTGGTCGCTGGACTACATTATCGGCATGGGCGGCGGTCGATTCGCCGGCATCAGTGCCGACGGGGCGGGCGCTGCATTCGGCGCGCTGACGGCCGATCCCTGGCGTCTGAGCCTGTGGCACACGTTGTTCATGCTGTTGACCGGCGTCGTCATCGCCCGTGGTGTCGTAGCCGGCCTGGAGCGCAGTTTGCGCATCATGATGCCGCTGCTGTTCATCTTGCTGTTGGTGTTGCTCGGCTACAGCATGACCACCGGGCACTTTATGCAGGGCTTCCACTTCCTCTTCGATTTCCAGCCCGACAAGTTGCTCGACGGCGTGCTGGCGGCGCTGGGCCATGCCTTCTTCACCCTCAGCGTTGGCGTCGGTGCAATCATGGTCTACGGCGCCTATATGCCCAAGCGGGCTTCGATTGGCAGCACTGTGTTGGCCGTCGGTATTCTCGACACGCTGGTGGCCCTGACTGCCGGATTGGCGCTGTTTCCTATTGTGTTTGCCGCCGGTATGCAGCCAGGTGCCGGGCCCGGGCTGATGTTCGTCACCCTGCCGGTGGCCTTCGGCAGCATTGCCTTCGGCCAGGTCATGGGTACCCTGTTTTTCGTGTTGGTGCTGATCGCTGCCTGGACCTCGTCGATCTCGATGCTGGAGCCGGCAGTCGCTTACCTGGTCGAGCGCACCCAGCGCAGCCGGGCCTTGGTTACCAGCGTGTTGGTGCTGTTGTGCTGGTTGGTGGGCATGGGCACGGTACTGTCCTTCAACGTCGGCGCCGAGGCCAAGTTCTTCGTCTCTGCTGCCGACGGTTTTCACCTGTTCCAGTGGGGCGCAGAGGGCGGGCGAAATTTCTTCGACAGCATCGATTACCTGACCAGCCGCATCCTCTTGCCGTTGGGTGGTCTGGCCTTTGTGCTGTTCGCCGGCTGGGTGCTCAGGCGCGAAGTGGTACGCGAGGAACTGGCGATCGACAGTCCGCTGTTGTTCGGTGTGATCTATTGGTTGATTCGCGTGGTGGCGCCATTGGGCATATTGATTGTATTTGTCGCAGAGTTGACGAAATGAGTAGAGTCACCCTATCGAATCAAGTTGCAGGCTTATGAGTACCCATATTCAGCGCTCGGCGTTGCTGCCGTACCCGGCCCCCGCCCTGTTCGAGTTGGTCAATGACGTGGCGCGTTACCCGGAGTTCCTGCCCTGGTGTTCATCCAGTGAGGTTCTGGATGTCAGTCAGACCCATATGCGGGCCAGCCTGGCCGTGGCCAAGGGTGGGGTTAGCCAGCGTTTCATCACCCGCAATGCACTGGTCTGGGGGCAGTCGATCGATCTGACCCTGGAGGAGGGGCCGTTTAGTCATCTGCATGGCCGCTGGGTGTTCAAGGCATTGGGCGACAAGGCCTGCAAGATCAGCCTGGACCTGAGCTTCGACTATGCCGGCCCGCTGATGCGGGTCACGCTGGGGCCGCTGTTCAATCAGGCGGCCAACACGCTGATGGATGCATTCTGTCAAAGGGCGAAGCAGCTATATGGATAACAAGATGATCGCGGTCGAAGTGGTCTACGCCCTGGCGGATAAGCAGAAGCTGCTGCGCCTGAGCCTGCCTTACGGCACTACGATGCGCCAGGCGGTCGAGCAGTCGGGCATGCAGGTGCATTTTCCCGGTCTGGACCTGGCCAGCAGCCCGCTGGGAATCTTCGGCAAGGCTGTTGCCAAACCGCAGGAGCGGGTGCTGGAGGATGGCGAGCGGGTGGAGATCTACCGGCCGCTGATCGCCGACCCTAAAGAGGTGCGCAAGCAGCGCGCGGCCAAGGCGGCGAAAGCCAAGGCTGACGAGGAAGGCGGTTAACTCCAGACTGGCGTGCATGAAAAAGCCCGGAAATCTCCGGGCTTTTTGCGCTTGCCTGATTACTGCGGCGAGCTGTCCAGCGGATCCGGGGTCGGTACCGGCACGCTCTGCGCCTCGTCGACGTCGCGTTGGATTTGCTCGAGCAGGGAGCCTGGCGCTGGTTGCTCTTCGGTTCGCGGCACGGTCACGCTGGTGCCATCCTGGCCAAGAATGGCCTCGTCGCGGCTGACGCCTGGCATGAAGTCGCCCGACAGGCCGGCCAACTGATCGTTGTCGTTGAAGACCACACTGACGCGCTCTTGCAGGCGTTTGCCGCCGCCTGGCTGAATGCTGTACAGGTAGTCCCAGCGATTGGCATGGAAGGTGTCGGTCAGCAGCGGGTTGCCCATGATAAACCGCACTTGGCTGCGGGTCATTCCGGGGCGCAACTGGTCTATCATGTCTTGTGTAACGACATTGCCCTGTTGGACGTCGATTTTATAAACCCCGGGGAAAGAACAACCGGCGAGCGCGAGGAGCCCCACGAAGGTGAGACTGGTCAGCAGGAGCTTGGTTTTTTGCATCGGCGGGTGACTTCCACTATCTTGGCTGGGCAACGTAAACCCCGATCATACCCGCAATAAAGGAAGCTGCGAAGCCGCTTCCGCGAGAAAGCAGACCATGGTTGAAAATAGCGAACTACGCAAAGCTGGCCTGAAAGTGACCCTGCCACGGGTCAAAATCCTGCAGATGCTCGATTCCGCCGAGCAGCGTCACATGAGTGCAGAGGATGTTTACAAGGCTCTGATGGAGGCGGGTGAAGACGTCGGCCTGGCCACCGTATACCGCGTGCTGACCCAGTTCGAGGCGGCGGGGCTGGTGGTGCGGCATAACTTCGATGGTGGTCATGCCGTGTTCGAATTGGCCGACAGTGGCCATCACGACCACATGGTCTGTGTCGATTCGGGTGAGGTGATCGAGTTCTTCGATCCTGAAATCGAGAAGCGGCAGAGAGAGATCGTGCTCGAGCATGGCTTCGAGATGGTCGACCACAACCTGGTGCTCTACGTGCGCAAAAAGAAGTAAGCGCACCGGTGCGACATTCACAAAGGCGGCCCTCGGGTCGCCTTTGTCGTTTCAGTAACCCGCTAGGAGCCTGTCGGACTTGACCGTTCGTGGCGAGGGAAAGTCCGGTTTGAGGCAGTTTTGCTGGTTTTTCGAGGCGAATAGCTGGCTATTTAACGAGGAAAAGCAGTAAAAAAATGGCCAAATCCGGCTTTTCCGCAGTAGAACAGCGTTAAGTTCGACAGGCTCCTAGGGCTCGTCAATAAATAACTACGCCGTCGCCAGGCCGCCCGCAGTAGGCGAGCTGTTCGCCAACTTTCAGGTCCGGGCGCTGCCGACCATCTGCCGGGCATGGGCCAGGGACTCTTCGGTCAGGTCGAGGCCGCCGAGCATGCGGGCGATTTCT
>NZ_JBFIIG010000269.1:0-4207 GCF_041601375.1 Pseudomonas sp. | reverse complement strand
ATGATCCTGATCCCCTGGGCGATTCCCACCATCGTCTCGGCGAAGATCTGGGCCTGGATGCTCAACGACCAGTTCGGCATCATCAATCACCTGATGCTCGGCCTCGGCCTGATCGACGCGCCCCTGGCCTGGACCGCCGATGCCGGCCTGTCGATGTGGGCGGTGATCATGGTCGATGTGTGGAAGACCGTGCCCTTCGTCGCGCTGCTGATGCTGGCCGCGTTACAGATGTTGCCGGGCGATTGCTACGAGGCGGCCCGGGTCGACGGCGTGCACCCGCTCAAGGTGTTCTGGCGGGTCACCCTGCCGCTGTTGATGCCGGCGCTGCTGGTGGCGGCGATCTTCCGCATCCTCGACTCGCTGCGGGTATTCGACGTCATCTATGTGCTGACCTCGAACTCCTCCTCGACCATGAGCATGTCGATCTACGCCCGCCAGCAATTGGTGGAATTCCAGGATGTCGGCTACGGCAGCGCCGCCTCGACCCTGCTGTTCCTGATAGTCGCGGTGATCGCCGTGCTCTACCTCTACCTCGGCCGCCGGCAAATGGAGGTGCGCTGATGAACCTGCGCCTACTGAAAAAAGCATTACTGCGCCTGGGCTTCTGCGGCGCGATCGGGGTACTGCTGCTGTACGCGGTATTCCCCTTCTACTACGCCGTGCTGACCTCGCTGAAACCCTCCAGCGCCTTGTTCCAGGTGAGCTACTGGCTCGATAAGCCGGACTTCTCCAATTACGCCACGGTGCTGCAGCAGGCGTCGTTCCTGCAGGCCATCGGCAACTCGGTGTTCGTCGCCTTCTGCGTGGTGGCGCTGGCGCTGTTCCTCAGCCTGACCGCCGCCTACGCCCTGGGCCGGGTCAAGTTCCGCGGCCGCGCTACGGTACTGCTGCTGGTGCTGGGCGTGTCGATGTTCCCCCAGGTCGCGGTGCTCTCCGGGCTGTTCGAGGTGATCCGCGCCCTCGGTCTGTACAACAGCGCCTGGGCGCTGATCCTCAGCTACACCATCTTCACCCTGCCGTTCACCGTCTGGGTGCTGACCACCTTTATCGGGCAGCTGCCCGGCGAGCTGGAAGAAGCCGCGATCATGGACGGCGCCTCGCCCTGGGTGGCGCTGACCCGGGTGCTGCTGCCGCTGCTCTGGCCGGCGCTGGTGACCACCGGCCTGCTGGCGTTCATCGCCGCCTGGAACGAGTTCCTCTTCGCCCTGACCTTCACCCTGACCGACCAGGAGCGCACGGTGCCAGTGGCGATCGCGCTGATTTCCGGCGGCAGCCAGCACGAGCTGCCCTGGGGCCTGCTGATGGCCGCCTCGGTAATAGTCACAGTGCCCCTGGTGCTGCTGGTGCTGGTGTTCCAGCGCCGCATCGTGTCCGGCCTCACCACCGGCGCGCTCAAGGGCTGACCCCACAAGAATAAGGAATCACAGCATGAGCAAGTTGCAACTCGACAACGTGAACAAGCAACTGGGCGGCCTGCGCATCCTGCGCGACATCAGCCTGGAGATCGCCAGCGGCGAATTCGTGGTGTTCGTCGGCCCCTCGGGCTGCGGCAAGTCGACCCTGCTGCGGCTGATCGCCGGGCTCGAGTCGATCTGCGCCGGCGACCTGCTGATCGACGGGCGCCGGGTCAACGACCTGGAGCCGCGCGAGCGCGGGGTCGGCATGGTGTTCCAGTCCTATGCGCTGTACCCGCACATGAGCGTCTACGACAACATCGGCTTCGGCCTCAAGCTGGCCAAGACCGAGAAACGCAGCCTGCGCGAGCGGGTGCTGGAAACCGCACGGGTGCTGCAGCTGGACAAGCTGTTGCAGCGCAAGCCCAAGGAGCTTTCCGGCGGCCAGCGCCAGCGCGTGGCCATGGGCCGGGCAATGGCCCGCGAGCCGGACATCCTGCTGTTCGACGAGCCGCTGTCCAACCTCGACGCGGCCCTGCGCGTGCAGATGCGCAACGAGATCGCCCGGCTGCACGCCAGCCTGGGCACCACCATGATCTACGTGACCCACGATCAGGTGGAAGCGATGACCCTGGCCGACAAGATAGTCGTGCTCAATGCCGGGCGCATCGAACAGGTCGGCTCGCCGCGCGAGCTCTACGAGCGGCCGGTGAGCCGTTTCGTCGCCGGCTTTCTCGGCTCGCCGCGGATGAACTTCCTGTCGGCGCGCCTGCTCACCCCCGGCCCGCACAGCGCGATCGAGACGCCGGCCCTCGGTCGCCTGGCGACCCTGCCCTTCGACAGCAGCGCGCTGGCGGCCGACAGCCAACTGACCCTGGGTATCCGCCCTGAGCACCTGACCCTGCAGAAGGCGCAAGGCGACGCCGGCTTGCGCGTGGTCGGCGTCGAGTACCTGGGCTGCGAAACCTATGTGCACCTCGATGTTGGCGAGGACGAGCCGCTGATCTGCCGCTGCGCGGCGACTGCCGAATGGCGCCACGGCGACCGCGTCGAACTGCACCCGGAGTTCGCCGGCCTGCATCTGTTCGATGCCGACGGCAACTGCCTGCCGCGCCAACCCACGTCCGATGCCGCCACCCTGCACGCCCTCGCCCAGGGCTACGCATGAGCCACTTGATGAACCCACCGAGCACTTGCATGCCTGTTTTCCTCGACCTCGCTCAGCGCCCGCCGAGCGAGGGCAGCGCCCCCCTCACGCCCGAATATCGGCCCGGCTACCATCTCGCCCCCAAAACCGGCTGGATGAACGACCCGAACGGCGTGGTGTACTTCCGCGGCGAATACCATGTGTTCTATCAGCACCACCCCTTCGATCCGAGCTGGGGGCCGATGTACTGGGGGCACGCCAAGAGCCGCGACCTGGTGCATTGGCAGCACCTGCCCATCGCCCTGGAACCGGGCGACGAATTCGACCGGCACGGCTGCTTCTCCGGCAGCGCGGTGGTCTGCGGCGACAGCCTGGCGCTGCTTTACACCGGACATACCTGGCTGGGCGCGGTGGGCGACGAGCGCAGCATCCGCCAGGTCCAGTGCCTGGCCACCAGCGACGACGGCGTGCATTTCGCCAAGCACGGGGTGGTTATCGAGGCCGCGCCGGATGCCGCGATCATGCATTTTCGCGACCCCAAGGTCTGGCGCGAAGGCGAGTACTGGTACCTGATCGCCGGCGCGCGCCTGGGCGACGTGCCACTGCTACCGCTGTACCGCTCCAGCGACCTGCGCACTTGGGAGTTCCTCGCCTATGCCAGCCGCGGCGGCGAGGGCGACGGCTATATGTGGGAATGCCCGGACCTGTTCCGCCTGGACGGCCAGGACGTGCTGCTGTATTCCCCCCAGGGCATGCAGCCCGAAGGTTTCGAGCGGCTGAACAAGTTCCAGACCGGCTACCGGGTCGGCCAGCTCGACAGCGACTGGCGCTTCACTGGCGGGCCCTTTATCGAACTGGATAACGGCCACGATTTCTACGCCGCGCAGACCCTGCTGGCCGCCGACGGCCGGCGCCTGCTCTGGGCCTGGCTGGACATGTGGGACAGCCCGATGCCGAGCAAGGCCCAACACTGGTGCGGCATGCTCGGTGTGCCGCGCGAACTGCAACTGCATGGGGACCGCCTGCACAGTTACCCCGCGCGCGAACTGGCGGCGCTACGGCAAGCCCCCTTGTTGGCGGACGGCGCGCTCTGCTGGGACGGCTCGGGCAGCCAGCCGCTTGCCGGGTTGAGCGGCGACCGGCTGGAACTCGAGCTGCAACTGGATGTGGCCGACTGCCGCGACGGGCGCCTGGGCATTGCCTTGCGCTGCAGCGCCGATGGCCAGGAACAGACCCTGCTCTACTACGACGCGCAGCTGCAGCGCCTGGTGCTCGACCGCAGCCGCTCGGGCGCAGGAGTCGACGGTCAGCGCAGCGTGGCGCTGGCGCCCGCCCGGGAACCCCTACGGCTGCGGGTGTTTCTCGACCGCTCCTCCATCGAGGTGTTCGCCGCAGACGGCAGCTTCAGCCTCAGCAGCCGCATCTATCCGCAGCCGGACAGCCTCGGGCTGAAGCTGTTCGGCGCCGGCAGCGGGCGGGTGGCGATTCACCAGGCCTGGCACCTGGCCTCGGGCTGGGTGGAGAGCCTGTGAACAAACCCGCGCCGGCGGCCGCCTCCGGCTGCCCATCGCGGCAGGCGGCGGCGCTGTGGCATGATTCGCGACTCACCCTGCCTGGTTGGTTTGCATGACTTCAGTAAAAGACGTTGCACGGCTAGCCGGCGTGT
>NZ_JBFIIG010000268.1:0-4335 GCF_041601375.1 Pseudomonas sp. | reverse complement strand
TGGCGGCCTGCGTCTCCAGCCTGGTCGGGGTGGGCGCGGCGATCATGGTGACCCGGCGCTGGGGCGCTGATTTTCTGCCGCTGGTCAGCCAGGTCGCCTCGATCGGCCAGACCATACCGCCGGTCGCGGTGCTGGCCCTGGCAGTGCCGGCGCTCGGCTTCGGCAGCGGGCCGACCCTGTTCGCCCTGATGCTCTATGGCCTGCTGCCGATTCTGCGCAACAGCCTGGCGGGCCTGCGCGGCATCGATCCGGCGGTGCTGGAGGCGGCGCGCGGCATGGGCATGGCGCCGCTGCAGGTGCTCTGGTGGGTGGAATTGCCGCTGGCGCTGAACGTGATCCTGGCCGGCATCCGTACCTCGGTGACCATCAACATCGCCACCGCGGCCATCGGCTCCACCATTGGCGCCAGCACCCTGGGCGACCCGGTGATCTCGGGGCTGGTGACCGGTAACACGGCCTTCATCCTGCAGGGCGCGATCCTGATCGGCCTGCTGGCCGTGGCGGTCGACAGCCTGTTCGAGCAACTGCAACGGCACGCGCCGGGAACCAGCCAAGCCAAGTGAACGGTATTTTCATCGCCCGGCTGCAATCCGGGAAAGTCCCGTAGGGCGGCAGCCCGCCAGGGCAGAGGTCGCATGCAAGGCACGGCGGGTTGCACCCGCCCTACGGCTAGAGACCAGTGTGTCTGTGGGTTTGTGAGCCCCTGCAGAAAACCTCATAACCCATAAAACGAATGACTCAGGGGTTGTTGGGTCAGAGCAGAGGAGACGCCTACAGCTGACGGCGCTACTTCCAGCGTTCTTGCCGCCAGTCCTGTCGCTGCTGCGGCGTGAGGAAGGTCCAGGCGACGAAGCGGCTCTGCTTCTGGCCCTGGGCCATTTCCACGGTGCGTACTTCCAGCGCGCCGGCTTTTTTCAGTGCGGCATAGACGCCGGGCAGGTTGCTGGCCTTGGAGATCAGGCTGCTGAACCAGAGCACCTGCTGGCTGACCTCGACGCTTTCGGCGATCAGACGGGTGACGAAGGCCGCCTCGCCGCCCTGGCACCACAACTCCGCGGCCTGGCCGCCGAAATTCAGCAGCGGCAGTTTGCGCTTGGGGTCGAGCTTGCCCAGGTTGCGCCACTTGCGCTTGCTGCCGCTGCTGGCCTCTTCGGCGCTGGAGTGGAAGGGCGGGTTGCACAGGGTCAGGTCGAAGCGCTCATCGCTCTGTAATAACCCCTGGAAAATATGCGTGGCGTCGGTCTGCTGACGCAGTTCGATGGCGCCGGCCAAACCGGGATTGGCCTGCACTATGGTTTTGGCCGCGGCGATGGCGCTGGCGGCGATGTCCGAGCCGAGAAACTGCCAGCCGTACTCGCGGTTGCCCAGCAGCGGGTAGATGCAGTTGGCTCCCACCCCGATATCCAGGGCGCGCACCTGCGCCCCGCGCGGGATCTCGCCGCCGTTGCCGCTGGCCAGCAGGTCGGCCAGGTAATGCAGGTAGTCGGCGCGCCCCGGAATCGGCGGGCACAGGTAGTCCGCCGGAATATCCCAATGGGCGATGCCGTAGAACTGCTTGAGCAGCGCCCGGTTGAACACCTTGACCGCCGCCGGGTTGGCGAAGTCGATACTTTCCTTGCCGTACGGATTGAGAATCACGAAGGCCGCCAGCTCCGGGCTGGTCTTGATCAACGCGGGGAAGTCGTAACGGCCCTGATGGCGGTTGCGCGGGTGCAACTGGCCCTTGCCGGCATCGGCCTTGGCCGCGGCCGGAGGGCGCGGAGCTGTGGGTTTACGGTTGGGGCGTTGGGTCGGCGATGACATGCTGGTGCTTTCGGCAGGGGCGGAACGCGGCATTTTCCCATAGCTGCTGCGGCCGTGCTGAAAAAGCGTGTGTTCGATGTTATGCGCCGAGCCAGTGGCCGGCTAAGTGATATTCAGCCACATCGCCAAGTAATCGAAAAACAGGCAGTACAGTGAGATCGGCAGCGGCAGGCCGAGCAGGGTGCCGAGCAGGTAGGTGCGAAAGGGTACGCCGGACAGGGCGAGGCTGTAGTTCAGCGCCGGCACCGTCTGGAACAGCATGCGCAGGATGACGATGCTGGCCAGCGGGTGGCGGTCGAGGCCGGCCAGCAGGCGCTGGGCCAGGCGGCTGTCGAGTTCGCGCAAGGCGTTGCCGCCCAGGTAGCGGATGGTCAGGAAGGTGAACACGCAGGAGACGATGGCGGCCAGGTAGGTGGCGATACCGCCATAGACCCGGCCCAGCGCCAGCACCGCGGCGGCGAGGAAGATCCAGCCGGGAATCTGGATCAGGTTGCCCAGGGCGAACAGCAGGATGAACAGCAGCAGGCCGATGACCGGATGCATGAGGATCAGACTTTGTAGGGCTTGCAGGCTGAACTGCGCCCGGATGCCCAGTGCTTCGAACAGCAGGAACAGGCCCAGGAGAAACCCGATTACGCCTAACAGTCGGTGGGAACTGCGCATGGCGAGCCTCTTGCTCAGGGATAGCCGAGTATGGCCTTGATGGGCGCCAGGTTGGCGGCGACCCACTGCGGGTCGATCGCGCCCCAGTCGCGAATGGCGTAGTGCCCGGCGTTGTTGCGCTCGCCCGGCTGCTGGACGAAGACGCAGTCGATATCCAGATCGGCCAGTGCGGCCAGGGTGTCCTGGGCGGTGCGTCTGGGCATGCCGGTGGCGGCCATCAGGGCTGGCACGCTGCAGGCGCTGCCGCTGTCGATCAGCCAGGCCACATAGAGGCGTCGGTAGAAACTGGTTTTGGTCTTGCTCACGTCCATCGGGCCGAGTGTTCCTGTCGCAAGGTAAGGGGCGCTGCAGGGTGAGCGCCCCTTACCTTAAGCCGTCAGGCGTTGGCTGTCAGCTGGCGAACAGGGCGATGTAGCTCAGGGCGCCGGCGATATAGCCGGCAAAGGCCAGGCCGCTGATGTATTTGACGTACCAGATGAAGTTGATCTTCTCCATACCCATGGCCGCCACGCCGGCGGCCGAGCCGATGATCAGGCAGCTACCACCGGTGCCGGCACAGTACGCCAGCATTTCCCAGAAGTTGCCGTTGACCACGAAATTGCCCAGCCAACCATTGCCGCCGGCTGCCGCCAATGCGTCGGGGCCGATCAGCGGGTACATCTTCATCGCACCGGCGACCATGGGCACGTTGTCCACTACGGCGGAGAGCAGGCCGATGGACATGGCAATGGTGTAGACGTTGCCCAGGCTGTCCTTCAGGTAAGCCGCGACCTGGGTCAGGTGGCCGGCGGTGGACAGGCTGGACACCGCCAGCAGGATGCCGAGGAAGAACAGCACGCTGGTGACGTCGATACGGCGCAGTACGCCGACCACCGAGAGCGGATCCTTGTCTTCGCTGTTCTTGCTGCGGTGAATGATTTCGGTGGTGACCCAGAGAATGCCGAGGCCGAACAGGATGCCCATATATGGCGGCAGGTGGGTGATGGTCTTGAACACCGGCACGAATACCAGTGCGCCTAGGCCAAGGCAGAACACCAGGTTGCGCTCGAAGGGGGTGGTCGGGTCACGACGACTTTCGCGGCTTTCCTTGACCTTGGGCAGTTTGATATCGCCCTTGAGCACGAAGCTCATGATGATCAGCGGTACCAGCAGGCAGATCAGGCTCGGCAGGAAGAGCTTATAGATGATGCCGGTGGCGGTAATCTGGTTGCCGATCCACAGCATGGTGGTGGTCACGTCGCCAATCGGCGACCAGGCGCCGCCGGAGTTGGCGGCGATCACCACGATGCCGGCGTAGAACCAGCGCTCCTGCTTGTCGTCGATCAGCTTGCGCAGCAAGGAGATCATGACGATGGTGGTGGCCAGGTTGTCCAGCGCGGCAGACAGGAAGAAGGTGATCAGCCCCACCAGCCACAGCAGGTGCACACGTTTGGTGGTGCGGATGCGGTCGGTGATGACCTTGAAACCTTCGTGGGCGTCGATCAGTTCGACGATGGTCATGGCGCCCATCAGGAAGAACAGGATCTCGGAGATTTCACCGAGGTGGTGACGCAGTTCGCCAACCACCAAGTCGGTATTATTGGTCGCGTGGGCACCGGCTTCAATCAGCGGCAGGATGCTGTCGGCGCTTAGCACCAACACCGTCCAGGCCAGCACTGCGGTGAGCAGCGCCGAGGCGGCTTTGTCGATTTTCAGTGGGTGTTCGAAGGCGATGCATAGATAGCCGAGCACGAAGATCGCGGCCATAAGCATGTAGGCATACATAGGCGAGGTTTCCAGTCAGAGGTTTAAGGTTTGAAATGATTAGAAAAATATTGGGCGGCAGAATGCACCAATAGGCAGGCGACTGGAAGGCGTTGGGTGCCTTGG
>NZ_JBFIIG010000267.1:0-4352 GCF_041601375.1 Pseudomonas sp. | reverse complement strand
GTTGAGCCAGATCGGCGTGCCCTTCAGCACGCTACTCGTCCCCGTCGATGAAAATTCATTGCCAGAAGAGCCTCCCTGCGCCTATGTAGAGCGTCTGGCCCGCGCCAAAGCGCAGGCTGGACTGGCCGCCTTGGCTGATCCGGGTGATGCTGTGGTACTCGGTGCCGATACGGCCGTGGTCCTCGATGGGCGGATTCTCGGCAAGCCGCAGGACCGCGCCGAAGCCGTGGCGACCCTGAGCGCGCTGTCCGCCCGCGAGCATCAGGTCTTGACCGCGGTAGCCCTGGCGTCGACCACCAGGGTGGCGGCGCGGGTGGTCAGCAGTCGGGTGCGCTTCCGGCGCTTGACCCGTGCGGAGATCGAGGCCTATTGGGCCACCGGCGAGCCGCAGGACAAGGCTGGTAGTTATGGTATTCAAGGGTTGGCGGCAGTGTTCGTCAGCCAGTTGCAGGGCAGTTACTCGGCCGTGGTGGGCTTGCCCCTGTGCGAAACCGCCGAGTTGCTCGCAGAATTTGCTATTCCGTGCTGGCAGCCGTTGCCAGTCCACAGTCAAGAGGGTGCAGGTCGCGGGTGAGCGCTGAAGGCTGGCGCTGCCTGGCTTGCCGCTTCGTCGGACCAGAGATAGAGCCATGAGTGAAGAGATCCTGATCAATATCACGCCGATGGAGTCGCGCGTGGCGGTGGTGGAAAACGGCGTGCTGCAAGAGGTGCATGTCGAGCGGACGCAGAAGCGCGGTATCGTCGGCAATATCTACAAGGGCAAGGTGGTGCGGGTGTTGCCGGGCATGCAGGCGGCGTTCGTCGACATCGGCCTGGATCGCGCCGCCTTTATCCATGCCTCGGAAATTTCCAGCCGTGAAGGCAGCGCGGTGGAAAGCATCAGCGCCCTGGTCCACGAAGGTCAGGCCCTGGTGGTGCAGGTCACCAAGGACCCGATCGGCAGCAAGGGCGCGCGGCTGACCACCCAGCTGTCGATCCCCTCGCGTTACCTGGTGTACATGCCGCGCACCAGTCATGTCGGCATTTCCCTGAAGATCGAGGACGAAGCCGAGCGCGAACGCCTCAAGCAGGTGGTGGCCGACTGCGTCGCTGCCGAAGGCATCGCCGAGGCCGGTGGCTTTATCCTGCGCACGGCCGCCGATGGTGTGGGCAGCGACGAAATTCTGGTCGATATCCGCTACCTGCGCCGCCTGTGGGATCAGATCGCGGCGCAGAAGCAGAGCGCGCCGGCCCCGTCGGTGATCTACGAAGACCTCAGCCTGGCCTTGCGCACCCTGCGCGACCTGGTCGGCCCGCGCACCGAGAAGATCCGCATCGATTCGCGGGAAACCTTTCAGAAGATCACCCAGTTCGTCGACGAGCTGATGCCGGAAATCGCCGATCGCCTGGAACACTACCCGGGCGAACGGCCGATCTTCGACTTGTACGGCGTCGAAGACGAGATCCAGCGGGCGCTGGAGCGCAAGGTGCCGCTCAAGTCCGGTGGTTACCTGGTCATCGACCCGGCCGAGGCGATGAGCACCATCGACGTCAATACCGGCGCCTTCGTCGGTCACCGCACCCTCGAGGAGACCATCTTCAAGACCAACCTCGAAGCGGCCACCGCCATCGCCCGTCAGCTGCGCCTGCGCAACCTCGGCGGCATCATCATCATCGACTTCATCGACATGGAAGACGAAGAGCACCAGCGCCAGGTGCTGCGTACACTGGAGAAACAGCTGGAGCGCGATCACGCCAAGACCAACATCATCGGCATCACCGAACTGGGCCTGGTGCAGATGACCCGCAAGCGCACGCGCGAGAGCCTCGAGCAGATTCTCTGCGAACCCTGCAGCTGCTGCCAGGGACGCGGCAAGCTGAAGACCCCGGAAACCACCTGCTACGAGATATTCCGCGAGATCCTGCGTGAGGCGCGGGCCTACCAGGCCGAGGGCTATCGGGTGCTGGCCAACCAGAAAGTGGTGGATCGCCTGCTCGACGAGGAGTCGGGCAACGTCGCCGACCTCGAAGCCTTTATCGGCCGGACCATCAAGTTTCAGGTCGAGACGATCTACTCCCAGGAGCAATACGATGTGGTGCTGCTGTGAATCGGCCAGCTGTGTCCAGGGAATGAACTGAATGGCGCATCTGGCTCGTTGGTTGATCGCGGCGTTGCGCTGGGGCCTGGGCTTGTTCGCGTTGGGCCTGGTGCTCGCCGCGTTGTATGTCAGTCTCGGTCGCGAACTGGTGCCCTGGGTCGCCGAGTACCGCCTGGAGGCCGAAGACCAGGCTTCCGCATCGCTCGGTATGCCGCTGCGGATCGGCCGGCTGGAGGGGCGCTGGCAGGGCTTCGCGCCACTGCTGATCGCCCATGACGTGCAATTGGGCGAAGGTGCCGGCGCACTGCGCCTGGATCAGGTGCGCCTGGTGCCGGACGTGCTCGCCAGCCTGTCGGCGCGTGAGCCGCGGCTGGCCAAGCTGGAGCTGGATGGCTTGCAGTTCAGCCTGCAGCAGGACGAGCAGGGCGCCTGGACCTTGCAGGGGTTGCCACAACGCAGCGAGCCTGCGGCCCTGGATGTCACTCGGGTATTGCAGCAGTTGCAAGCGGTGGACCGCCTGTCGCTGCTGAACAGCCAGGTGACGCTGCAGGCCCAGCAGCTGCCGGCCGTTACCCTGACCTACGTCAACCTGACCCTGCGCAATGGTGCGAGTCGGCAGCGTCTGGATGCGCGCCTGCTGCTGCCCGACGGCCAGCCAGTGGCGCTGCAGTTGCGCACCCGTATGCAGGCCGAGCGCTGGCGCGAGGTGCAGGCCGAACTGTACCTGAGCCTGCCGCAAAGCGATTGGGCGCATTGGCTGCCGCCGAGCGTGACGCGCGAGTGGCGTCTCGAGCAGTTGCAGGCAGGCGGTGAAGTCTGGCTGGCCTGGGCCGACGGCGCCTTGCAGCGTGCCGTCAGCCGCCTGCACGCGCCGCAGGTGGTGGCTGCCTATCTCGAGCGTGAGGCGGCGCAGGTGCAGAACCTTGCCCTCAACGCCTATTTCGAACGCAGCGAACAGGGCTTCGAGCTGCTGCTGGACGATCTGGCGCTGAGCCAGGGCGAGACCCGCTGGGGCGAGGTGCAACTGGCCATCAGTCATCGTCGGGACAGTCGCGAAGCCGAAGAACAATGGTCGCTCGGCGCCGATCGTCTCGATCTGGCGCCGCTGCTGCCGCTGGTCAACGCCTTGGCACCCCTGCCGGACAAGGGCCTGGCCCTGCTCGTCAGCCTGCAGCCGCAGGGCGCCTTGCGCAATATCCAGGTGGATTACCGGCCCCGGATCGAGGGCGACGAGCGCTTGCAGTTCGCCGCCAATCTCGAGCGCATCGGTTTTGCCGCCTACCTGGCCTCGCCGGCGGCCGAAAACATCAGCGGCAGTGTGGCCGGTGACCTGGGCCAGGGCGAACTGCGCCTGGCCAGCGAAAATTTCTCCCTGCACCTGGACACCCTGTTCCCCGAGCCCTGGCTGTACAGTCAGGCCAGTGCCCGGCTGACCTGGCAGCTGGACGAACAGGCCTTCACCCTGCGTAGCCCCTATCTGCAGGTGCTCGGTGAAGAGGGGCCGATTGCCGGCGACTTCCTGATTCGCCTGATGTTCGATCCCGAGGCCGAGGACTACATGGACCTGCGCGTCGGTCTGCGTGACGGCGATGCGCGTTATACCGAGAAATACCTGCCGACCCGCGCACCTGGCTTGAGCGCGGAACTGGCCGATTGGCTGAAAACCGCGATTCGCGGCGGCACGGTCAACGAAGGCTATTTTCAGTACCAGGGGTCGCTGAACAAGGGCGCCGCCGATGCTGCGCGCAGCCTCAGCCTGTTCTTCGCCGTGGAAGATGCCGAGCTGGCCTTCCAGCCGGGTTGGCCGGCACTGCGCGAGGCGCGTGGCGATGTGTTCATCGAAGACAGCGGGGTGCGGGTGCGGGTGGTCGAGGGACGCATACTCGATAGCCGGGTGCGCAACGCCACGGCGGACATTCCCCACGCGGCGCCGGGGCAGGCGCCGCGGCTGCTGCTGGACAGCGAGCTGCAAAGCAGCGTCGGCGATGCCCTGAAGATTCTCCAGGATGCGCCCATGGGCACTGCCGAAACCTTCGCCGGCTGGCAGGGCGAGGGGCCTCTGTCGGGCCGGCTCAAGCTCGATCTGCCGCTGCGCAAAGGGCAGGCGCCGGCGGTGATAGTCGACTTCACCACCGAAGGTGCGCGGCTCAAGTTGAGCACCCCCGAGCTGGAGCTCAGCCAGCTGCAGGGCACCTTTCGCTACGACACGGCCAGCGGTTTGAGTGCCCCGGATATTCGCGCGCACGCCCTCGGCCATGCCGTGCGGGGCAAGGC
>NZ_JBFIIG010000266.1:0-4355 GCF_041601375.1 Pseudomonas sp. | reverse complement strand
CGCTCGATCAGGTAGTCGCCCGGCTCGCCCATGCGCGGGGAGATCTTCAGGCCGAAGCTGTCGAGTACGGCGGCGGTTTCGTCGAGCATGCTCGGGCTGCCGCAGATCATCGCGCGGTCATCCTGGGGGTTGATCGGCGGCAGGCCAATATCGCGGAACAGCTTGCCGCTGCGCATCAGGTCGGTCAGGCGGCCCTGGTTCTCGAACTCCTCGCGGGTCACGGTCGGGTAGTAGATCAGCTTGTCCCTCAAGGCGTCGCCGAAGTATTCGTTCTGCGGCAGGTGCTCGGTGATGAACTCGCGGTAGGCCACCTCGTTGACGTAACGCACGCCATGTACCAGGACGACTTTCTCGTAGCGCTCGTAGGTTTCCGGATCCTGGATCACGCTCATGAAAGGCGCCAGGCCAGTGCCGGTACTGAGCAGATACAGGTGCTTGCCGGGCAACAGGTCGTCGAGTACCAGGGTGCCGGTGGGCTTGCGGCTGACCATCAGTTCATCGCCGGGCTGGAGGTGCTGCAACCGCGAGGTCAGCGGACCATCCGCCACCTTGATGCTGAAGAACTCCAGGTGCTCTTCGTAGTTCGGGCTGGCGATGGAATAGGCACGCATCAGCGGCCGGCCATTGTCCTGCTGCAGGCCGATCATCACGAACTGGCCATTCTCGAAGCGCAAGCCCCGATCGCGGGTGGTCTTGAAGCTGAAGAGAGTATCGTTCCAATGATGAACACTGAGTACACGCTCGACGTTCAGGTTGCTCATGCTAGGTCCTCAAGAATCACGGGGCGTTGCGGTTGCAGCGGATTCTAGACGCAGGCAGAATATCTGTTAAGTGGATAATTAAGATATCCGTTATCGGTTATATAGATATGCGATTTACCCTCAGACAACTCCAGGTATTCGTCGCCGTGGCCCAGCAGGAAAGCGTCTCCCGCGCGGCCGACTCCCTGGCCTTGTCGCAATCGGCGGCCAGCACCTCGCTCAGTGAATTGGAGCGGCAAACCGACTGTCAATTATTCGACCGCGCCGGCAAGCGATTGATCCTCAATGCCCTGGGCTCGCAGTTGCTGCCGCAAGCGGTGGCCCTGCTCGATCAGGCCAAGGAAATCGAACGATTGCTGGGCGGCAAGAGCGGCTTCGGCTCGCTGAATGTCGGCGCCACCCTGACGGTGGGCAACTACCTGGCCACCCTGCTGATCGGCAGTTTCATGCAGCGCCATCCCGAATGCCGGGTGAAACTGCAGGTCCACAACACCGCCTATGTGGTGCAGCAGATCGCCCACTATGAGCTGGATATGGGCTTGATCGAAGGCGACTGCCAGCACCCTGATATCGAAGTGCAACCCTGGGTCAAGGACGAACTGGTGGTGTTCTGCGCCCCGCAGCATGCCCTGGCCAAGCGCGGCGAGGCCAGCCTGAACGAGTTGACCCGGGAAGCCTGGATCCTCCGCGAACAGGGCTCGGGCACCCGCCTGACATTCGATCAGGCCATGCGTCATCACCCGCGCTCGCTGAACGTGCGCCTGGAGCTGGAGCACACCGAAGCGATCAAGCGTGCGGTGGAGTCGGGCCTGGGCATCGGCTGCATCTCGCGCCTGGCCCTGCGCGATGCGTTCCGCCGCGGCAGCCTGGTGGCGGTGGAAACCCCCGAACTGGATCTGCGTCGGCAGTTCTACTTCATCTGGCACAAGCAGAAATACCAGACCGCCGCCATGCGCGAATTTATCGAGCTATGCCGGGCGCTGACTGCCGGAGCCAGGCGCAGCGATGAGATAGTGCTGCCGAACATTGCCTGAGAGGCAGTGCAGAACGCTCGGCTGCTGCGCTGGTAGCCAGCGCAGCAGCCTGATGACGGCGGTGGCTCGCATCGCCCCGCTGTTCAACTGCTCGGGATCGATTCCATCTGCTGCAACAGCAGCGCCGCCTGGGTGCGGGTACGTACGCCGAGCTTGCGGAAAATCGCCGTGACATGCGCCTTCACCGTGGCCTCGGAAACGCTCAACTCGTAGGCAATCTGCTTGTTCAGCAGGCCGTCGCAGACCATGGTCAACACGCGAAACTGCTGCGGGGTCAGACTGGCCAGACCAGCGCTGGCGGCCTTGGCCTCGGCAGAGACCTGGGCGGCCTCCTCGGTTTGCTCCGGCCACCAGGTATCGCCATCGAGCACCACTTGTACGGCTTGCTGGATGCTTTCCAGGGAGCTGGACTTGGGAATGAAGCCACTGGCACCGAACTCGCGAGCCCGCGCCACCACCGCCGCATCTTCCTGCGCCGAGACCATCACCACCGGCACCTGCGGGTATTGCCCGCGCAGCAGCGCCAGACCGGAAAAGCCATAGGCACCGGGCATATTGAGGTCGAGCAAAACCAGATCCCAATCTGCCTTTTCTGCGAGACAGGTTTCCAACTCGGCGATGCTGGCCGCCTCTACCAGCCTCACTTGCGGGCCAAGCCCCAGGGTCAGTGCCTGCTGCAGTGCACTGCGAAAGAGCGGATGATCGTCGGCAATCAGGATTTCATAAGCGGCCATAGCAGATCCTGTTCTTGTTATGTGAGTACCGCTAGCGCATGCCCGGCGGGTGGAGCACGACAGGCGGCTGGATTTAGCCGCACATAGTACACGGGCAATCGCATAATGCGCCTAAGACGGCGCCCAGCATGCCGAGCGATCTCGGAGTGGTCAAGCGCGTTGCTTTGCGGCACAGTCTGGTCTTTTGCCCAACGAGACTGTTTTATGCGAAGCCAGGCCCTGCGCGCCGACCTCTTGATGCTGCTGACGGCCATGATCTGGGGCTCGGCCTTCGTCGCCCAGCGCCTGGGCATGGACTCGATCGGCCCCTTCCTCTATAGCGGCCTGCGTTTTGCTCTGGCGGTATTGATCCTGCTACCACTGCTGCCGCTACTCGAGCGCCGCGCACGCAGCACGCCCATCGCGCCGCTGAACCGCCACCTGCTGCTGGGTGGCGGCCTGATGGGCTTGGCACTGGCCCTGGGGATCAACCTGCAGCAGGTCGGCTTGCTCTTCACCAGCGTCACCAATGCCGGATTCATCACCGGACTGTACGTGATCATCGTGCCCCTGCTCGGCCTGCTGCTCGGCCACAAGACGGGGCTGGGCATCTGGCTGGGCGCTTCACTGGCAGTACTCGGCATGTTCCTGCTCAGCGTCGGCGAAGGCTTTCAGGTCGCCTCCGGCGACTGGCTGCAATTGGCCGGTGCTTGCGTCTGGGCGGTGCATGTGCTGCTGGTCGGGGTTTTCGCCAGACGCCATGACCCATTGCGCCTGGCCGTGGTGCAGTTCGCCACCTGCGCGCTGATCAGCCTGCTGTTGGCGCTGATCTTCGAGGACATCCGCCCCGAGGCGATCATCGCCGCCGGGCCGGCGATTCTGTATGGCGGCCTGTTCGGCGTGGCGATCGGCTTTACCCTGCAGGTGGTGGCGCAAAAGCATGCGATCGCCTCGCATGCCGCGATCATCCTCTCGCTGGAAGCCGTGTTTGCCGCCGTTGCGGGCGCCTGGCTACTGGGCGAAACCTTGCAACTGCGCGGCTATTTCGGCTGTGCGCTGATGCTCACCGGCATGTTGTTGGCGCAACTATGGCCGAAAAAGCCTGCCGAGCTCGCCAGCCAACTGCTTACAGAAACAGCCGCAAATGCCGATGCAGGGCGTCGTCCAGATCAACCGCGCGTGGAGCTTTAGCCGCCAGGTAGTGCTGACTGAAGACATCCAGATAGGCATTCAGCGCGGCGGCGGCATGCTGATCGCCGGCCAGCTCCAGACAGAGCGCCGCCACCTCGGCGGTACACAGGTGATCGTCGCGGGTGGAGCGACGCAGACGGTAACGCGACAACTGCTCGGGCTGCAGGCTGAGCACCGGCAAGCCGTCGAGGTAGGGGCTTTTGCGGAACATCTTGCGCGCCTCGGTCCAGGTCGCGTCGAGCAGAATGAACAGCGGCCGCTTGCCAGGCACATGCTGCACCTCACTGACCACCCGCTCAGGCTCGGCGTATTCGCCGGGAAACACCAGATAGGGCTGCCACTGCGGATCGTTCAGCAGCGCCGGCAAGGCGGGCTCGACCGCGGTGCGCAGCCAGCCGAAGGCCGACGTGTCGGTCACGACATCGGCAATCAGCCAACCGGTATTGCTCGGCTTGAGCGCCTCGACATCATGCATCAGCAGACACATGCCCGACCTGGCCTCGACCTGCGGACGCCAGGCGCACAGGCAATGGCTCAGGGCGAGCCGACAGCGCTGGCAACGCACGGCCTTGGAGCCGCGGGCCAGGAAGGGTTTTTCACTACGCGCAATGCGCGCGCAGCGCAAACGCGCGACGGCATGGCTCATACGCAAGGCG
>NZ_JBFIIG010000265.1:0-4424 GCF_041601375.1 Pseudomonas sp. | reverse complement strand
GTGACGCCACAGGCCCAGAACACGGGCAGTTCTCCGGAACGTACTTCGACCGGATCGCCGTAGTCGGGGCGCGCCAAGTTCGCGATGCCGATCTCGCTCGGGTCTCCAAGGTGGACTGGGGCGCCGTGTACGGATGGGAAACGCGAGGTGATCTGGATGGCCCGGATTGCATCCGCCGCCTTCATCGGGCGCATGGACACCACCATCGGACCGGCGAAAGGGCCGGCCTTCACGGTTGGAATCGAGGTGCGGTACATGGGTACATTGCTGCCACTGGCGATATGGCGAATCTCGATGCCGTCGGCGATCAGCGCATCCTCGAAGGAAAATGAGCAGCCAATGGCGAAGGTCACCAGGTTGTCATGCCAGAGGTGGCTGATGTCGGTGAGTTCTTCCTGCATTACACCGTCGTGCCATACCCGGTAGCGCGGCACATCGGTACGGATATCAAGATCGTGGCCCAGTGCCGGGATGTGTGGATCTCCAGCTTCCGAGACACCAACCAGCGGACAGGAGCGCGGGTTGCGCATGCAGAACATCAGGAAGTCGGCCGCGAGGGCGCGGGGCAGGATGGCCAGGTTGACTTGCACATGGCCCGGCGCAAGGTTGGCCGTTGACCCGGTCAGTTCACCACGACGCGCTTGCAGGCGTATGCAAAGGCTTTCAGAGGCAGTGGTCGCAGTAGACATCGGAGCTCCAGAAGTGAAATGTGGCAAACTCATTTCATTGCAGAAGCGCCGGGTTGTCTAATCGGATGTTCGGATTAGAGCTCATAAGCAAAACGGATCAGCACTCCCTTCGCCACCTTCCTCACAGGCGGAAACCTGTACGGCCAGGCGGGCGATTGCCGCGGCTACATGGCTGTCGGTGCCATGCAGCCAGGTCGCGGTGAAAGCGAGATTGGGCAGCACTCCAGCGTCGACCTGCAGCAAGCGCAGGTGGCCTTCAGCCAGTTCTTTGCCGAGACAAATCGGGGCGATGACACAGGTGCCGATGCCATCGAGCGTCATCCGGACGGCCATGCTGAGTGAGGCCGATCCATACATGCGCGGTGTGCGTACGCCCCGTTGCGTGAGCATCTCGCGAACCACCTGATAAGGCTTGCTGCCCGAGGGGTAGGTGATGATTGGCCAGGCTGCGACCTCTTCCAGGGACAGGGGCTCCTCGCCCAGCTGCAAGCGTGTGCTGGCGACCCAGGCGAGCGGATAGCGGCACAGTGGCAGATTCTCGACGTTCGGATCGGACAGTGGCCCCATCAAAAAGGCCAGGTCGATCTGCCTGGCGAGCAAGTGCGAACGCAGCACTGGCGTGGTGTCCACCTCGATCTCCAGAACCAAATCGGGAAAGGTCGTATGCACGCGTTCGAGCAAGGCCGGCAGCCAGGTCTGCACAATGGTTTCGGCGACGCCGATGCACAGCCGGCCACTGACCACGTTCTGCGCGCGGGCCACCAGCAGCATGTCGTGCTTCATCTGCAGGATGCGTTCTGCATGGGCCAGAAGCGCCTGGCCTTTTGCGGTGAGACGGGTGCCACGTTTATCGCGGTCGAATAAACTGACTCCCAGCGCATCTTCGAGCTGTGAGATGCGTTGCGATACGGCCGGCTGGCTCGTGTGCATTTTCTCGGATGCCGCACGAAAGCTACCGAGCGTGGCAATCCAATAAAAGGTTTCGATACCGCGCAGTTCGATCATGGTATGGGTCTTCTCTCCGCCTGGTTCAACGTAAGCAGTCTATTTACTGCAGCGTATACGAGCTGGAACAGACGTATTGCTGCAAGCCCGCCACGCGATATTTCCGTTCGCGCTTTAGCTCCAAGCCTCTAACTTGCATGGCTCGGCATTCTCGCCACGCGACAGGCGCCTGGCGAGGTGCTTCGGAAAGAACCGTCGAGATAGCCCTCAGTCTTGCCGCCATTGATTGAGCAGGCGCAGGTGCGCGTCTTGCGCCGATTCCTGCTGCACAGGCGCCAGGCGCAGCTCCTCACCGGGCAGGCACTGCGCCAGGCGTGCGACTGCTTGGGGGGTGAGGGCGCCGAGGCGCGGGTAGCCGCCGATGGTCTGGCGATCATTGAGCAGGGCAATCGGCTGGCCATCGGGTGGCACCTGCACGGCGCCCAGTGGAATCCCTTCGGAAACCATGCTTGAACGGCGGCATTGCAACCGTGGGCCGAGCAGGCGCATGCCCATTCGATCGGAGCGTGAATCAATCTTCCAGGCGCTATTGAATACGTCGAACAAACTCTGCCCACTGAAGTCGCCGATTTGCGCGCCCATGACCAAGTGCAGGCGCGGTGAGGGCGTGAATACAGGAATCAGTCGCTCATCTATGCTGCGTTGCCGCAGCCCCGTACCGGGCCAAGTCAGCCGCTCGCCGGTTGCCAGTGGTTTGCCGTTACCCTGCAAGCCGCCCAGTTCCTCGCGGGCCATGCTGGCGCAGCTACCGAGCACGCTGGGGGCATCGAAGCCGCCCGGAGCCGCCAGGTAGGCGCGCGCGCCATGACGTGGTTGGGCAAACTTGAGCTGTTGGCCTTGGCGCACGTTGAAGCTGCGCCAGGGTGCCAGTGGCTGGCCGTCCAGGCTGGCGCCGAGGTCCGCACCAGCCAGGGCCAGGCAAGCGTCCTGTTCGCAGAGCAGGTTGAGATTGCCCAGGGTGATCTCCAGTACTGCGGCGCCGAGCGGATTGCCCAGCAACCAGTTGGCCCAGTACATGGATATCCAGTCCAGGGCGCCGCTCTGGGTCACGCCCAGGTGGCGCACACCGAAGCGACCGGCATCCTGCAGTTGGATAAAGGGCGTGCTGCGTTCGACGCGCAACCCGCCAGTCAGGGGGGAGTGGCTCATTACATCGCCTCCAGAGGGCTGTCATCGCCACCGAGGCGGATGAATTCGGCGTGGTCGATGGGCTCGAAACGCACCCGGTCGCCTGGCTGCAACAGGCTGTAGCCGTCGATACTGCGGTCGAAGAGTTTTGCCGGGCTGCGGCCGAGCAGGTTCCAGCCACCCGGTGAGACCACTGGATAGACCGCAGTCTGGCGTTCGGCAATGCCTACGCTGCCGGGCGCGATGCGTTTGCGCGGGGTGCTCAGACGGGGTGTGGCCAGAACTTCCTCGACCAACCCCATGAAGGCGAAACCTGGGGCGAAGCCGAGGGCAAACACCTGGTATTCATGGCTGCTGTGGCGGCGGATGACCTCGACCTCACTGAGGCCGCTGCGTTGCGCCAGCAGCGGCAGCTCCGGACCGACGCTGCGGTCGTACCAGGTCGGCAAGCTGTGACAGCGCCCCCCTGCGGTGCTGGCTGGTTGCAGGTCGGCGAACGCCTGAGTGATCAGCTCACGGGCCTGGGACGCGCTGCTGCGTTGGAGGTCGTAGTGCAGCAGCAAGGTGGTGTAGGACGGTACCAGGTCGATCAGCGCATCGCCGAAACTGCTGCGCAGACGTTGGCTGGCGGCCAGCAGCCAAGGCATGTTGCTTTCTTCGATGCTGTCGAACAGGCGCAGGATCAAGCTATCGATGCCGGCAACTTCGAGCCGGGGCACAGGGGCGCGCGCTGTCATGCCTGGGCCAATGCGTCGAAGGCTTGGCGGATGCGCCGTACCGCGGCGACCGAACCGGCGTTGTCGCCATGCACGCACAGGGTGTGGGCCTGCAGGGGCAGGGCGCTGCCATCGCTGGCGAGCAGTGCATCGCCCTTGGCCAGGGTGGTGGCCTGGTTGACGATGACGTCGCTGTCGTGGTGCACCGCGCCGGGCTGGCTGCGTGCGACCAAAAAGCCGGCCGCGTCATAGGCGCGGTCGGCGAAGGCCTCGAACCACAGGGTAATGCCGAATTCGTCGCCGATGGCTTGCGCCTGGCGGTTGTCGCGAGTGGTCATCAGCATCACCGGCAGGCTCCTGTCATAGCTGGCGACGGCGCGCATGACTGCACGTAGGGTGTCCGGTTTGCGCATCATGTCCTGGTACAGCGCGCCGTGTGGTTTGACATAGCTGACGCGGCTGCCCTGGCTGCGGCAGAGCGCTTCGAGGGCGCCGATCTGGTAGAGCAGCAGGTCCTCGACCTCCTGCGCCGAGCAATCCATCGAACGACGGCCGAAACCGACCAGGTCTTGATAGGCCGGGTGGGCACCGATGCGCACACCATGGCTGACGGCCAGAGCCACGGTCTTGCGCATGGTGCTGGGGTCCGACGCGTGGAAGCCGCAGGCGATGTTGGCACAGTCGATATAGGGCATGACCTCGGCATCCATCCCCATTGTCCAGGGGCCGAAGCTTTCGCCGATATCGCAGTTCAGAAGCAGGCTGTTCACGGAAGTGTTCCTCTGGGCGGAGCGTCATGCTCTGGTCTGTCAGACGCAGGTGGCGACGGCTGTTGAGTGGCCACTGCACGGGCTTGTCTATGAAAAATGGACCGTGCAGCATTCTT
>NZ_JBFIIG010000264.1:0-4476 GCF_041601375.1 Pseudomonas sp. | reverse complement strand
TCGCACCATATCAAGGGCCTGGAAGTCTATCGCCAGCGCCTGATCATCTATGGCTGTGGCGACCTGCTGAACGACTACGAGGGTATCGATGGGCATGCGGCCTACCGCGGCGAGCTGGGTCTGCTGTATTTTGCCGACCTGACCTACGACGGCCGCCTGTCGGCGCTGGAACTGCTACCCACCCGCCAGCGCCAGCTGAGCATCCACCGAGCCAAAGGCGCGGATCGGCAATGGCTGCAGGACACCTTGCAACGCGAGTCGGCGCAATTCGCCTGCACGGTTCGCCCCACCAGCGAGAGCAGCTTCGCCCTGGTCTGGCCCACCTCACACTGAAACCGCCAGCCGATCAGGTCGGAAATGGCGGCTCCACGGGGGGTTCCTGCTCGGGGAGCTCGGTCAGGGTGGCTTCGGTCAACAGCAGCACACTGGCCACGGACACGGCGTTTTCCAGGGCCACCCGCACCACCTTGGTCGGATCGATGATGCCGGCCTGGTACATGTCGACGTAGCTGTTGGTCGCAGCGTCGAAGCCGACATTGGCCTTTTCCGCAAGCATGCGCGCCACCACCACACCGGCATCCACCGCCGAATTTTCGGCGATGATCCGCGCCGGCGCCTCCAGGGCGCGGCGCAGGATCTGCAGGCCGGTGCGCTCGTCGCCCTCGCTTTTCGCTTCCTCGTCGGCGAGCAGCGGCACCGCACGCAATAACGCCAGGCCGCCGCCGGGGACTATGCCCTCGGCAATCGCCGCCTTGGTCGCCGAGATGGCGTCGTCGAGAGCGTCCTTGCGGGTTTTCATCTCGGCTTCGGTGGGTGCGCCGACGCGGATCACCGCCACCCCGCCGGAGAGCTTGGCCAGGCGCTCCTGGAGCTTCTCCTTGTCGTAGTCGCTGCTGGCCATCTCGATCTGCTTGCGGATCTGTTGCAGGCGCCGCTCGATCGCCTCGCGCTCGCCGGCGCCGCCGATCAGGGTGGTGCTCTCCTTGTCGACCACCACCCGCCGGGCGCGGCCGAGTTGACTGAGTTCGACCTGTTCGAGGCGAATGCCCAGCTCGCTGGAAATCACCGTACCGTCGGTTAGGATGGCGATGTCCTGGAGCATCTCCTTGCGCCGGTCGCCGAAACCCGGCGCCTTGACCGCCACGGCGCGGAGGATGCCGCGGATCTGGTTGACGATCAGGGTCGCCAGCGCCTCGCCTTCGATGTCCTCGGCGATGAAGGCCAGCGGCCGGCCGCTCTTGGCGACCTGTTCGAGTAGCGGGATCAGGTCCTTGAGCAGGCCGATCTTCTGGTCGCAGAGCAACAGGTAGGGCTCTTCCAGCTCCACCTGCATCTTGTCGGTGTCGGTGATGAAGTACGGCGAGACATAACCTCGGTCGAAACGCATGCCCTCGACCACCTCCACCACGGTCTCGGTGGTCTTCGATTCCTCGACGCTGATCACCCCTTCGCTGCCGACCTTCTCCAGGGCATCGGCGACCAGCTCGCCGATGGTGCCGTCGTTGTGCGCGGAGATGGTCGCCACCTGGGCCTTCTCCTTGCGCGTGCGCACCGGTTTGGATTGAGCGCGCAGCGAGCCGATCACCACCTGCAGGCCGCGATCCAGGCCGCGTTTGATATCGATGGCGCTAGCGCCGGCAACCACATTGCGCACCCCGTCGGCGAAGATCGCATGGGCCAGCAGCGTCGAGGTGCTGGTGCCATCGCCCACCGCCTCGCCGGTGCGCTCGGCGGCCTGGCGCAGCATCTGCACGCCGAGGTTCTCTTCGGGATCCTCCAGATTCACCTGCTTGGCAATGGTCACGCCATCGTTGCAGACCTGCGGTGTGCCCCACTTTTTCTGGATCAGCACCGACTTGGATTTCGGCCCGAGGGTCACCCGGATCGCATCCGCCAATTGGTTCGCCCCCTGCAGCACCTTCTCTCGGGCACTGCCGCGGAACAGAAGTTTCGTATGTGCCATGCAGGGGCCCTCGGAATTCGTGCCATGGGAAGCCAGTCGGCCGCCCTTCAGCGCAACGAGCGATAACCATCCGCCACTCCGCCCTTGGACAAGACGATCTGCCAGAGCTGGATATCGCGCGCGCGGAAGGCGCCGGCGCAGGTCAGCAGGTAATAGCGCCACATGCGGTAGAAGCGCTGGTCGTAGTGCAACGCCAGTTCGGCCCAGTGCCGCTCGAAATTGGCATACCAGGCCATCAGGGTGAGGTCGTAATCGGCGCCAAAATTATGCCAGTCCTCCATCACCCAGTCGGGTTCGATGGCCTTGCCGATCTGCGCGATCGACGGCAGGCCGCCATTGGGGAAGATGTGCCGGTCGATCCAGGCATCGCTGTGCAGGCCGCTCTGGTTGGCGCCGATGCTGTGCAGCAGGAACAGGCCCTTGTCGCGCAGACAGCGCTGCACGACCTGCATGTAGGTGCGGTAGTTCTTCCAGCCGACGTGTTCGAACATGCCGAGCGAGACGATATGGTCGAAGCTCTCGTGCAGGTCGCGGTAATCCTGCAGGCGGATCTCCACGGGCAACCCGCTACAGCGCACCCGGGCCAACTCGGCCTGCTCGCGGGAAATGGTGATGCCGACCACCTCAGCCGCGTATTTGCGCGCGGCGAACTCGGCGAAACTGCCCCAGCCACAACCGATATCCAGCACCCGGTCGCCAGGCTGCAGACCGATCTTGCGGCAGACCAGATCGAGCTTGTTGGCCTGCGCCTGCTCGAGATCGGCGGCGTTGCGCCAATAGCCGCAGGTATAGGTCATACGTGAATCGAGCATGCACTGGTAGAGCAGGTTGCCCAGGTCATAGTGCTGTTCGCCGACCATGAAGGCGCGGGCCTTCGACTGCAGATTGGCCAGCAGGCCGCGCAACAGTTGCCAGGCTTCGTACCAGCTGACGCGCAGTTGCGCTTCGAGATTGGCGCGTAACGCCCGGTGGATGAACTCGTCGAGCTGTTCGCACTCCCACCAGCCATCCATATAGGTTTCGCCGAGCCCCAGGCTGCCCTGGGACAGAATGCGCGAGTAGGCACGCGGGTCGAGCACCTGCATGTCCCAAGGCTGGTTACCGTTGAGGACGATTCCCGCACGGTCCAACAACCTTTCGACCCTGTCCCTGGCCTGAAGACTGTCGCTGCCTGACAGCGCAATCTCCTCCGGGTGCAGCGGCAGCTTGTTCTGAATCATGACTCGCCCTCACGACGTTCGCTCAGCAACCCCCTCCATCGCTGAAATCGCTGCGCCGCAGCGTGCTCGCAACCACCGCGGCCTGGAGTGATCCTCGACAGGCAATGACTGCATCAAACGCTGCGATCCCGTTCGCGACCTTTGGTCTGATTTCGGCAGAAGCCCCTTCATGGCTTCTGCATTCCTCTAAGATAAGATAGTCAAATACCTGACAAAAAACCTGTTTGAGAAAATTAGAAATCCTTAGTAATTGATTTATATCGCTGTATTTTTAGAAATAAAGGAATAGCCGATCATGTCTGCCCATGATTTTCACAGTGCCTTTAGCCCCTCAATCAAAATTCAGATGAATTGCCATGACTGCACACTCAGCCGACTGTGCCTGCCAGCTTGCTTGCAGCATGGTGAAGTCGACCTGCTGGAAAACATCGTCAAACGCAATCGTCCGCTGCACAAAGGCGAGCATCTTTTTCGTGCCGGCGAGCCCATGCGGCAGGTCTATGCGCTGCGCTCGGGCGCATTGAAAACCTACCTGCTGGATCAAGACGGTAACCAGCAGATCACCGGCTTCATTCTGCCGGGCGAACTGGTCGGCCTGGATGCCTTTGGCAGCAGCAGTTTCCCCAGCTATGCCGAGGCCCTGGAAACTTCGTTGGTATGCACCATTCCGCTTGCCGAGCTGGAAGAGCTGGCGGGGCATATCCCCAGCCTGAGAAAGCGACTGCTGGTAACCCTGAGCCGCGAGCTGCATGAAGAGCAGCAGCATTACAGCCACAACCGGGAAAGCGCCGAACAACGCCTGGCGGTATTCCTGCTCAACCTCTCGGCTCGCTACAGCAGGCGCAGCCTGTCGGCGACCAGTTTCATCCTGTCGATGAGTCGCGGCGAAATCGGCAATTACCTGGGGCTGACCACCGAGACGGTCAGCCGGTTGTTCAGCCGCTTGCGGCAGCAGGGTCTGCTGGAAATCAGCGGCCGCGAGTTACGCCTCAAGCACCCAGCGGCGCTGAATCGGCTCGGTAGAATCGAGGTCCAGCAGCAAGCCGGCTGAACGCGTACTCGCGACAGTCGTGGAGTCGTGGCTTACAGGTCGCGCAGGTGGCGGCAGAACCAGTCGCCGGCCAACATAGCCACTTGCTCCAGAGCATCCGGCTCCTCGAACAGGTGAGTGGCCCCGGGTACCACCGCCAACCGCTGCTCGCACTGCAGCTGCTGGCTGACCTCGCGGTTCATGCGCAACACCGGCAGATCCGCGCTGCCAACGATTTGCAGGGTTGGCGCCGCCACCTCGGC
>NZ_JBFIIG010000263.1:0-4476 GCF_041601375.1 Pseudomonas sp. | reverse complement strand
CAGGCCAGCCAGTGGTTCGCCGCCCGCGGCGAAGTGCGCGAGGCGGTGGAGCATGCGCTCAAGGGGGGGCAGCCGGAAGTCGCGGCCAGTTTTCTCGAACGCTTCGCCGAAGAGCGCCTGCTCCAGGGCCAGGATCTGGCGCTGATTCTGCACTGGCGCAGTTCGCTGCCGGAAAGCCTGCTGACCAGCACGCCGCGCCTGATTCTGCTGAACGCCTGGGCATTGTTGCTGGTCGGACGTCTGGAGGAGGCGCTGGCTTGCGTCGATCAGCTGGCCCGCTTTCAGCCGCGTGCCGATGCCGCGCGCCTGGCCGATCTGTACGCCCAGTGGCAAGCGATTCGCGGGGTCGCCGCCTATGGTGCTGGTCAGGCGTCAGAGGCGCGCGCGCATTTGCTCGAGGCGCTGTCGGCGTTGCCGGAGAGCGCCTGGGCCCAGAGCCTGCTGTGCCGTTCGGTGCTGACCCAGATCGCCATCGGCGAAGGCCAGCTGGAACAGGCGCAGCAACTCAGCCACGAGGTGCTGAAGCAGGCGCGCCTCTGCGGTAGTGCGGTGTTCGAGGCATTGCTGGAGCTCGATCATGCGCTGCTGCTGGAGGTCCGCGGCGAGTTCGCCCGTGCCGAGGCACTGCTGCGGCGGGTCCTCGAACAGGGGGACGCGCAGTCGCTGCGCCAGACCCCGGTGCACAGTCGGATCATGCTGCGCCTGGGGCGTCTGGCGTTGCGGCAGGGTTGCATCGAGCCAGCGGCCAGCCACCTGCAAGCCGGGCTCGAGGATGCGCTGGCGGGTGGCGATCCGGGTGCCTTTCATGGCTATCTGGGCCTGGCCGAGTTGGCCACCTACCGCCGCGATATTCCCGCCGCATTCGCCCACCTGGGCGAAGCCGAGCGCTGGATGCAGCGCCACCGGATCAGTGACACCCTGTATCGCGGCGTGCTGTTGTTGGCCAGCAGCCGCCTGTGGATCTACCAGGGGCATCACCAGCGTGCCCGCGAAGCCTTGACCCGAGTGCTGGGGCACAGATGCGAAACCAGCGTGCCACCGCCGAATTTTCCCGAGCTGTTCCTGCGCCTGCAGCACCTGCTGTTGTGCCTCGACATGGCGCGTGGCGAAGATGTCCGCGAGGCGCTGCAGCAGTTGCTCGAGCAGGCCGTGGGGCAAGGCCGCCAGGCGTTCGCCAGTGAACTCTGGTCAAGCTATGCCGAGGCCTGCAGCGCCTGCGCCGATCTGCCGGCGGCGAACCAGGCCAGGCAGACCGCGCAGAGCCTGCGTCAGTGCCTGAATTACCAGGGCGTGTGGTTCGCCGCCGACGAACTGCCTCTGGCGGCGATCGGCGAGATGCCGGCGGCAGCAGATGCCTGCCTCAGCTGCCGCGAACTGACCGTGCTGCGCCTGATCGCCCAAGGCCTGTCCAACCAGGAAGTCGCCGAACAGCTGTTTATTTCCCTGCATACGGTGAAGACCCATGCGCGGCGGATCAACGGCAAGCTCGGCGTGGCCCGGCGCACCCAGGCAGTGGCGCGGGCCAAGGCGTTGGGGGTGTTGTAAGCGGGAGAAATGTCGCGCCGTCACATCGTAGGGCGCTACTCGCTGCAGGCAGTGCACCATGGTTCACCGGCCTGCGCAAAATCCGGCGGGTTGTCGCTGCGCTCCGAAGCCGCCCTACGATCCGAGAGAATCGCTAGATATCGAGCAAGCCGCGATCCGTAGGGTGTCACTCGCCGCAGGCAGTGCACCGTGGATCATCGGCGTGGCACAAAGCTGGCGGGCTGTCGCTTCGCTCCGAGCGGACGGCGCCCCGGCCGCCCTACGCTCCGAAGGGACCTCTGCGTGGGTGAATCAATGCAGCGCCGCAGTCGTGGCGAGTTGGCGCAGGCGCTCGGTGAGCAGCATGCGTTGTGCCGGGTCGTCGCACAGCAGCAGGGCGTGCTGCACATCGAAGCGTTCGGCCCGGGGGCACTCCAGGCGTTGGTACAGCTCGGCGCGGGTCAGGTGGTCGGCCATCGTGGGCGGGCCCAGGAGCAGCACGCGCTCGGCATCTTTCAAGGCCGCGAGGTAGTCCTCGTCCAGCAGGTGCAGGTGATGCAGGTTGCGCGATAGTCGTTGCAACAGGCTGCGCCCATCGCAGGCATGCATGTGACTGGCACTGAGTTCGGCCTGGGCGCCCTGGTAGCGGACCAGCAGTTCGCGACAGTCGCGGCTGTACAGGCGCCGTCCGCCGCAGGGGTCCAGGAGGTGATCGGCGCCGGTTACCCGCAGCAGGAAGTGCCCGGGGAAGTTCACCCCTTGCAAGGGGATCGCCAGGCGCCGCGCCAGCTCCAGGGCGACCAGCGCCAGCGACAGCGGTTGTCCACGGCGGCGCTGGACAACCTTGTGCAGCAAGGCCACCTGCGGGCGTGGCGGGCTGTCGTCTTCGCGGAAATCCAGTTCGCTCAGGCGCCGCAGCAGCGGTTGCGCCAGTTCCCGGGGGGGCAAGTCGGGCAAGCCGAGGCTGACCTGCTGCTGCAGCGTGGCGAACTCGCGCAGCACCTCGGCCGGTTGCAGCGTCGGATCGTGTTCGGCGGCAATCCATAGCGCCGCCTCGAAGACCTCGGGCGGTTCTCGCTCAAGGCAGGCAAGACAGGTCTGGCGTGGGCTCATGATCACCTCCGCGGAATACTCGGTTGTAACCGCCTTGCCGGGCGGCGTCCAGTGTTGTGCCTGGATTTGCGGCTTATGTGGCCTGGCTTTGCTCATGGCTGTACTTATGCCAGCCTGGTCGGGCGATTTCGAGGGCTGCACCTATACTGGCAATAACCAGAAGTAAGGGAGCCACAGCATGTTCGCCATGATGGAAGCCGCCCGGCTCGAGGCCTTGCACCTCACCCAGGATCCGGTCACGGGCCTCAAGGCGATTGTCGCCATCCACAACACCCGCTTCGGGCCGGCCCTGGGCGGCTGTCGCTACCTGGCCTACCCCGACGAGCAGAGTGCGATCCGCGATGCGATGCGCCTGGCCCAGGGCATGAGTTACAAGGCCGCCCTGGCCGGTGTCGGCCTGGGCGGCGGCAAGGCGGTGATCATCCGTCCGGCGCATGTCGCCAACCGCGGGGCGCTGTTCGAGGCCTTCGGTCGCTTCATCGAGACGCTCAATGGCCGCTACATCACAGCGGTCGACAGCGGCACCTCCACCGCCGACATGGACTGCATCGCCCAGTACACCCAGCACGTCACCAGCACCACCAGCGAGGGCGACCCTTCGCCGCACACGGCCATGGGCGTATTCGCCGGGATTCGGGCAACGGCGTTGGCGCGCCTGGGTGGCGATGACCTGCAAGGCTTGCGCGTGGCCGTTCAGGGGCTTGGCCATGTGGGCTATGCCCTGGCCGAGCAGCTGCACGCGGCCGGTGTCGAGTTGCTGGTCAGCGACCTGGATGGCGGCCGGGTGCGGCTGGCGGTGGAGCAACTGGGTGCCCACCCGGTGGCCAGCGACACCTTGCTTGCCACCCCCTGTGACATCCTCGCGCCCTGTGGCCTCGGTGGTGTGCTGAATGGCGAAACGGTCGGCCAGCTGCGTTGCTCGGCAGTGGCCGGCGCGGCCAACAATCAACTGGCCAGCACCGACATCGCCGACACCCTGCAGGCGCGCGGGATTCTCTATGCGCCGGATTACGTGATCAATGCCGGCGGGCTGATCTATGTCGCCCTCCGGCACCGCGGCGAGAGCCCGGCCGCGATCACCACGCACATGCGCCAGATCAGCCTGCGCCTGACCGAAATCTACGCCCACGCCCAGGCCGACAAGCGCTCGCCCGCGCGGGTAGCCGACGCCCTGGCCGAGCGTTTGCTGTACGGCTGACCCTGCTTGTTCTGGCCGGCCGATGCCACAAGCGTCGACCGTGGTTAGCACACTCACAAGGTGCCGAGGAAACGTCGATGAACCTGCTCAATCCCGACATACCCTATACCCGCTACCTCGATCCGCAGGGCCGTCTGCTCGGCGCCTTGCCGGCATGGGCCGACGACTTCGACCTGCTGGTGCGCCTGTACCGGCAGATGGTCCTGACCCGGCTGTTCGACCAGAAGGCCGTGGCCCTGCAGCGCACCGGACGCATCGGCACCTACGCGCCGACCATCGGCCAGGAAGCCATAGGCGTGGCCATCGGTGCCTTGATGAAGCCGGAGGACGTGCTGGTGCCCTATTACCGCGACACCGCGGTGCAGGTGATGCGCGGGGTGAAGATGGAGGACATTCTCCTCTACTGGGGCGGCGACGAGCGCGGCAGCGCCTACGCCGATCCGGCGGTGGCCCAGGACTTCCCGCTCTGCGTGCCGATCGCCACCCAGGCCCTGCATGCTTGCGGCGTGGCCACGGCGATGAAAATCCGCGGCGAGCACCGGGTCGCCGTCACCACCTGCGGCGATGGCGCGACCAGCAAGGGCGACTTTCTCGAAGCGCTCAACGTCGCCGGTGCCTGGCAATTGCCGGTGGTGTTCGTG
>NZ_JBFIIG010000262.1:0-4504 GCF_041601375.1 Pseudomonas sp. | reverse complement strand
GCGCACCGGCAAAGCCCTGCCGTATGCCATGCACAGCAACGGTGAGAGCATCCACATCCAGGGTCGCTACGTGCTGGCGGTCGACGATGGCAATGCCTACCTCGCGGCCGGCCTGGCCGGCATGGGAGTTCTCTGGCTGCCGGACTACATGTCCGCGCCTCACGTGGCGCAAGGCGAGTTGGTGCCCCTGTTCGAGGAATGGCGTCTCGAGCCAATGCCGATTTTCGTGGCGTTTCCGCCGAACCGGCATATCAGCATCAAGCTGCGCGTGTTCATCGAGTGGGTCGCTGAACTGATGGCACAGCATGCGCCTATCACCAACCGACGGGGTTCGTGACCACAGCGTTGGACGTAGGATGAGGCGCCTCGGTATTGCGGTCACTTCACTTAGAGCAAACTATCGAGGGATGCTCGTGACCTCATCACAGGGCCGTGACAGCGGCACGAACTCCAGATGCTAATCGGCAGGTCGGAGCTCAACCCGACTTCATTTGCTCGGCAATTCGCGCGACGTCCCGGCTCGGTGGCAGACCGAACTTGCGCGCGTACTCACGACTGAACTGCGTTGGGCTTTCATAGCCCACTTCATGGGCGGCGGACGTCACGCCGTGCCGGGCCGTCAGCAACAAGGTGCGCGCCTGCAACAGACGGATTTGCTTCTGGTATTGCAGAGGGCTGAGGTTGGTAACCGTTTTGAAATGTCGATGGAATGCGGACACGCTCATTGCCGAGCCCTCGGCAAGCTCCTTGACGCGCAGCGGCTGCGCATAGTCGCTGCGAATTCTCTGGATCGCCTGGTTGATCCGAGCCAGTGCCGTGTCGGGCGAAACGATTTCGCGCAGCATCCAGCCCATCGGCCCTTGTAGGACCCGGTAGAGGATCTCCCGCTCATAGGCCGGCGCGAGCGCGGGGATGTCTTGCGGATGCTGCATCAAACGCAGCATGCGAACCCAGGCGTCCAGCAGCTCGGAGGTGACCGCCGCTACGGAAAAGGCCTTGTGCTCCTGCTCTCGGGTAAGAGGATCGGGCAGGTCGGCCAGGTCATACAGCAGCCCTGCAATCACTTCAGCGTCAAGCGTCAGGCTGACCGCCAGGTAGGGCGTCCCGTGCTCATCGGGACGCACCACTCCCGCTGCAGGAAGATCGACGGACATGACGAAATAGGTTGCCGGATCGTAGTGCAGCACTCGCCCGCCAATCGTCATCGACTTGCTGCCGCGCAGAATCAGATTGACCATCGGGTCGTAGACGGCCGCCAACTGGTGCTCCGGTATCTCTCCTTGAACCATGGCCACGCGCGGGATGCCCGTCTCCGTGCGATGGTTTTGTGCATGGGCGGTCAAGGCCCGGAGTTCGTTCAGTTGGTCTGCCATGAAGCCATTTGATCGCAGTAGCCGTGTAAACCACAACCGAAAAGCAGAAATAGGCAGGAAGCGGGTAGGAACGGGTCGGTGCCCGTTTGCGTTGCTGCTTATCGTGTCGGTACCTAATCGGAAGGAAGTACCGAAATGAGCACAGTGGTAATCACCGGCGGCAGCCGGGGCATCGGCGCCAGCGCGGCCATCGAATGTGCACGCCGCGGTTTGGGCGTCATTCTCACCTACAAGAGCAATCCGAGCGCCGCCGCCGCGGTGGTGGCTCGAATTGAGGGCGAAGGTGGCAAGGCCGTGGCGCTGGAACTGAACCTAGGCGAGGTGGCGTCCTTCCACGGCTTCCGTCAGGACGTGGAGCGAGCGTTGGCGACGGTATGGCAGACCGGCTCGCTCGGTGGCCTCGTCAACAACGCCGGCTACGGGTTGTTCAACCCGATCGAAAGCGTCACCGAAGAGCAGTTCGATGGGCTGATGAACGTTCACTTGAAAGGACCGTTCTTTCTCACTCAAGTGCTGCTTCCCTTGCTGCAGGAGGGCGCAAGCATCGTCAACCTGACCAGCGCGACGACGCGAGTGGCAACTGCAGGCGTGGCTCCTTACGCCGCGTTCAAGGGCGGGCTGGAGGTGCTCACGCGTTACATGGCCAAGGAGTTCGGCGAGCGCCGCATCCGCGTGAACGCCGTGTCGCCGGGAGCCATCCGCACCGAGCTGGGCGGCGGCTTGAATGCCGAGTTCGAAGCGCTACTGGCGGGGCAGACCTCGCTGGGGCGGGTAGGCGAACCCGAGGAGGTCGCGCGAGTGATCACGGCGCTGCTGACCGCCGATGGTGGCTGGATCAATGCGCAATCCATTGAAGTCGCTGGCGGCTACATCATCTGAACGGAGAAATCGGCATGCTCGACCACATCTTTCTTTCCGTACGGGATCTCGACGCGGCGGTGGTGTTCTACACCGCCGCGCTGGCGCCGCTCGGCATCGTCAACTGGCTCGATTACGACGGCAGAGCGGGCCCTCCCGGCCATCCTGATCTAAAAGGGTTTGGCGCCCATGGGCGCATGTTCTTCTGGTTGCGCGAGGGCACCGTCGATGCCCGCTCGGTACACGTCGGCCTCGTAGCGAACAGCCGGGAAACCGTCGATGCCGCGTATGCCGCCGCAATGGCAGCGGGCGCTACGGACAATGGCGCACCGGGTGCCCGGCTGCATTACGACCCGCGCTACTACGCTGCCAATGTCCGTGATCTGGATGGCTACAGCCTGGAGTTCGTCTACAAAAGCTGGCAGCACGAATCATGAAGAGACTGATGATATACGGTGCGACGGGCTATACCGGTCGTATGGTCGCGGAGCTTGCCGCTGCCTCGGGTCTGTCGCCGCTGTTGGCGGGCCGTGACGCGTCGAAGCTGGCGGCGCTGGCCGACAGGTTACAGGTCGAGCATCGCGTTTTCGCTCTGGACAGTCTCGATTCGATCGCCGACGCCCTGGCTGACGTGTCCGTCATTCTGAATTGCGCCGGGCCCTTTCAGCGTACGGCGAGACGCCTGATGGAGGCGGCAATCCGCTGCGGCGCCCACTACCTGGATGTCTCGGCGGAACTCGACAGCTATCGACTGGCCGAGGCGTTGGATGACCAAGCCATTCAGGCCGGAAGCATGCTGCTGCCGGGCAGTGGCGGGAGTGTGGCCATGTTGGGATGTCTGGTCGGACACGCGATCGGGCTGGTGCCGACGCCTGTGCGACTGCGGCTGGCCCTTCAGGTCAGGGGCGCGATGTCCAGGGGATCGGTGATCAGCGCAACAGAGAATCTCTCAACGCAATGCCTGATGCGTGTGGACGGACAGTTGGTCGGGCGCGCGCCGAACGAGCTCCAGCCATTCGATTTCGGCCGGGGATTGGTGGACTGCATTCCTGTGACCTTGCCCGACCTGGTGACGGTCTGGCGCTCGACGGGTATCCCGTGGATCGAGACCTTTGTGCATATGGGCGGCTCGAACTTTCCCCAAGGGGACCTATCGGCACTAGCAGACGGGCCTAGCGCCGAGGAGCGCGCCGCCAATCGCTACCGAGCGATCGCCGAGGTCACCGACGGTGATGGCAATGTCCGTCACGCGCTCCTTGATACGGTCAACGGATACACCTTCACGAGCATGGCCGCTGTCGAGGCGGCGCGCCGCGTTCTGGAGGGGGAAACACGCCCGGGATTCCAGACGCCTGCAGGTCTCTTCGGGAAGGGTTTTGCGACATCCATTGCCGATACCCGCATCATCCGAATCTGCTGAGTCCTTGGGGGGCTGAGGGGGGGGGGCTCAGCATGCGTGGCATCCGATGGCAATCAAGGAGCATCACGCGCTCGCAGGTTGCCCATAGCGAAAGGCTTACACGCATTGGCTGCGATATCCTCTGTTGAGGCTTCGCCATTGAACCTAATCTACACACATCAACTGAAGCGCAGGACGCGCTCAGGATCACGGATGATCGGCCATCGCCAGGAAGGCTGCTGACAGGATGTCGGAATGGCCTTTAAAAAACCCGCTTCGGCGGGTTTTTTGTTTCCCTCTCAAAAGTGGCCGCTTGATTATGGCGCCTCTTGAACTTCCGCTCCTGGCCGACAATGGGAAGCTTGGGTGTCATCGTGGGTATGTTATCCACGCTGTCAGCCTCGCCATTCTCGGCGATGCAAAATAATAGAGGGCAGACCACGATCAATTTTGCGTCTGCTTGATCATTCAAGCCAAAACCTTGGTCTGTCCTCTATCGATTCTGCCAATTGCCGCCCGCGGCGGTGCAGTCCTTTCTGGCCTGTTCCTTTTCGGCCACTCGATAAAAGTAACTAACGATTTTTGCATCGTCCGGAACAGCCATGGGCGTGCCGGTTTTGACATCGCCAATGGCTTTATGGCTGGCCAACGCCTCCTGCGTGAGGGTGGCGGTGCAAGAACCGAAATAACCGGAAGGGCAGTTCTCGACCGGCTTTTTTTCATGATCGAGCAAGCCTCGGTTTTCATTGCTGCAAGACCAGTCGATTGCACCTTCTTCCATACCCTCGTAGACGTAACAACTCTGGATCACCACCACGGGTATTTTTTCGCTGAGCGCGCGGGTGGAAACCTGACAGGCGGCGGCCAGCGCCTC
>NZ_JBFIIG010000261.1:0-4548 GCF_041601375.1 Pseudomonas sp. | reverse complement strand
CGGATCGAACAGGACGATTTTGGCCATATCGCTGAATATGACGCACTGTTCATACGTGCCACCACCCATGTCAACAACCACACTTATCGCTTTGCGCGCCGCGCCGCGGTAGAAGGCCTGGCGGTGATCGATGACCCGGACTCGATCCTCAAGTGCACCAACAAGGTCTACCTGGCCGAACGCCTGGCGCGACTCAAGATTCCGACCCCGCCGACCCTCATCGTGCACCGGGGCAACGCGGAACAGATCGAACCCCTGCTGGGTTTGCCCTGCGTTCTCAAACAGCCGGATAGCGCCTTTTCGCTTGGGGTGGTCAAGGTCGATACAGCCACTGAACTGAAGCGTGAGCTGTCCCGCCTGTTTGAAAAATCCGAACTGCTGATCGCCCAGGGCTTCCTGCCCACCGATTACGACTGGCGGGTCGGGGTGCTCGATGGCAAGGCACTGTATGTATGCCGCTATTTCATGGCTGCCGGGCACTGGCAGATCATCCAGCGCGAGGGCGAGGGCCCGGCCGTCGAGGGTGAAGCCGAGACCCTGCCGGTAGAAGGCGCGCCACAGGAGGTGGTCGAACTGGCCCTGCGTGCGGCCAGGGCAATCGGTGATGGGTTATACGGTGTGGACATCAAGCAGGCCGGCGACGAGCTCTACGTTATCGAAATCAATGACAACCCCAGTATCGATGCCGGCGTGGAAGATGCCGTGTTAGGCGATGCCTTGTACTACCGGATCATGGAACATTTCCTGCGTCGGGTGGAACAACGCGCCCGTCGCAGCGAACACGACTGAGGCCCTATGACGGACCGTGACGACCTGGGCCTGTTCGAAGGCTATGGCATCGAGATCGAGTACATGATCGTGGATCGTGACAGCCTCTCGGTGCTGCCGATCACCGACCGTCTGCTTGATGACCAGAGCCGTGACGATGGCGACATCGCCTGGTCCAATGAACTGGCCCTGCATGTCGTCGAACTCAAGACCAATGGGCCGGTCACCAGCATCCCGGCACAGGTAGCCGCCTTCAACCGCAGTCGAAACAAGCTGCTGGCCGAACTACACCCGCATGGCGCGCGCCTGATGCCCGGCGCAATGCACCCCTGGATGGACCCGCATAGCGAATTTCGTATCTGGCCACATGGCGACCGCGTCATCTATGCGGCGCTGGACCGCATCTTTGACTGCCGTGGTCATGGCTGGGCGAACCTGCAAAGCATGCACGTGAACCTGCCGTTCCAGGGCGACGATCAACTGGCTCGGCTGCACGCCGCCATTCGCCTGGTATTACCACTGTTACCCGGGCTGGCCGCCAGCAGCCCGTTGATGGAGGGCCGTGCCACGCAATGGCTCGATACCCGCATGCTGGTCTACCGTGATAACTGTCGCCGTATTCCCAACATCACAGGGGCCGTCATACCCGAATCCATCCATGGTTATGACAGCTACCAGACCACAATCCTCGAGCCCATGTATGCCGCCATTGCCCCGCAGGATGCCGAGGGCACGCTGCAACACGAATGGCTTAACGCGCGCGGCGCCATTGCCCGCTTTGACCGCAACGCCATAGAGATCCGTGTACTGGACAGCCAGGAGTGCGTGAGCGCCGACCTGGCCATTGCCGAGCTGGCGGTCGCCACCATACGTGGTCTGGTGGAAGAAAACTGGAGCAGCCATGCGACGCAACTCGACTGGCCACTGTCTTCACTGGTCTCGCTGCTCGAAGCCGGTATGAAAAAGGCTGAACAGACCGAGATTCATGACGCGGCCTACCTGCGCCTGTTCGGCTTTACCCGCAGCTCCAGCACTACGCTCAGCCGGTTATGGGAGCAGCTCGCCAACAGCGCCACGGCCCGCGGGCTGCTGAGTGATCGTGCCGGCTACTGGGTAGAACATTACCTGCGTCATGGCTGCCTCGCGCGGCGCATTCTTGAGGCCATCAAAACCGACGCCCGTCGCCCTGCCATGCAACGGGTGTATGGCCAGCTCTGCAATAACCTCGATAACGACAACTTCTTCGCGCCCAGTCCTTGAACCCATGCCCAACTGGTCCGTGATCCTCAGCTGCGAACATGGGGGCAACCGTGTCCCCGCCGCCTGGCGTGGGGTCTTGCAGGATGCAGTGCTTCTGAACAGCCATCGCGGCTGGGATGCTGGCGCCTTGAATATGGCTCGCCACATGGCGCGCCAGCTCGGCGCACCCCTGCACGCCGCGCAGATCACGCGCCTGCTGGTTGACCTGAACCGTTCGACCACCCATCCGCGTCTGCACAGCGAAGCGGTAAGGCAACTGGATGCAGCACAACGCCAACGCATTGTCGCCCGGCATTACCGGCCCTTTCGCGGGGCCTTTGAAGAGGACGTGCATGCACACATCGAACAAGGGCATCAGGTGCTGCACATTTCCGTGCACAGTTTCACACCGGAGCTGAACGGTGAGCAGCGCAATGCCGATATCGGCCTGCTCTATGACCCTTCCCGCCAGGCCGAGCGAGCGCTATGTCTCCGCTGGCAGGCTTTGTTGAAGGCCACCGATCCGCAGTGGCGCGTGCGACGTAATTACCCCTATGCGGGCATCGAGGACGGTCACGCCACTGCCCTGCGCAAGCACTTCGATGCCAGGCACTATGCCGGCATCGAGCTGGAAGTGAATCAGCGCTTCGCCCTGGAAGGCGGGCACCTGTGGAAACAGATCAAACGGGATCTGACCCGCAGCCTGCAATCCCTGCTTGAAGAAACAGCAAGCTAGAGCGGCTCAATACGCCCCACCAAGCTGCCGTCGGCCAGCCAGCGTTGCCAGTCGTCTGCCATGCGCTGGCACTCGTCAATGGCCTTTTTCCAGTCACGAATACGCGCGGCATTGTCCTTGCCGTAGTGGGCAAAATCCCGCCGGTCCGGCACCTTGCCATTAGGCAGGCGAGCCAGCAATTCTGCAGACGGCGCCAGTAACAGGGCCTTGTCCAGGTGTCGTGGCACACGCCCCTTGAAATAGCGATCGAACCAGCCCGGCACAACGCGCTCGCTGAAGTGCGGCAACAGCATCAGGCCATCGGGCTGGGCGAGCGGCAGGTCCATGTGATAATCGATGAGACCGCCATCCAGGTAAGTGCCCGGCGGACCTCCCGGAATATCCCGCACGGCTGCGATCACCAGTGGAATGGCCGCTGTGCCGAGCAAGGCAGCACGCAGATTCTCCAGTGCAAGTGGCTGGTACTGGGTACGAAAGCCGTCATCGTGGTACTTCACCACAGCACCCGGTGCATGAAACAGTACCCGCTGCAGGCAGCGGGCAAACAAGCCTCTCGACACCGCGTTGGCGGCGATAATCTTGATCAGGCCCAGCATTTGCAGCGTAGTCGAGTGCGCACCCAGCAGGCCGGGCGCAAGGGTGGTGACAACGTTCAGGTGGATGCGTTGGCTAGCCAGTATTTCGCGCCGCGCCTGGTCATCGACAAACTGATCCAGGATCCGCCCTGCCTCGGCTGCCACCTCATGTGCATCCGGTTTATCGCTATAGCTCTGCGCCAGATAGGCCGCCTCGAACCGATCCAGGGCGGCCAGCGGATCGGCCTGTGCCAGGGCTGCCAGTCGCCAGGCCCCGATCGATGAGCCAATGCCCTGCAAGGGCTGCGCCGGTTTCGCCAGCCATTCGCCGAACAAGGCCCTGTCAAGCGGGCGCAGTGCCAGCCACTTGGGACCGCCGGCAGCCGCCCCGACATGCGAAAACAGGTCAGGTGTCAGGCCCTGGTCGCGGATTCTGGCCAGTGCCTGCGGACCGGCTTTCAGTACAAGACTTTGCATCATTTCTTCACTTTATTTTGGGCGGCAAGGCGGCCGCAAAAGACACGCCGCGCTCCACCCAGGCAACCAGATCCTCGTCTTCGGCAACGCCTTCTGGCGCAACATAGACAAAGCCTCGCAGAGGCTTGCCGGTAAAGTCCATGGGACGGGCGAACGGCAGCTTCACCACCGATTCATAGGCATTCGGACCTACCCGAACCATTAATGAATCCCGCACCAGGCCCACGCACATATTGCCATTAATCATGAAGGCCAGGCCGCCAAACATACGCCTTTCGCTCAACCCCTGCAGTCCCTCAAGCTGTTCCCTGACACGCTCGGCCAGACCCTCATCAATCGCCATAAAACCCTCGTCGAAACTCCAACCCGGCTTGCAGGCATTGACACCTACAGGCAGTCTGAGATTACTTGATAATGACGATCCTGGGACAGGGGGACTACGACGATGAAAAGAATCATGCTGATGCTCGCTACCTGCCTGCCCTGTATGGCCCAGGCGAATAACTACGACCCGTCCCCGGCATGGCCTCTGTGCGGGCGCATCGCTGAGGCACCCCCTGTCGGCTGGGATGCGAGTCAGGGCTGCCCGAGCGAACGGTGGGGCTCGGCGGCACACGCCGATTTTCCGATTGCCTCTACCTTCGGCCCCAGGCAACTGCCGTCGGACAACTATCGCTATGACTTTCACCGCGGCCTGGATATCGGAACAGCAACAGGCACGCCGATTTTTGCCATCACCGATGGCGTGGTGCG
>NZ_JBFIIG010000260.1:0-4551 GCF_041601375.1 Pseudomonas sp. | reverse complement strand
TGGCAGGTTGTGGCTGCCGTCGCAATGGGGCAGGCGCCGCGACTGGCCGCAGCGGCAGAGGAGGAGAAATTGCTGACGCACGGGTTCGAGGCACAGCCCTTCGGCACAACCGGGAGAGCAGTCGGGAAGCGCGGGCGAGCGTCCGCAGCGGCATAGCAGATGAGCTTCGCCAGGGTTGACCTGACGAACTTCGGGAAACGCGGGGGAATCGGCTTCGGTCATTGATAGCGCAATCCGGGATAACTCTCGAACGCTGCCCCGGCTGCACCCGGGCTAGAGCCCTCTCCCCTGAATGGGAGAGGGCCAGCAGAGGCTCGCGGTCAGTCCACCCAGACCCGTGCGTTGCGGAACATGCGCAGCCAACCGGCATCTTCCTGCCACTCTTCCGGCTGCCAGGAATTCTGCACGGCGCGGAACACCCGCTCCGGGTGCGGCATCATGATGGTCACCCGACCGTCACGGCTGGTCAGGCCGGTAATCCCACGCGGCGAACCGTTGGGGTTGGCCGGGTAGTTCTCGGTGACCTTGCCGTGGTTGTCGATGAAGCGCATGGCCACACAACCGGACAGGTCGGCCTCGAGCAGGGCTTCCTCGCTCTGGAACTCGGCATGGCCCTCGCCATGGGCGATGGCGATCGGCATGCGCGAACCGGCCATGCCCTGGAGGAAGATCGAGGCCGATTCCTGCACCTGGACCATGGCCACCCGCGCCTCGAACTGCTCGGAACGGTTGCGCACGAAGTGCGGCCAGAACTCGCTGCCGGGAATCAGTTCATGCAGGTTGCTCATCATCTGGCAGCCGTTGCACACGCCCAGGGCGAAGCTGTCCTTGCGCTCGAAGAAGGCCTGGAAGCCATCGCGGGCACGGCTGTTGAACAGGATCGACTTGGCCCAGCCCTCACCGGCGCCGAGCACGTCGCCATAGGAGAAGCCGCCGCAGGCGACCAAACCCTTGAAGGCATCCAGGTCGACACGGCCGGCGAGGATATCGCTCATGTGCACGTCGATCGCACTGAACCCGGCACGGTCGAAGGCGGCGGCCATTTCCACCTGGCCGTTGACGCCCTGCTCGCGCAGCACCGCGATTTGCGGACGCAGGCCCTTCTTGATGTAGGGCGCGGCGATGTCCTGGTTGACGTCGAAAGCCAGCTTGACGCTCAGGCCCGGATTGTCTTCCTCGAGCAGCGCATCGAACTCCTGCTCGGCGCACTGGACGTTGTCGCGCAGGCGCTGGACCTGGTAGCTGGTTTCGCTCCACTGGCGCTGCAACAAGCGCCGCTGGCCGGTGAATACCGGCTGGCCGTCGAAGCTGATCCGCACCTCGTCATTGTTGACCGGCTGGCCGACCACGGCCACGCAATCGAGGCCCGCCGCACTGAACTGGGTCAGCACCTGCGGCGTGAGGTCCTTGTGCACCTGGATCAGCGCACCCAGCTCCTCGTTGAACAGCACGTCAGCCAGTTCATCCTGGCTGCCGGCCAGCGAGTCGAGCGACAGGTCGAGGCCGCAATGGCCGGCGAAGGCCATTTCCAGCGCACTGACCAGCAGGCCGCCGTCGGAGCGGTCATGGTAGGCCAGCAGGTGACCATCGGCATTCAGCCCCTGGATCACCGCGAAGAATGCCTTGAGGTCCTCGGCGTCGTCGACGTCGGGGGCCTGCTTGCCGATCTGCCCGTACACCTGGGCCAGAATCGAGGCGCCCATGCGGTTCTGCCCGCGCCCCAGATCGATCAGGATCAGGTCGGTTTCACCCTTGTCCATGCGCAGTTGCGGCGTCAGGGTCTGGCGGATATCGCTGACCGGGGCAAAACCGGTCACGATCAGCGACAGCGGCGAGGTGACGCTCTTCTCCGTGCCGTCATCCTGCCAGCGGGTTTTCATCGACATCGAATCCTTGCCCACCGGGATGCAGATCCCTAGCTCCGGACACAGCTGCATGCCCACGGCTTTGACCGTGTCGTACAGGCGGGCGTCTTCGCCCGGGTGGCCAGCGGCGGCCATCCAGTTGGCGGACAGCTTGATATCGGAAATCTTCTCGATCCGGGCCGCGGCCAGGTTGGTCAGGGTCTCGCCAATGGCGATGCGCCCCGATGCGGCCGCATCCAGCAAGGCCAGCGGCGTGCGCTCGCCCATGGCCATGGCTTCGCCGGTATAAGTGTCGAAGCTGGTGGCGGTGACCGCACAATCGGCCACGGGCACCTGCCACGGGCCGACCATCTGATCGCGCGCGACCAGGCCGGTGATGGTGCGGTCGCCGATGGTAATCAAAAAGCTCTTGCTGGCCACCGCCGGGTGATGCAGCACGCGGGTCAGGGCGTCGTCGAGCGCCAGGCCACTGGCATCGAAATCATCGCCCAGCTCGGCTTCGTGGCTGGCCGAACGGTGCATGCGCGGCGCCTTGCCGAGCAGCACATTGAGCGGCATGTCCACCGGCTTATTGCCGAAATGGCTGTCGGCAACGGTCAGGTGCGGCTCTTCGGTCGCCTCGCCGACCACCGCGAACGGGCAACGCTCGCGCTCGCAGATCGCCTTGAAACGCTCGAAGTCGGCGGCGTCGACGGCCAGCACGTAGCGTTCCTGGGATTCGTTGCTCCAGATCTCATGGGGCGCCATGCCCGGTTCGTCATTGGGCACATTGCGCAGCTCGAAACGCCCACCGCGATCACCATCGTTGACCAGCTCGGGGAAGGCATTGGACAAGCCGCCGGCACCGACGTCATGAATGAAGCTGATCGGGTTCTGCTCGCCCAGCTGCCAGCAGCGGTCGATCACTTCCTGGCAACGGCGCTCCATTTCCGGGTTTTCGCGCTGCACCGAGGCGAAGTCCAGGTCGGCAGAGCTGGTCCCCGTGGCCATCGACGAGGCGGCGCCGCCGCCCAGACCGATCAACATGGCCGGGCCACCGAGCACGATCAGCCTGGAGCCGATGGTGATCTCACCTTTCTGCACGTGATCGGCGCGAATGTTGCCCATGCCGCCCGCGAGCATGATCGGTTTGTGGTAACCGCGCACCTCGAGGCCGCGCGGGGTATCGACCGCCTGCTCGAAGGTGCGGAAATAACCGGTCAGCGCCGGACGGCCGAATTCGTTGTTGAACGCCGCGCCGCCGAGCGGGCCTTCGATCATGATGTCCAGCGCGGTGACGATGCGCTCCGGCTTGCCATAGGGCACTTCCCACGGCTGCTCGAAGCCGGGGATCTGCAGGTTGGACACGCTGAAACCGGTCAGTCCGGCCTTGGGCTTGGCGCCGCGGCCGGTAGCGCCTTCGTCACGGATCTCGCCGCCGGAACCGGTGGCGGCACCGGGGAACGGCGCGATGGCGGTCGGGTGATTGTGGGTCTCCACCTTCATCAGGATGTGCACCGGCTCCTGATGGGCGCCGTACTGACGGGTTGCGGCGTTCGGGTAGAAGCGCCCCGCGGTGTGGCCGACGATCACCGCGGCATTGTCTTTATAGGCCGAGAGCACGCCTGCGCTGTGCAGCTCGTGGGTGTTCTTGATCATGCCGAACAGCGACTTGTCCTGGCTCTCGCCGTCGAGGTCCCAGCTGGCATTGAAGATCTTGTGCCGGCAATGCTCGGAGTTGGCCTGGGCGAACATCATCAGTTCGATGTCGTGCGGATTGCGCTGCAGCTCGTTGAAGCTGCTGACCAGGTAATCGATTTCGTCTTCGGCCAGGGCCAGGCCCAGCTCGACGTTGGCCTGCTCCAGGGCGGCGCGGCCGCCGCCGAGCACATCCACCGCGGTCAGCGGCTTGGGCTCGGCGTGACTGAACAGCGCCGCGGCGGCTTGCACATCGGTCAACACCAGCTGGGTCATGCGGTCATGCAGCAAGCCCGCGACCAGCTGCAGCTCGGCTTCGCTCAACTCGCCGGCGACGTAGTAGGCGATGCCGCGCTCGATGCGCTGGATCTTCGCCAGGCCGCAGTTGCGCGCGATGTCGCTGGCCTTGCTCGACCATGGCGAGATGGTGCCGAAACGCGGAATGGTCAGCAGCAGGCGGCCGCTGGGCTCCTGCACCGGCACACTCGGGCCGTACTTGAGCAGACGGGCCAGCACCTGTTCTTCATCGGCACCGAGCACCCCGGTAACATCGGCAAAATGCGCGAACTCGGCATACAGCCCAGTCACAGCGGGTACTTTGCTGGTCAGTTGCTCGAGCAATTTACCGTGGCGGAAAGCAGAAAGGGCGGGAGCGCCGCGCAGGATCAACATCGGGGACAGCCTCTGGGAAGGGGTGTACTTTGAGGCCGTGCATTCTAGCCTAAAGCGCTCGCCGCGGCACCCGTGACGGTGCCAGAACTATCGCCTGCACTGCCGAGATATGGTGAGCGGCACGCTTTGCGTATACTGCGCCAATGTTTGCTCAATCTGCGTTCCGCTCACGCTGCGCCTACTGGTTGTCGGCGCTCGGAATCCTCCTAGTGCTCGTCAGCTGCGCTGAAGCCCCCAGCGCCCTCGAGCGCGTCAAGGCGGAGGGTGTACTGCGGGTGATCACCCGCAACAGCCCGGCCACCTATTTCCAGGATCGCAACGGCGAAACCGGCTTCGA
>NZ_JBFIIG010000259.1:0-4685 GCF_041601375.1 Pseudomonas sp. | reverse complement strand
GGCCAACAGGCCCAGTTCACGGGCCCGCGCGCCGCTGAAGCGTTCGGCGGTCAGGGCATAACGCCGGGCCGCGCGTTCGCCGATGGCCTGCACGACGAAGGGACTGATCACCGCCGGGGCCAGGCCGATGCGCACCTCCGAGAGGCACAGTTGGGCGTCGTCGGCGCCGATGGCCATGTCGCAGCAGGCGATCAACCCCAGCGCACCGCCGAAGGCCGCACCCTGGACCACGGCCAGGGTCGGGATCTTGACCTGGTAGAGGTTGTGCATCAGCTCGGCCAGTTCCCGTGAGTCGGCCAGGTTGGCGCTGTAGTCGAGGGTTGCGGCGTGTTGCATCCAGGCCAGGTCGGCGCCGGCGGAGAAGTGCTTGCCACGCCCGCGCAGCAGGAGAAAGCGCAGGCTCTTGTCGGCCTGCACCTCATCGAGGGCGAGGATCAGCTCGCGGATCATCTCGGCGTTGAAGGCGTTGTTCTTGTCGGCGCGGTCGAGCCAGAGGGTGGCAAAACCGCGGGGGTCTTGTTCCAGTTGTACGGTGGTGAAGTCGCTCATTTGAACTCCAACTACAAAACCATGTAGGGCGGGTGAAACCCGCGTATGTTCTGGCGGGTTTCACCCGCCCTACGGTGATCGCTTACATGCGGAACACGCCGAAGGTGCTCGGCTCGATCGGCGCATTGAGACTGGCGGACAGCGCCAGGCCGAGCACCTCGCGGGTCTGCGCCGGGTCGATGACGCCGTCGTCCCACAGCCGTGCGCTGGAATAGTAGGGGTGACCCTGGCGCTCGTACTGCTCGAGGATCGGCTGCTTGAGCTTGGCTTCCTCCTCGGCGGAGAAGTGCTGCCCGGCACGCTCGGCCTGCTCGTGCTTGACCTGGACCAGCACGCCGGCGGCCTGTTCGGCGCCCATCACGCCGATCCGCGCGTTCGGCCACATCCACAAAAAGCGTGGGTCGTAGGCGCGGCCGCACATGCCGTAGTTACCGGCGCCGAAGCTGCCGCCGATGATCACGGTGAATTTCGGCACCTTGGCGCAGGCCACGGCGTTGACCAGCTTGGCGCCGTGCTTGGCGATGCCGCCGGCTTCGTACTTCTGGCCGACCATGAAGCCGGTGATGTTCTGCAAAAACAGCAGCGGAATACCGCGCTGGCAGGCCAGTTCGATGAAGTGCGCGCCTTTCTGCGCCGATTCGGCGAACAGAATCCCGTTATTGGCGAGGATCGCCACCGGGTAGCCCTGGATATGGGCGAAGCCGCAGACCAGGGTGGCGCCGAACAGCGCCTTGAATTCGTCGAACACCGAGCCATCGACGGTGCGCGCGATCACCTCGCGTACATCGAAGGGCTGCTTGGCATCGCTCGGGATCACCCCATAGAGTTCTTCGGCGTCGTACAGCGGGGCGATCGGCTCGCGATTATTCAGCACGCCCTGCTTGCGCCAGTTGAGGTTGGCGATGCTACGGCGGGCCAGGGCCAGGGCATGCTCGTCGTTGTCGGCGTAGTGGTCGGCGACTCCCGAGGTCTTGCAGTGCACGTCGGCGCCGCCGAGGTCCTCGGCGCTGACCACCTCGCCGGTGGCGGCCTTCACCAGCGGCGGGCCGGCGAGGAAGATGGTGGCCTGGTTGCGCACCATGATCGCCTCGTCGGCCATGGCCGGCACATAGGCACCGCCGGCGGTGCAGGAGCCCATGACCACGGCGATCTGCGGAATGCCCATGGCGCTCATGTTGGCCTGATTGAAAAAGATCCGCCCGAAGTGCTCGCGGTCGGGGAAGACCTCATCCTGGCGCGGCAGGTTGGCGCCGCCGGAATCCACCAGGTAGATGCACGGCAGGCGGTTCTGCTGGGCGATGGTCTGGGCGCGCAGGTGCTTCTTCACCGTCAGCGGGTAGTAGCTGCCGCCTTTCACCGTGGCGTCGTTGGCCACGATCATGCACTCGACGCCTTCGACCCGGCCGATACCGGCGATCACCCCGGCGGCGGGTACGTCTTCGCCATAGACGCCATGGGCGGCCAGCTGGCCGATCTCGAGGAAGGGCGAGCCGAGGTCGAGCAGGCGGTTGATCCGTTCGCGCGGCAGCAGCTTGCCGCGCGAGGTGTGGCGGTGCTGGGCCTTCTCGCCGCCGCCTTCATGGACGCGGGCGAGGAGGGCGCGCAGGTCGTTGACCTGGGTGAGCATCGCCGCACTGTTGGCGACGAACTCCGGGGAACGAGTATTGATCTGGGTATGCAGGATGGCCATGTTTGCTTCCTGTAGGGGTGCGAGGCCGCCTAGGCCCTACGCACCATGCCGTTGCCCGTGGTGCGCACGGCGCACCCTACGAATTATTTGGTTTCGTTGAACAGCTCGCGGCCGATCAGCATGCGCCTGATCTCGCTGGTGCCGGCGCCGATTTCGTAGAGCTTGGCGTCGCGTAGCAGGCGGCCGGTGGGGAATTCGTTGATGTAGCCGTTGCCGCCGAGGATCTGGATCGCCTCCAGGGCCATCTGCGTCGCACGCTCGGCGCTGTAGAGAATCACCCCGGCGGCGTCCTTGCGGTTGGTCTCGCCGCGGTCGCAGGCCTGGGCCACGGCATACAGGTAAGCGCGGCTGGCGTTGAGCTGGGTGTACATGTCGGCCACCTTGCCCTGGATCATCTGGAATTCGCCGATGCTCTGGCCGAACTGCTTGCGGTCGTGGATATAGGGCACCACCACGTCCATGCAGGCCTGCATGATGCCGATCGGGCCGCCGGCCAGGACCACGCGCTCGTAGTCCAGGCCGCTCATCAGCACCTTCACGCCGCCGTTTTCCTTGCCGAGGATGTTTTCTTCCGGCACCTCGACGTCATCGAAGAACAGCTCGCAGGTGTTGGAGCCGCGCATGCCCAGCTTGTCGAACTTGCTGCCACGGGAGAAGCCCTTCCAGTCACGCTCGACGATAAAGGCGGTGATGCCGTGCGGGCCTTTCTCCAGGTCGGTCTTGGCGTAGATCACATAGGTGTTGGCGTCGGGGCCGTTGGTGATCCAGGTCTTGCTGCCATTGAGCACGAAATGGTCGCCGCGGCGTTCGGCGCGCAGTTTCATCGACACCACGTCGGAGCCGGCGTTCGGCTCGCTCATGGCCAGGGCGCCGACGTGCTCGCCGCTGATCAGCTTGGGCAGGTACCTGGCCTTCTGTTCGGCCGTGCCGTTGCGGTTGATCTGGTTGACGCACAGGTTGGAATGGGCGCCGTAGGACAGGCCGACCGACGCCGAGGCGCGGCTGATCTCCTCGATGGCAACCACGTGGGCCAGGTAGCCGAGGCCGGCGCCGCCGTATTCCTCGGACACGGTGACCCCGAGCAGGCCCATGTCACCGAACTTCTTCCACATGTCGGCGGGGAACAGGTTATCGCTGTCGATGGCGGTGGCGCGCGGCGCCAGTTCCGCGGCGACGAAGGCCTGAACCTGATCGCGGAGCATGTCGATGGTTTCGCCGAGGGCGAAGTTGAGGGACGGATAGCTCATGGGGGCACCTTGTTGTCGTTGTCGGGGCAGGTTTGGGTGGAGGCTTGTCAGCCCTCATACCTTTACGTTAACGTAAAGCTGGCTTCGCACGCTGTCAAGTCTCCGATAGTGGGCGCAGCCCGGACGCCGGACCTCAGAACAAGCAAAAGAATCGAGGAACTCATGACTTCACCCAGTTACACATGCGGATTACAGGACAAACCCCTGTTGGCCATGACCATAGGCGCGGCGTTCGATCAGACCGTGGCGCGTTTCGCCGAGCGCGAGGCGCTCGTCGTTCGTCATCAACAGCTACGTTATAGCTGGGGCGAGCTGGGTGAGGCGGTGGATCGCTGCGCCCGTGCCTTGCTGGCCATCGGCATGCAGCCCGGCGAGCGCCTCGGGATCTGGGCACCGAACTGTGCGCAATGGTGCATCGCCCAGTTCGCCAGCGCCAAGGTTGGCGTGGTGCTGGTCAATATCAATCCGGCCTACCGCCTCAGCGAACTCGAGTATGCGCTCAAGCACTCCGGCTGCCGCTGGCTGATCTGCGCCGATGCGTTCAAGAGCAGCGACTACCATGCGATGCTCGGTGAACTGTTGCCGGAGCTCGCCGGTTGCGCCGTAGGTGCACTGCAAAGCCGCCTATTGCCCGAGCTGCGTGGGGTGATCAGCCTCGGTCTGCAGCCGAGCACCGGTATGTTCGGTTGGTCGGCGTTCCTCGACCGGAGTGATCAGGTCAGTCAGGAGCAGTTGCGCGCCTGCAGCGCCCAGTTGCAGTTCGACGAACCGATCAACATCCAGTACACCTCGGGCACCACCGGCTTCCCCAAGGGCGCGACCCTCAGCCACTACAGCATCCTCAACAACGGCTATATGGTGGGCGAGAGCCTGGGCTTGACCGAGCATGATCGCCTGGTGATCCCGGTGCCGCTGTACCACTGCTTCGGCATGGTCATGGGCAACCTCGGCTGCCTGACCCATGGTAGCACCATGATCTACCCGGGGGCCGCCTTCGAGCCGCTGACCACCCTGCAGGCGGTGGCCGAGGAGCGCGCCACGGTGCTCTACGGCGTGCCGACCATGTTCATCGCCGAGCTGGATCTGCCGGAGCGCGCCGGCCTGGACCTGTCCAGCCTGCGCAGCGGGATCATGGCCGGCGCCACCTGCCCGATCGAGGTAATGAAGCGGGTGATCGGCGAGATGCACATGGCCGAGGT
>NZ_JBFIIG010000258.1:0-4685 GCF_041601375.1 Pseudomonas sp. | reverse complement strand
TGGCTCGAGTCGTTCGAAACTGCTTTCAGCCCAGGCTTGCAGGGCATCGAGTTGCTGCAGGTCGGCCTTGTCCGAGAGCATCGCGCGGATCTGCTCGAAATTCTGCCTGACCGGCGCCATCACCGCTTCTGGTGAGCCCAGTTCATGGGTCTGAGGTACCTGCGGCGCATCGAGGTGGAACTGGGCAATTTGCTCGGCCAGGGCGTCGATATGCGCTTCGCTCAACTCTCCGCGCGCCTGCACTTCGGCGAGCAACTGATCCTGCGGGAACTGGCGCATTTTCAGGGCGTACTCGATGATCGGACCCTCGCCGTCCAGTTGCGGTGCTTCGGCGCTACCGCTGATCGGCAAAACTTCCAGGTACAGGCCTTGAGTGAGGCGCTGGTTGAGGCGCAACTCTTCCTTGCAGAAGTGCTCGCGAGCGCTCAGTTCGGAGAAGTCGAGGAAGCCGAAATTCACCGGTTTCTTGATCTTGTAGGCATAGGGGCCGGTCAACACTACCCAGGAGATATGCGTCTCGATGACCTGGAAAGCCTCTACCGGGTGGGGGTATAGGGCCGGGTTCTGCAGGGCGGCAATCAGGGCTTGGCTCACGGGCGATCCTTGGCTTTCAAACAAATAAGAGAGCGGCATTATGGCCGCTGAGAGCCGCTGTGCAAACCGCCGGGCTGCTCCTGCTTGTCCGGGGCAAAGTGCGTATAATGCCGCGCCATGACTCGTACCCGATCTCCTCGTTCTCGTTCAAAGCGCCGCTCGCGTGGCATGCGCCCCTGGTTGGGCTGGGCTATCAAGCTCGGCCTGGTCGGTTTGGTGGTGCTCGCCGCCTTTGCGGTTTACCTCGATGCAGTGGTGCAGGAGAAGTTCTCCGGCAAGCGCTGGACCGTGCCCGCCAAGGTCTATGCCAGACCTTTGGAGCTGTTCGTCGGGCAGAAACTGACCAAGAGTGATTTTCTCCAGGAGCTGGATGCCCTCGGTTATCGCCGGGAGAGTGCGGTCGATGGTCCTGGCGCCGTGTCGGTAGCCGGCAACAACCTCGAGCTGCACACGCGCGGCTTCCAGTTTTATGAAAGCCGTGAGCCATCGCAGCGCGTGCGCGTGCGCTTTTCCGGCGATTACGTCGCCGGCCTGAATCAGGCCAATGGCAGCAGCCTGGCGGTGGCCCGCCTGGAGCCGATGCTGATTGGCGGTTTGTACCCGGCGCACCAGGAAGACCGCTTGCTGATCAAGCTGGAGCAGGTGCCGCCCTATCTGGTGGAAACCCTGGTGGCGATCGAGGATCGCGAGTTCTTCAATCATTTCGGGGTGTCGCCCAAGTCGATCGCCCGCGCCGTCTGGGTCAACGCCACGGCCGGGCAGGTTGTCCAGGGGGGCAGCACCCTGACCCAGCAGTTGGTGAAGAATTTCTACCTGACCAACGAGCGCAGCCTGATCCGCAAGGCCACTGAGGCCATGATGGCGGTGCTGCTCGAACTGCATTACGACAAGCAGGACATTCTCGAGGCCTACCTCAACGAGGTGTTCCTCGGGCAGGACGGCCAGCGCGCGGTGCATGGTTTCGGCCTGGCCAGTCAGTACTTCTTCAGTCAGCCGCTGTCCGAGTTGAAACTCGAGCAGGTGGCTTTGCTGGTCGGTATGGTCAAGGGGCCCACCTATTACAACCCGCGGCGCAATCCCGAACGCGCCCTGGAGCGGCGTAATCTGATCCTCGATGTGCTGGTCGAGCAGGGCGTGATCACGCTCGAGCAAGCAGTCGCCGCCAAGCAGAAGCCGCTCGGCGTGACCCAGCGCGGCAGCATGGCCGATAGCTCGTTCCCGGCGTTCCTCGATCTGGTCAAGCGCCAGTTGCGTGAGGATTACCGCGAAGAGGATTTGACCGAAGAGGGCCTGCGCATCTTCACCAGCTTCGACCCGATTCTTCAGTTCAAGGCTGAAAGTGCCCTGGCCGACTCGCTGAAGCGCCTGGCCGGCCGCAAGGGGGTGGACCAGGTTGAGGCCGGCATGGTCGTGACCAACCCGGAAACCGGCGAAGTCCAGGTGCTTATCGGCAGTCGCCAGCCACGTTATGCCGGCTTCAACCGCGCGCTGGATGCCGTCAGGCCGATCGGCTCCCTGATCAAACCGGCGATCTACCTGGCCGCGCTGGAGCGTCCGAGTCGGTACACCTTGACCAGTTTGCTGGAGGATCAGCCCTTCTCGATCACGGGTCAGGATGGCCAGGTCTGGAGTCCGCAAAACTATGACCGCAAGGCCCATGGCACCGTTTACCTGTACCAGGGCCTGGCCCATTCCTACAACCTGTCCAGTGCCAAGCTGGGACTGGAACTGGGAGTGCCGAATGTACTCAAAACTCTTGAGCGTCTGGGCGTTTCGCGAAAATGGCCGGCCTATCCGTCGATGTTGCTGGGGGCCGGTGCGCTGACTCCGATGGAGGTGGCGGATATGTATCAAACCATGGCCAACGGCGGCTTCAACACGCCCTTGCGCGGTATCCGTAGTGTGCTGACTGCCGAGGGTGAGCCGCTCAAACGCTACCCCTACCAGATCCAGCAGCGTTTCGATGCCGGGGCGATCTACCTGCTGCAAAATGCCATGCAACGCACCATGCGCGAGGGCACCGGGCGTTCGGTTTACAGTCGCCTGCCCGGCTCTCTGGCGCTGGCCGGCAAGACCGGCACCAGTAACGATTCACGGGACAGCTGGTTCGCCGGCTTCAGCCAGGATCTGCTGGCGGTGGTCTGGCTTGGCCGCGACGACAATGGCCCTACGCCATTGACTGGCGCAAGTGGCGCCCTGCAGGTCTGGACGGATTTCATGATCAAGGCCGATCCACTGCCGCTGGATATGCCGCTGCCGGATAACGTTGTCCAGGCCTGGGTGAATGCCGCTAGCGGCCAGGGCTCTGACCCGAGCTGCCCGAATGCCGTGCAGATGCCGTATATTCGCGGCAGTGAGCCTGTCCCTGGCCAGGCCTGTGGTATTCAGGCCCCGGTCGATTCGGTGATGGATTGGGTTCGTGGTTGGTTGGATTAAGTGAAGAGGGTGTGAAGTGATCAAGTGGTTGATTCCTGTTTTAACCGCCTCGGTAGTGCTGGGCGGTTGTGCCAGTGTGCCGCGCGGCTCCATTCCCGTTGTCGATTCCAGTTCGTCGGTCTATGGCCAGCAGCAAACCGATGCGGGTGGTTACGGCCGTTCGACCGCCCAGCCGCCACAGAGTCAGCCGCAGGATTCCGGTGTGGTGGTGATGGTGCCCGGGGCCGGCGGCAGTTCTGCGCCGATCCAGACGTTTCCGGCGCCAAGCTCGCCGATAGGCGGTGTTGTGGGCGGGCCTTCCAGTGCGGCCCCCTACATCGACGAGCCTGCGGGTGCGGGCGACTACAGCGTACCGCCGCCTTCGATGCCGAGCGGAATACCGAGCTCCGGTGGTTTGGCCGCCGATGAGCAGTTGGACGGTCCCGTATTGGCATTGCTTACCGCAGCCCAGCAGCAGCAGGGTAGCGGTGACCTGAATGGTGCGGCGTCCAGCCTGGAGCGTGCCCAGCGCATTGCTCCGCGCGAGCCGCAAGTGCTCTATCGTCTGGCGGAAGTGCGCCTGGCCCAAGGCGACGCGGCGCAGGCCGAACAGTTCGCCCGGCGCGGCCTGAGCTATGCCAGCGGCCGTCCGGCGTTGCAGGCCAGCCTCTGGAATCTGATCGCCCAGGCCCGTGAGCGGCAGGGCGATCCGGTCGGTGCGGCGCAGGCGCGTGAGCGGGCAAAGGTCAGTCTCTGATGGACACTCGTGTGCCGGCGATTGCGCAACAGCTGTTGCTGATCGAGCGTGAGTTGCGCCTGCAAGGCTGGTGGGACGAGCAACAACCGAGCGATCAGGCGCTGGCCAGTCAGCAACCTTTTTGCGTCGATACGCTGTCCTTCGAGCAATGGTTGCAGTGGATTTTTCTGCCGCGCATGAAAGACCTGCTCGAGAACGATGCCGCGCTGCCCGAGGCGTGCGGCATTCAGCCAATGGCTGAGCAGGTCTATGGTGCGGGCAACGAGCAGGCCCAGGGGCTGATCAGGCTGCTGGGCGAGTTCGATCGACTGATTTGTAGCGCCGCCTGAGGGGCTGCCCGCGCGGGGCGGATTACTTGCAGTTCTCGCCAATCGCCTGCTTGGCTTCATTGATGCGCTGCTGACGCTCTTCCTCGTTCAGGCGGCGTACTTCGCCGTCGACTTCCACGCGCACGCGCGGGTTGTTTTCCAGCTGCGCCAGATTGGTGCGCACGGTTTGGCAGTATTTCTTGCGCTCTACTTCCTGGGCCGCGATTTGCTGTTTCACTTTTTCATCGACAGCGGCCTGCTCCGGATCGGCAATGCTCTCGAAAGTCGGTGCTGCTGCCGGCTCGGCAGTCTTCGGCGGCGGTGCTGCAGTATTGATAGTGGTCGCGTGCTGGCCTTGTGGCGGCTGCGCGCCAAAGTGAGTGCCCCCTTGTGCATCGACCCATTTGTATACCTGGCTGGCCATGGCGCTTGCGCTCAGGGCGAGCAGCAAGCTGCTGGTGAGGATCATACGGCGCATGCTGTTTCCTTTTTAAGAGCGGCGATACCTGGTGGCTACTATAACCAAAACGGTTGAATCGTCATCCTGCGCTGTGTCACAGCGCGTGGGCGCTCGAGCAACTATTTGCCCTCTGTTGTGCCGGCGCAACCTC
>NZ_JBFIIG010000257.1:0-4764 GCF_041601375.1 Pseudomonas sp. | reverse complement strand
GGCCAGGACAGCCAAGCCATGCTGGCCGCCGCCGAAGAGGCCCTGTTCGGCGACGCCCCGAGCGTGCAGCAAACCTTCGAACTCGACTCCGCCCATCAGGGCCAGGAAGCCCTGGCCATGCTCACCAGCGCGCTGACGCAGGGCCGCCCCTATGCCATGGCGTTCATCGACATGCGCATGCCGCCCGGCTGGGACGGGGTCGAGACCGTCGAGCACCTCTGGCAAGCCGACCCCCAGCTGCAGGTTGCCCTCTGCACCGCCTACTCCGACTATTCCTGGGAGGACATGACCGAGCGCCTCGACCTGGCCGACCGCCTGCTGATACTGAAGAAGCCCTTCGACGCGATCGAGATCCGTCAGATGGCCAGCGCGCTGACCGTGAAGTGGCAGATGACCCAAGACGCGGCCATGAAGATGAGCGCCCTGGAGCAGGCGGTCGAGGAAAGAACCAAGGAGCTGTCCGACGCCAACATCATCGTGCGCAACAGCCCGACCATCCTCTACCGCCTGCGCGGCGAACCGGCGTTTCCCCTGATGTACATCTCGCACAACATCACCAAGTTCGGCCACGATGCCGCCCGCCTGGTGGCTTCGCCGAACTGGGCGCAGGAGCTGATCCACCCGGACGACCTGCAGGTGCTCGACGCGGCGATGGGGCGGGTACTGGAGAAGAGCGCCCAGGGCGCCTCGATCGAATTCCGCCTGCTGACCGGCGCCGACTCTTACCGCTGGGTCGAGAACCGCTACATCCCGGTGCGCAACAGCGAGGGCCGGCTGATCGAGATCGAAGGCATCATCCTCGACATCACCGAGCGCAAGCTGGCCGAGGAGAAAATCGCCCTGCTCGCCCGCACCGACGGGCTCACCGGCCTGGCCAACCGGGCGACCTTCATCGAGCGCCTGAGTCAGGCCTTCGCCGCGGCCGAGCGCGGCGCCCCCTCGTTCGCGATCTTCTACCTGGACCTCGACCACTTCAAGGAAGTCAACGATACCCTCGGCCACCCGGTCGGTGACCTGCTGCTGCAGGAAGTCTCCGCGCGCATCCGGGACTGTACGCGCGAGAGCGATGTGGTCGCCCGCCTCGGCGGCGACGAATTTGCGATCTTGCAATTGCACATGGGCGAGCCGGCGAACGCCGGTGCGCTGGCGAAAAACATCCAGACCACCCTGGCGCGTGCCTACTCGCTCAACGGCAACGAGGTGCGCATCTCGGCCAGCATCGGCATCTGCCCCTATGCGCCGGGCAGCGCGGGCGCAGATGCCATGCTGATCCAGGCCGACCTGGCGCTCTACCGCTCCAAGGAAGAGGGCCGTAACCAGTACCATTTTCACTCCGAGGATCTCGACCAGCAGGTGCTCGAGCGGGTAACCCTGGGCAATGACCTGAAAAGAGCGATCGAACAGGACGAGCTGGCGCTGTATTACCAACCGCAGGTCGAGCTGTCGTCCGGCAAGATTCTCGGCCTGGAGGCACTGGTGCGCTGGAACCACCCCACGCGCGGCCTGCTCGCCGCCGATGCGTTCATCCACATCGCGGAAAAAACCGGCAGCATAGTGGCGCTCGGACATTGGGTGCTGGAACAGGCCTGCCGGCAAATGCGCCAGTGGCGCGACGCGGGCATGGCCCCACCGCTGATCGCGATCAACCTCTCGCTGGCGCAGATCAAGAGCGGCCAGGAACTGATTCGCGATGTCACTGAAACCATCGCCAAGTGGGGGCTGGACCCCGCCGATCTGGAATTCGACGTGACCGAGGCCACGCTGGCCCAGACCAAATGGACCCGCAACGACGTGCTGCCGCAGCTGCGAGAACTCGGGGTGAAGATCGCCATCGACGATTTCGGTGCCGAATACTCCTCGTGCGACTACCTCAAGACCTACCGGGTCAACCACCTGAAGATCGCACAATCCTTCATCAACTCGGCCAGCGAGGATCCAGAGAGCGCAACGACCATCCGCGCCATCATCAACTTCGCCCGCGAGCTGGGCATTGGCATCATTGCCGGAGGCGTGGAAACCCAAGAGCAGCGTGCCTTGCTGATCTCGGCTGGCTCGACGAACCAGGCGCAAGGGTTCTACTTCAGCGAAGCGGTGGACAGCATCTGTGCCGGCAAACTCCTGCGCCAGGGCCACATCCAGGTGAGGGCACCGGGTGACGAGGCGGATCTTGCCCCCGCCCTGCCGCTCGAACCACCGCAGGGCCGCGCGTGAGGCGGACGCCCGATACCCTGCGGGGGCTGGAGCATGGGGAATTCCAGGAGGACAGGGTAAATGGGTCGAGTGGCCACAGGTTTGTTCAGGGAATCTATGAAGACATGCGCGGGGCAGCCGTTGCAGGCGGCTGACCGCACTGCCGACATCCCTGCCGGGCGCAGCCCGCTTCTACGCAAAGCAGCGACAGGTTTAACCACTAACGCAGACATGACCAAAAGGAAGCAGCCATGAATTGCCCTCGCGCTTCGTACACAGGTTTCACCTTGCCGGGACTGCTGCTGAGCCTGCTCTTGGCTGCCTTGTCACCGTTGCCGCTGGCCGCGGCGGATGACTCCTCGCTTGCCGACCTGGCGGCGATCCTCCCCGATCTGCGGGCCGGCGGCTATGTCATTTACTTCCGCCACGGCGCTACCGACCAGAAGGTTGCGGATGATCTCGAGCCAGACTTCACCCGCTGCGAAACCCAACGCAACCTGTCCGAACAGGGCCGGGCGCAGGCGACGGAAGCTGGTAAGGCCATTGCGGCATTGGGCATCCCGGTCGGTGCAGTGATCTCCAGCCCGTACTGCCGCACCAAGGAAACCGCGCAACTGGCATTCGGACGCTACCAGGTAAATCCCGACCTGTATTTCGCCCTCAACGTGGATGCTGCCGAGCGCGAGCGCCTGACCCTCGCGCTGCGCCGCATGCTGGCGACGCCGCCGGCCGCGGCGAGCAACACGGTGATCATCGCGCACACGGCCAACCTCAAAGAGTCCGCCGGTATCTGGCCAAAGCCGGAAGGCGTGGCCTATGTCTTCAAGCCCAAGGGTGACGATGCGTTCGTTGCGGTTGCCAAGGTCCTGCCGGATGACTGGAAGAAGCTGTCCGCTACCCTGGCGAAATGACCTCCACCGGCCTCGAGGGCGTCCGCATGCATTGGCTCAGTCAGCGAATCGAATCGCTGCCCCTGCATATTCGCTTCCTTATCGCGCCTGCGCTGAGTCTGGCGTGCGCCGTCCTGATAGTGCTGGCATTCGAGCTGGAGTCGGAGCGGCAGAATGCCTTGCTTCAGCATCTGGCGCGCGAGGACCTGCCGGTCCTGGAAAGCCTGGCCAGCGTCGCCACCACGCTCGCCCGCAACCATACGGAGCTGTTCGCCCTGCTGCACGACGCACGCGAGCGACTGGACGAGGAGCAGCTCTATGAGCGCGCCAAGGTGCAAATCGAGGTCATGCGCCACCTCTCCGAGCAGTTCGCCCGGACCCTCGATCAGCCGGCCTTCAGAGAGGACGAGCACCTTGCGGCCACCGCCTTGCACCAGTCATTGCTCGAAGGCACCCAGGCATATGTCGCGCAGGCCACCTCCGCCATCGAGCTGTCGACGGTCAACCTGGATCTGGCCTTGCGCGAGCTGGTTGCCGTCAACAGCAGCTTCATCCGCGTCAGCGAGCAGTTCCTCGAGTTCCAGACGCAGGCCCGCGACAACTTGGGCACCGGTTTTCGCCAGAGCGCGGACCAGAACCGCAAGCGAGTCCTATGGCTGAGTATCGCGGCCTTGCTGCTGGGCATTGCGGCGCTAGTGTTTACCCTGCGCCTGACCCGACAACTCACCCGCACCCTCGACGGCCATATTCTCGACCTGACGCAGCTGGGCCACGCTGCGGAGGGAGACCTAGCCCGTCCAGCCGGCAAGGGCGTGCTCGAGGCAATGGCCAATGCTATCGGCGCATTCCGCACCACCCTCGACAAGCTCGAGCGCAGCGAAGCCGCGCTGAGGCAGTCCCATGACGAGCTGGAGCTGCAGGTGCAGCTGCGCACCCGCGAACTGCGCGATACCCAGAGCGAACTGGTGGCCACGGCGCGCCAGGCCGGCATGGCCGAGATCGCCACCAACGTGTTGCATAACGTTGGCAACGTGCTCAATAGCGTGAACATCTCGGCCGACCTGGTCAGCCGCCGGGTACGCGACTCCAAGTCGCAAGGGCTGGCCAAGGCAGTCCGGCTGATCAACGAGCATTCCGCCGACCTGGGCGACTTCCTCAGCCACGACGCCAAGGGCAAGCTGCTGCCGGGTTACCTGAACCAGCTGGTCGAGGCGCTCGCCGCCGAGCAGCAGGGCATTGCCGAAGAACTCGAGCACCTGACCAGGAGCGTCGACCACATCAAGGAGATAGTCGCCACCCAGCAGTCCTATGCCGGCGCATCTAGCATGCTCGAAGCGGTGCGGGTCACCGACTTGCTGGAGGATGCCCTGCGCATGAATGCCGGAGCGCTGCAGCGCCATCGGGTCAGGGTGATCAAGGAATTCAGCGAAGTGCCGCCGCTGTTGTTGGACAAGCATCGGCTGCTGCTGATCCTGGTCAACCTGATCAGCAACGCCAAGCATGCACTGTCGGCCCAGGATAACCCTGCGCATGCGCTGACCCTGAGCGTGCGCCTGCTGGAGGCGGGCAACCTGCAAATCCGCGTGCAGGACGACGGCGAAGGCATCGCGGCGGAAAACCTCTCCCGGGTCTTTGCCCACGGTTTCACCACCCGCAAGGACGGCCACGGTTTCGGCCTGCACAG
>NZ_JBFIIG010000256.1:0-4793 GCF_041601375.1 Pseudomonas sp. | reverse complement strand
TCGATGCCGCTCTGGCGGTCCTGGTTGAGCGGGGCGATGGGTTCGCGCTGGGCGTCCAGGCCGTGCTCCAGGCCGGTGAGGATGGCGGCCAAGACCAGATAAGGATTGGCGTCGGCGCCGGCCAGGCGGTGTTCGATGCGCAGGTTGCGGCCGTCCGACTCGGGGATGCGGATGCACGCGTCGCGGTCTTCGTATCCCCAGCTGGCGCGGCTGGCGGCGTTGACCATGGCGCCGTAGCGGCGGTAGGCGTTGTGGTTGGCGGCGAAGATCGGCATGCAGTGCGGCAGCAGTTCCAGGCAGCCGGCCACGGCATGGCGCAGCGGGCGCTGCTCGTCCGCCGCCAGCAGGTTGTTGCCGGCCGCGTCGTACAGACTGACATGCACGTGCATGCCGCTGCCCGGCGCCTGCAGGTAGGGCTTGCTCATGAAGCTGGCGCGCTGGCCGTGCTTGAGTGCCACGCCACGGGTGCTGCGGCAGAACAGGGCGGCCCAGTCGGCGGCGCGCAGGCCGTCGTCGCAGTGGCCGAAGTTGATCTCGAACTGGCCGGGACCGAGTTCGGCGGTGATCACGTTGGCGTCGACCCCCTGTTCGTTGGCCGCCTCGACGATCTCGTGGAGCACGTCGGAGAAGCGCGACAGGCGTTCGATGTGCATGTTCGGCTGGTCGTCGGCATCGCCACACAGTGGGTCGCGGGGGAATTGCGGCAGGCCGTCCTTGAGCGCGCGGTCAAACAGGTAGAACTCCAGTTCGAAGGCCACCACCGGGCGGATGCCGCGTGCTTCCAGGCGCTTGAGCACGCGGGCGAGCACCTCGCGCGGCTCGAACTCGATGGGCGCGGCGGTGCCGTCGGAGCTGATCAGCATCTGCCCCAGCGGTTGGCTTTCCCAGCGCACCGGCTTGAGCGTGCCGGGGATCAGGCGGCGCGGCGCGTCCGGGTCGCCGTCGTTGAAGCAGTAGTCGCCGATCGGGTACAGGCCGCCCTGGACGCCGAGCAGCACGCAGTTCTGCGGGATCTTCAGCGGGCTGCCGGCGGCGACCTTTTCCAGCATCTCGACGGGATAGCGCTTGCCGTAGAAGTGCCCGGGGATGTCCAGGCCGATCAGGTCGACGTAGCGCACCGCCGGGTATTGGGCGCGAAAGGCGCGTACTTCGCTGAGCAGGTCGGGTGTTGAGATTCTCATGTTCTTGTCCTTGATCTTCATAAATGCTGGGCGTGATCAGATCAAAACCGTAGCGAGCGAAGGACAGGCAAGGCGAAAGCAGGCGAGGACGCGGAGTGTACAAGTGGTACATGAGCAGTCCGAGCCTGCTTTCAACGCAGCATGGTCGAGCGCAGTAGGTTTTGGCTGAATCATCTGAACACCCAGAGCACCCGAGTGGGTTGCTCGGTGAGGTTGGCGTAACGGAATTGACTGTGCGGCGGCAATTGAAAGCTGTCGTTGGGGCCCAGGGTCACGGCTTGCGGGTCGTCGCCCAGCCAGATGCTCAGCTCGCCCTCGAGGACGAAACCGCCCTGCTCGGAGCTGTCGTCCAGGTGGCCTTCGCCGCTGCTGGCGCCGGGCGCCAGGTGGCTTTCGAGCATGGAGAAACCGGCCGACATGCGCGGCGACACCAGCACGTCGGTGATGCCGCCGGCGTAGTAGAGCGTGCGCCGCTCGCCGGGGCGGGTCACCCAGGGCAGTGCGCGCGGTTTGCTCAGGCTGTAGAAATAGGTGGTTGGCACGCCCAGGGTTTCGCTGATCGCGGTAAGGTCGGCCACGGTCGGACGCGACAGGCCGCGTTCGACCTGGGAGAGGAAGCCCACCGAGCGGCCGATGCGCTCGGCCAGCTCGCCGAGGGTGAGGTTCTTGTGCTTGCGCAGGTCGCGAATCAGTATCGCCAGACCTTCGATTTCGTCCTGCATGTCCATGTGAGTTCCTGTGAGGCTGTTGTAGGGTGGATGGCGCTTTTTTCATCCACCGGCCGTTGCCGGAAAACGCTTCGCGGTTTTCCAGCCTACGGATATGAGACGATATCGCGCAGCCGGTACCAGGCCTTGCCAGCGGCTTCCAGCGGCGCAGCCAGTAGCGTACCGCCGGGGAAGCGCGGGTTGCCAATGGCCTGGTACAGCCCCAGCAGTTCCGCGTCGCCGAGGATCGCCTCGCTCACCGCACGGGCGCCGGCCAGGGTCGGCAGCACGCCGTGGCCGGAGAAGCCTTGCAGCCAGTAGCGCTGGCCCTGGCGGCCGATATCCGGGGTGCGTTTCATGCTGACGTCGATATGCCCGCCCCAGGCGAATTCCAGTTCGACCCCGCGCAGTTGCGGGAATGCCCGCTCCAGATAGGGCCGGGTGGCGCCAGCGACGTCCTTGGGGATGCCGCCCAGGTAGGTGCAGCCGCCGCCGAACAGCAGGCGCTGGTCCGGGGTCAGGCGGAAGTAGTCGGGAACGAACTGGTTGTCGATCACGCAGCTGTTGCGCGGCAGCAGCGAGCGCGCCAGCTCGGGGTCGAGCACCGCCGTGGCGACCTGGTAAGAGCCGACCGGCAGCAGGCGGCTGGCCAGTTGGCGATCCAGGCCATCGATGTAGGCGTTGCAGGCCAGTACCAGTACATCGCTGCGCACTTCGCCCTGGGCGGTGCGGGCGACGAAGCCTGCGCTGGTTTCGTGATACTCCAGCACCTGGCTCTGTTCGAAGATCTGCCCGCCGGCCTGCTCGATGGCGCTGGCCAGGCCCTGGGCCAGTTTCAGCGGGTTGAGGTGGGCGGCCTCGGGGTCGTAGAGTGCGGCCAGGTAGCGCGGGCTGGCGATCCACTCGGGCAGTTCCTCGCGGCCTATAAAACGCAGGTGTTCGTAGCCCCACTTCTCCACCGCGTCGCGTTGCGCCTCCCGCAGTTGCGCGATGCGTCGCTGTTGCACGGCGGCCCACAGGCTGCCGACCCGATAGTCGACGTCGAAGCCATGCCGCCCGGGCAGTTCGCGCAGCTCCGCGGCGGCCCAGCGCATGCTGTCCCACAGGCGGCGGGTGCGTTCCTGGCCGAGGGCCTGCTCCAGCGGCGGCATGTCGCAGGACCAGCCGAGCAGCGCCTGGCCGCCATTGCGCCCGGAGGCGGCCCAGGCCACCCGGCTGGCTTCCAGCAGGATCACCCGCTTGCCGGCCAGGGCCAGGCGCAAGGCCGTGTGCAGGCCGCTGAAGCCGGCGCCGACGATCAGTACATCGCAGTTCAGCCGGTCGTGCAGGGTTGGCCGCAAGGCAAGCGGGCCAGGATAGGTACGTGCGTAGTAACTGGCGACATGCTGGGCGGATTGTTTGAACACGGCGCGCCTAATGAAATTAATAAGATATAATTTCATGAAAAATACACTATTTATTTCACGAGGCCAAGGCGCACACCGACAGCAGGGTGCCCATGACTGCTATTGAGCAGGCCCAAGGGGGGCTGCGGGCATAATGACGCCTGCGTCGTCTCGGCGGGCTACCCGGTCAGGATTGACTGACCTGGTTGCGGCCGCCGTGCTTGGCCACATAGAGGGCGCGGTCGGCTCGCTCCAGCAGTTCGCCGGCATCCTTTGCGCCTGCTTCGGTCGAGGCGATACCGGCGCTCAGGGTGACCGTGAACTCGCTGTCGCTGGCGATGAAGTGCAGCTCGGCAAAGCGTTGACGTATTTCGTCGAGCACCCGCAGGGCCTGGTCGGCCGGGCAGTCGGGCAGCACCACGAGAAACTCTTCGCCACCATAGCGGCCCAGGCTGTCGACCCGGCGCAGGCGCTGGCGCAGCAAGTTGGCCAGGGCGCGAATCACGTTGTCGCCGGCGACGTGGCCATGGCTATCGTTGACCTGCTTGAAGAAGTCGATGTCGAGCATCGCCACGCTGGCCGGTTTGCCGCTGCGTTGCGCGCGCTCCAGCTCGATGCCGACCTGCTCCTTGATGTCGGCATGCTTGAGCAGGCCGGTCAGGCTGTCGCGTGACAGGGCGATGCTCAACAGGCGGGCGCGCTGGGCGCGGGAAAACACGGTGGTGACCAGGGCGTTGTCGGCGATGGGCTTGCTGACGAAGTCGTCGCCTGCCTTGATCAGGGCATTCATCTGCCGAGTGATGTCGGTCTCCGCCGACAGGTAGATGATCGGCACCCGCAGCCAATCGTCGTTGAAGCGGATGATCTGCGCCAGCTCGGGGCCGGTGCAGTCCGGCATGTTGACGTCGAGCAGCACCACCTCCGGGTTGAAACGGCTCATGGCGGCGAAGATCTCCGACGGTGTGTCGAGCACTTCGACCAGCATGTTGGCGCCGCGCAGGATCAGGCTGTAGCGGCTGGCCAGGTCGTGGTCGTCGTCGACGATCAGCACCCGGTAGGGCTCGCCCTGTTGCTGGGCGAAGCAGCGCTCCAGACGGTTTTCCAGCTGGGGAATGTCGACCGGTTTGGTGAAGTAACCCATGGCGCCGATGCGCACCGCTTGCAGGTGGGTGGCGAAGTCGTCCTCGGTAGTGATCACCAGCAGCGGCAGCGGTTGCTCCAGGCGCTGTTGCAGGGCAGCGGCGTAGCTCAGGCCGGTTTGTGCGGTATCGCCGAGGTTGACGTCGATGATCAGCGCATCCGGCAGGCGCCGCTGCAGCGCCGCGTCGAAGTCGGCGATGCGGCTGAAATGCTCGGCGTGGTAGCCGAAGTTGCTCAGCGTCAGGCGCATGTTCTCGCCGATGCTGACCTCGTCCTCGAGGATGTAGATGCAGTGCACCTCGGTCTCGGCTTTCAGCGGTTTTTGCGGGCGCGCAGGGCTTTTCGGCGCCGCCGCGCTCTGCACGGGTTGCGCGGCGAAC
>NZ_JBFIIG010000255.1:0-4807 GCF_041601375.1 Pseudomonas sp. | reverse complement strand
GCGCCTGCTCAGCCTGGCGCAACCGCTAACAGTCAGCGCCTTGCGCGACACCCTAGCCGAGCTCTATGCAGACCCCCGCGCCGCCGTGCGCGGCCTGCAGCGGGAAGCCTCCCCCGACCAGGAGGCAGCAGCCCCGTGCATTCTGGTCGCCGAAGACAACCCGGTTAACCAGTTGGTGGTGCAAGGCTTCCTGAAGAAACGTGGCTATAGCGTACGCCTGGTCACCAATGGACTGGCCGCAGCCAACGAATACCAACGCGACCCGGCGGCGATACAACTGATCCTGATGGACTGTGAAATGCCGGTCATGGACGGTTTCGAAGCGACCGAGAAAATCCGCCAGATGGAGCGGCAACAAAAGCTGGCGGCGGTGCCCATAGTCGCCCTGACCGCGCACACCCTCGACGAACACCGCCAGCATGGCCTCGACGTCGGCATGGACGACCTGCTCGGCAAACCACTGAACAGCGCCCAACTCTATGCCACCCTGGAGCGTTATCTGCTCGAACAAACCACGCCAGGCACATAAGGCCGCCCCCAGGGCGTACTCGCACAGCAACGCCCGGGGCGACGTTGCGCGCCGCACGGCGCGCCCTACAGGGAAGACAGTCTGAACCTGAGCAGCCACCCGACACTGCGCGGCGACTGACGGCAAGATACGGGCATGGCCAGCACGCCCAGGGCGCGTTAGCATCGCCGTTGTGTTCTGGAGAAACAAACCGTGCTGATCCCCGCGCCCCTGCTCGAAACCGACACCCTCACCCACCTGATCGAGGACTTCGTCACCCGCGAGGGCACCGACAACGGCGACGAAACCCCACTGCAAACCCGCGTGCAACGGGTGCGCCGCGCGCTCGACAATGGCGAAGCGGTCATCGTCTTCGATCCGCAAAGCCAGCAATGCCAGCTGGCGCTGAAACGCGATGTGCCCAAGGAGTGGCTGCAAGCGCTCGGCGAGTGACGAGGGCATTAGCCTGTTCAGGCGTGATGCGATTCTGGCTTGGAACCTGGGGCGTAGAGCCGTCCGGGCGGCGGCGTTCCGTTCGGAGGCAGGGCGGCTTCGGAGCGCAGCGACAACCCGCCAGCTCTGTGCCGCGCCGGTGAACCAATGCTGCACTGCCTGTGGCGAGTGACCCTAGGGATCGCGGACCGCTCGAGGTAATGGGTCGGCGCCTACTGCGTCACGTCAAGACGCCCGCAGCAGGCGAGGGTTTTCACCCGCCCTCAGCCTTGCGCGGTCAACCGCCAGGCGCGGTGGATCTTCGGGTTGCGGGCGAAATCCGGATCCAGGGTCGCGGCACTGATTTCCTCCACCCCGTAACGTGCCGCCAGCCCCTCATCGAGTTGGAACTTGCGGAAGTTGTTGGAGAAATACAGCACGCCGCCCGGCGCCAGGCGTGCCATGGCCAGGTCGAGCAGTTGCACGTGGTCACGCTGGATATCGAATATCCCTTCCATGCGCTTGGAATTGGAGAAGGTCGGCGGATCGATGAAGATCAGCTCGTACTCGCCGCGATCCTCCTCCAGCCAGCTCATCACATCGGCCTGCTCCAGCTTGTTCTTGTCCGAGAAGCCATTGAGCGACAGGTTGCGCCGCGCCCAATCCAGGTAGGTCTTCGACAAATCCACGCTGGTGGTGCTGCGCGCACCGCCCTTGGCCGCATGTACGCTCGCGGTGGCGGTGTAGCAATACAGGTTGAGGAAGCGCTTGCCGGCGGCCTCACGCTGGATGCGCAGGCGCAACGGGCGGTGGTCGAGAAACAGGCCGGTATCCAGGTAGTCGGTGAGGTTGACCAGCAGCTTCACCCCGCCTTCGCCGACCTCCATGAACTGGCCCTGGGCGCTCTGCCGTTGATACTGCTTGCTGCCGCTCTGGCGCTCGCGGCGCTTGATGATCACCTTGTTCTTGTCGACGTTCAACGCCTGGGGAATTGCCGCCAGGGCATCGAACAGACGCGCCTGGGCCTTCTCCGGGTCGATGGATTTAGGCGCGGCGTATTCCTGCACATGCACCCAGTCTTCATAGAGGTCGATGGCCAGGGCATATTCCGGCATGTCGGCGTCGTACAGGCGGTAACATTCGACGCCTTCCTTACGCGCCCATTTACCCAGCTGCTTCAGGTTCTTTTGCAGACGATTGGCGAACATCTGCCCGCCTTCGCTCAAGCGCGCCTGCTCGACTACAGGGGCCGGCGCCGGCTTGAGCGGATTGCCGTTCTTGTTGTACTGACGCTCTTGCGGCTCCAGCGGCGCCTTGTCGGCTTCGGCCTGCTCGCGCTCGCGTTCGCGCTGCTCTGGGGTACGCCGCTCGCCGGTGACGAACTGCTCGGGCTGCACCTTGATCAGCAGCAACTTGCACGGCAAGGCGCCGTTCCAGAAGGCGTATTGCTTGTGGCTGCGAATGCCCATGCGCTTGCCCAGGTCCGGGGCGCCGGTGAACACCGCCGCCTCCCAACCCATGCAGGCCTGGCGCAGGCGTTCGCCGAGGTTCTGGTAGAGATACAGCAGGCTGGCTTCGTCGCCCAAGCGCTCGCCATAGGGCGGGTTGCAGATCACCAGGCCCTTCTGGTTCTGGTCCGGGCGCGGCTCGAAGGTCGCCACCTCGCCCTGATAGACCTTGATCCAGTGGCTCAGCCCGGCCCGCTCGATATTGTTGCGCGCCGGCTGAATCAGCCGCGGATCGGCCTCGTAACCGCGAATCCACAACGGCGGCTTGGCCAGCCCTTCGGTAGCCCGCTGCTCGGCTTCGGCATGCAGCTTCTTCCACAAGGCCGGCACATGGCCCAACCAGTGGCTGAAGCCCCACTGCTCGCGATTGAGGTTCGGCGCAATATCGGCGGCGATCATCGCCGCTTCCACCAGGAAGGTGCCGACCCCGCACATGGGGTCGGCCAGGGCGCCGCCCTCGGCAGCGATACGCGGCCAGCCGGCACGCAGCAGCACCGCGGCGGCGAGGTTTTCCTTGAGCGGCGCGGCGCCCTGCTGCAAGCGGTAACCGCGCTGGTGCAGGCTGTGCCCGGACAGGTCGAGGGACAGAATCGCTTCGCCGCGATCCAGGCGCAGGTGCACGCGCATGTCCGGGTTGAGCTTGTCGATCGACGGCCGGGTGCCGTCCTTCTGCCGCAGTTTGTCGACGATCGCGTCCTTGACCTTCAACGCCCCGAAGTGGGTGTTGTCGATGCCCGAACCATTACCGCTGAACTCCACCGCCAGGCTGCCGTCGGGCTCCAGGTGCTCGAACCAGTCGACCTCCAGCACGCCTTCGTACAGGCTTTCGGCGTCCTGGATCGGGAAGCGCTTGAGCACCAGCAATACCCGGTTCGCCAGGCGTGACCACAGGCACAGGCGATAAGCCGTCTCCATATCGGCAAGGCCCCGAATGGCGGACGTATGCTCGCGCGCCTCCTCGAGCCCCAGGTTGCCGGCTTCTTCGAGCAGCAAGCCTTCCAGGCCCTTGGGGCAGGTGAGAAAGAGTTCGTAACGATCCGACATGGGAATATCCAGTGCCTAAGGCAGTAAACGGCAGGTGAACGAGTCAACACGGCCAAAATAAGTGACAAAACGTCGCAAGGCGACCCTTCATCGGAATAATCAGAGCATACAACCGCGATTAATTCGCAGTGGCGAAACACCAGCATGCACGCTGCAAACGCCCGCGCCATCGGTGGTGATCCCTAGAAACAGAACCTTTTGCGTGTCGCCTTATGGCTTGAGCGGCAAAACTATTACCTCCTTATGACAAAACGATCATTCCCAGGCACCCACGCATTCGATAGAAATCTACCCAGGCCTTCGTTGCAACGACGAGGGCACGGGGCAGAACCGCCACGCCGGCAGCGGCTTTCTCCCCTGGCAGATCTTTCTGCCAGACCTCGCGACGACGAGGTCACCGAGGTCTAAGGGACATAAACAGTCAACATTGAGGGAAACACCCTATGAGAAGACTTAAGCGTGATCCGTTAGAAAGAGCTTTTTTGCGCGGCTACCAATACGGCATCCATGGCAAATCTCGCGAAATGTGTCCTTTTACCCTTCCTTCTGTCCGTCAAGCCTGGTTAAACGGCTGGCGCGAAGGTCGCGGGGACAACTGGGACGGACTGACCGGCACCGCCGGAATCCATCGACTTAACGAACTTCACGCTGTCGGCTAACTGACTCAAGGAACCCACCGACTTCATCGAGCACGCCCCATCCGGGCGGCGGGCGAGAGCCCAGGGGCTCCCTCAGGGAGCCCTTTTTTATTGCCTGCCCTGGCAAACCTACCCACAAATCCCCCCTGAGGTCGGCGTAGAAGCGGCTTTAGCCGCGAATTCTTCGCCGCACAGCAGAAGCGCTAGAGCGCAACGCCGCTCGGCTGCTCCTGCAATCTTTTGTCTGCCGCACCACCCTTGCGCGGCAAGCCGGCAATCGCATCCACCGCTTCGCGGATCAATGCCGGGCCCTTGTAAATGAACCCGGAATAAATCTGTACCAGGCTTGCCCCGGCGGCGATTTTCTCGCCGGCGTGCTTGCCTTCGGTGATGCCGCCGACGGCGATGATCGGCAAACGCCCTGCCAGCTCTGCGGCCAGGACCTTGACGATATGAGTACTCTTGTCGCGTACCGGCGCACCAGACAGACCGCCGGCCTCGTCGCCGAATTCCAGGCCCTGGACGCCTTCCCGGCTCAGGGTGGTGTTGGTGGCAATCACCGCATCCATGCCGGCCTCGAGCAGCGCCTTAGCCACCTCGACGGTTTCTTCGTCGCTCATGTCCGGGGCGATCTTGATTGCCAGCGGCACGCGCTTGCCATGCTCCCGGGTCAGGTC
>NZ_JBFIIG010000254.1:0-4829 GCF_041601375.1 Pseudomonas sp. | reverse complement strand
TTGATGCTGTTCCGCCATCGCGCCAGCCTGGGCGGGGTGAATATCCTCGCGCTGTACCTGCAGGAGCGTCTCGGCCTGCGCGCCGGCAAGGTGCAGATGGGCATCGATGTGGCGATAGTGCTGGCGGCGGTGTTCATCGTGTCGCTGGACAAGGTTGCGCTGTCGATCCTCGGCGCGCTGGCATTGAACCTGGTGCTGGCGATCAACCACCGCGCCGGGCGTTATATGGGCGTGAGCTGACGCGGCGATACCCGTTGGGAGCAGCGCGTCGGACGGCTCAGGGCGTCAACTCGATCAGCTCCGGTCGCAGTCGGCCCTGATCCAGATGCACGAAGCCCAGGCCGATGGGCAGGCTGAAGCGCCGCGGGCCGGCGCTGCCGGGGTTGATGTAGAACACGCCGTGGCGTTGTTCCAGGCGCGGCTTGTGGGAATGGCCGGCGACCACCACGGCGATTCCTTGCGCCTGTGGGTCGATGTCCAGCTCGGCCAGGTCGTGCAGCACGTAGAAGGCGGTGCGGCCGAACTTCACCACCAGGCGTTCGGGCAGGTCTTCGGCCCAGGCGCCCTGGTCGTTGTTGCCGCGCACCGCCGAGAGCGGGGCGATGGCCTGCAGTTGGGCGAGGATTTCCGGTTTGCCGATATCGCCGGCATGGATCAGGTGGTCGCAGCCCTGCAGCGCCGCCAGCGCCTCGGGGCGCAGCAGGCCGTGGGTGTCGGAGATCAGGCCGATTTTCATGCTGTCCTCCCCCTTCTAGCGTTTTTTCGCTGTCTGTATAGCGCGCGCCGACGTCCAGTGGATGCTGTTCCTCGATCCGGCGGATTGCCAGCAAGTACGAGGCGTTCCCCTGGCTCCTACACAGTTTGCTGCGCGACAGCGCTCCGTCGAAGGCGGCGAGCAAACTCTTATCAAATAACCCGTAGGTCATTGATTTTATGGGTTATTGCGTTTTCTGTAGGCGCGCCGCCCGATCTCGAGCAATCCGCCCGATCTGGGGTAGTCCACAATCCGTAGGGTGTCACTCGCCGCAGGCAGTGCACCATGGGTTCACCGGCGCGGCACAAAAGCTGGCGGGTTGTCGCTGCGCTCCGAAGCCGCCCTACGAACGGAACGCCGCCCGGTCGCTTCTACGGCAGGGGCCCGAGCACCCCGTTTGCTGCGCGACAGCGCGGCGTCGAAGACGGGGCGACCGCTCTTACAGATCGCGCGCAAAAGCCCGGCGCAAGGCCGGGCTTCTGTGGTGCGCGGTGCTTAGGGCACCAGCTTTTCCAGCAGCGCCTTGTCGCGTACCGCGCCCTTGTCGGCGCTGGTGGCGAGCAGGGCGTAGGCCTTGAGCGCGGTGGTGACCTTGCGTGGGCGTTGCTCCACCGGCTTCCAGCCTTTCTTGTCCTGTTCGTGGCGACGGTGGGCGATTTCTTCGTCGCTGAGCAGCAGGTTGATCGAGCGCTCGTGGATGTTGATCAGGATCTTGTCGCCTTCGCGCACCAGGCCGATGGCGCCGCCCGCGGCGGCTTCCGGCGAGGCGTGGCCGATCGACAGGCCCGAGGTGCCGCCGGAGAAGCGGCCGTCGGTGAGCAGGGCGCAGGCCTTGCCCAGCCCCTTGGACTTCAAATACGAGGTCGGATAGAGCATTTCCTGCATGCCCGGGCCGCCTTTCGGGCCTTCGTAGCGGATGATGACGATATCGCCTGCCTGCACTTCGTCATTGAGGATGCCACGTACGGCGCTGTCCTGGCTCTCGAAGATCTTGGCGTTGCCTTCGAAGATATGGATGGACTCATCCACGCCCGCGGTCTTCACCACGCAACCGTCGAGGGCGATGTTGCCGTAGAGCACCGCGAGCCCACCTTCCTGAGAATAAGCGTGCTCGACGCTGCGGATGCAGCCGTTCTCGCGGTCGTCGTCGACCGTGTCCCAGCGGGTGCTCTGGCTGAACGCAGTCTGGGTCGGAATGCCGGCCGGGCCGGCGCGGAAGAAGGTGTGCACGGCTTCGTCGTCAGTCTGGGTGATGTCCCACTTGGCGATGGCTTCGCTCATGCTTGTGCTGTGTACGGTCGGCAGGTCGGTGTGCAGCAGGCCGCCGCGGGCCAGGGAACCGAGTATGCTGAAGATGCCGCCGGCGCGATGGACGTCTTCCATATGGTATTTCTGGATGTTCGGCGCGACCTTGCACAGCTGCGGCACCTTGCGTGACAGGCGATCGATATCGCGCAGGTCGAAGTCGATCTCGGCTTCCTGGGCGGCGGCCAGCAGGTGCAGGATGGTGTTGGTCGAGCCGCCCATGGCGATGTCCAGGCTCATGGCGTTTTCGAACGCCTTGAAGTTGGCGACGTTGCGCGGCAGCACCGAGTCGTCGTTGTCCTGGTAATAGCGTTTGCACAGTTCCACCGCGGTGCGCCCGGCCTGCAGGAACAGCTGTTCGCGGTCGCTGTGGGTGGCCAGGGTCGAACCGTTGCCCGGCAGGGCCAGGCCCAGGGCTTCCATCAGGCAGTTCATCGAGTTGGCGGTGAACATGCCGGAGCAACTGCCGCAGGTCGGGCAGGCGCTGCGCTCGTATTCGGCGACCGTCTCGTCGCTGGCCGAATCGTCGGCGGCGATGACCATGGCGTCGACCAGGTCCAGGCCGTGGCTGGCCAGCTTGGTCTTGCCGGCTTCCATCGGCCCGCCGGAGACGAAGATCGCCGGGATGTTCAGGCGCAGGGCGGCCATCAGCATGCCGGGGGTGATCTTGTCGCAGTTGCTGATGCAGACGATGGCGTCGGCGCAGTGGGCGTTGACCATGTACTCGACCGAGTCGGCGATGATCTCGCGCGAGGGCAGCGAATAGAGCATGCCGTCGTGACCCATGGCGATGCCGTCGTCGACCGCGATGGTGTTGAACTCCTTGGCTACGCCGCCGGCGCGTTCGATCTCGCGGGCGACCAGTTGACCCATGTCCTTCAGGTGCACGTGGCCGGGCACGAACTGGGTGAAGGAGTTGGCGATGGCGATGATCGGCTTCTTGAAGTCCTCGTCTTTCATCCCGGTGGCGCGCCACAGGGCGCGGGCGCCGGCCATGTTGCGGCCGTGGGTGGAGGTTTTCGAGCGGTAGTCGGGCATGGCGATAAGTCCTGCAAAGGCTGTTCAGGTCACGCATTCGGTGGCAGTCGCCTGGGCGAGGGCCGCGTGCGCGCAACGGGCTGTTGGGGCGTATGTTGAGCCGGGTTCAGGCCCAAGGCAAACGGAAGTGACCGATTGCAGGGCTGGGGCGGAGGTTGGCGCGGGGTCTGCGCTGGCTCGGCCTGGTACACGTCCGCCTGGGTGCGGCAGCAAAGGGACGATTCTAAGCCCAGGCGGTGTGGCGGCGAAAGCGCGGAACGCTTAGTTAAAGCGCTGAGCGCTCAGTTAACTGACGTGTGAGCGGGTTATTCGATCAGTTCGACGCCGCGCAGGCGCTCGGAACGCCGGCGCAGCAGTTCGAGGGTGACCAGCAGGGCGATGGACACCAGGATCAGCAGGGTGGCGATGGCCAGGATGCTCGGGTTGATCTGCTCGCGCAGCCCCGAGAACATCTGCCGGGGAATGGTGCGTTGCTGCGGGCCGGCCATGAACAGGATCACCACCACCTCGTCGAACGAGGTGATGAAGGCGAACAGCGCGCCGGAAATCACCCCGGGACGGATCAGCGGCATGATGATGTCGAAGAACACCCGCAGCGGCGTGGCGCCGAGGTTCAGCGCCGCGCGCGCCAGGCTGTAGTCGAAGCCGGTCAGGGTCGCGGTCACGGTGATGATCACGAAGGGCGTGCCCAGGGCGGCGTGGGCCAGGATCACCCCCAGGTACGTGCCGGCCAGGCCCAGGTTGGAATAGAAGAAGAACATCCCCGCGGCGGTGATGATCAGCGGCACGATCATCGGCGACAGCAGCAGGGCGGTGATGAAGCGCCGGTAGGGCATGTCGTCGCGGGCCAGGCCGACGGCGGCGCAGGTGCCCAGCACGGTGGCGAGCAGGGTGGCGAAGATGCCGATCAGGAAGCTGTTCTGGATCGCCAGGATCCATTTCGGGTCGTTGAAGATTTCCTCGTACCAGCGCAGCGAGTAAGCCTCCGCCTGCAGGGTGAGCATGCCTTCGGTAAAGCTGAAGAACGGCTCGACGTTGAACGACAGCGGGATGATCACCAGGATCGGCATGATCAGGAACAGCAGCACCAGCCAGGAGCTGGTTTTCAATAGCCAGGTGCCGAAGTGGTGCCAGAAGCCAAAGTAGCTGGGGATTTTCATGTAGGGTCTGTTCCTGTTTCGTTCGTGAGCTGCGTTGCTGCGCCAAATGGTGCCAGGCTAGGCGCGGGACGCCGGCAATGGTGTTCCCTTGCCAAGTCCCGCAACGCCGCATGGCACCATTTGCCGCGCAACCCGGAGGGCCGGGCCAGTTTTTGCGCGGTGCTGCGTTACTCGTCGTTCATTTGGAATGCCAAACTTCTCTCCTCATGCCTTGCTCCGCGCAAAAACTGGCTCCGGCGCAGCCGCGAATGAAGCAGGAACAGACCCTTTATCCCAATTTGATGTTGCTGGCGCCGACGAAACGGTCGTACAGCCAGTACAGCAGGAGAATCAGGCCGAGCAGCAAGGAGCCCAGCGCGGCGGCCAGTTCCCAGTTGTTCGAGCGCTGCATATGGAAGGCGATGATGTTGCTGATCATCTGTCCGTCGGTGCCGCCGACCAGCGCCGGGGTGATGTAGTAGCCCACGGAAATGATGAACACCAGCAGGGCGCCGGCACTCAGGCCCGGCAGGGTCATCGGGAAGTAGATCCGGGCGAAGGCCGGAATCGGCTTGGCCCCGAGCGACATGGCG
>NZ_JBFIIG010000253.1:0-4930 GCF_041601375.1 Pseudomonas sp. | reverse complement strand
TAGAGGAAGCCGGTGTAGACGTTGCCTTCGCTGGCCATGCCGTTGACGGTGGGGTAGATCACCTCGTCCATCACCCGCTGGTGCACTTCGGTGGTGACCACCGGGGCCGGCGAGTAGGCGCCCATGCCGCCGGTATTGGGGCCGCTGTCGCCGTCGCCGACGCGCTTGTGGTCCTGGCTGGTGGCCATCGGCAAGACGTTCTTGCCGTCGACCATGACGATGAAGCTGGCTTCCTCGCCGTCGAGAAACTCCTCGATCACCACCCGCGAACCGGCTTCGCCGAAGGCATTACCGGCGAGCATATCGCGCACTGCATCCTCGGCTTCAGCGAGGGTCATGGCGACTATCACGCCTTTGCCCGCGGCCAGACCATCGGCCTTGATCACGATCGGCGCGCCGACCTTTTGCAGGTAGGCCAGGGCCGGCTCGATTTCGCTGAAGTTCTGGTAATCGGCGGTGGGGATGTTGTGGCGGGCGAGGAAGTCCTTGGTAAAGGCTTTCGAGCCTTCCAGCTGCGCCGCGCCGGCGCTCGGGCCGAAGATATCCAGCTGGCGCGCGCGGAACAAATCGACCACGCCTTTCACCAGCGGCGCTTCCGGGCCGACGATGGTCAGTTGCACATTCTTCTCGGCGAAATCGGCGAGTTGCTCCAGGGCCAGCACGTCGATGGCGACGTTCTCGCACTTGGCTTCGGTGGCGGTGCCGGCATTGCCCGGGGCGACGAAGACTTTGGCGACGCGCGGGTCTTGCGCGACTTTCCAGGCCAGCGCGTGCTCGCGCCCGCCGCTGCCGATGATCAGTACGTTCATGGGGTTCTCCTTCAGGAGGCGGGCCTGCGGCCCGTTTGGTGGATAGAAAAAGCGCTATCCACCCTACGAAAGCGGTGTTGGGTATCGCTTCGCTCCACCCAACCTAGAAAAAGCTGCGACCCTTTACGAGGTCGCGATGAAGCCGGTAGATGCAAGGCGCCCAGGGTTTCGCCAAGCGGAGTTGCCTGGTGGCAATGAGCATTGGCGGAACTCTGGGCAACGCAGCAGATGCCGGTTTCAGTGCGGCCGTCAGTGGCGGAAGTGGCGCATAGAGGTGAACACCATGGCTATTCCCGCTTCGTCTGCGGCGGCGATGACTTCCGCATCGCGCATCGAGCCACCCGGCTGGATCACCGCAGTGATGCCGTTGGCGGCGGCGTTGTCCAGGCCATCGCGGAACGGGAAGAAGGCGTCGGACGCCATCACCGAACCGGCCACTTGCAGGCCGGCATGCTCGGCCTTGATCGCGGCGATGCGCGCGGAGTTGACGCGGCTCATCTGGCCGGCGCCGACGCCGATGGTCTGGCGATTCTTGGCGTAAACGATGGCGTTGGATTTGACGAACTTGGCCACTTTCCAGGCGAAGATCAGGTCGTGGATTTCCTGCTCGCTCGGGGCGCGCTGGGTGACGATCTTCAGGTCGGAGGCAGCAATCATGCCGATGTCGCGGCTCTGCACCAGCAGGCCACCGTTGACCCGCTTGAAGTCCCAGCCCGGTGCGCGTTCGGCCGGCCACTCGCCGCATTCGAGCAGACGCACGTTGGCCTTGGCGGCGACCACGGCGCGGGCCTCGGCGCTGATCTTCGGCGCGATGATGACTTCGACGAATTGACGCTCGACGATGGCCTGGGCGGTGGCGCCATCCAGTTCGCGGTTGAAGGCGATGATGCCGCCGAATGCCGATTCGGTGTCGGTGGCATAGGCCAGCTCGTAGGCCTGGCGGATGCCGCCCTCGCTGTCCAGGGCCACGGCCACGCCGCAAGGGTTGGCGTGCTTGACGATAACGCAGGCCGGCTTGACGAAGCTCTTCACGCATTCGAGGGCGGCGTCGGTGTCGGCGACGTTGTTGAACGACAGCTCCTTGCCTTGCAGCTGCACGGCGGTGGAGATGCTGGCTTCGCCCTTCTTCGCTTCCACGTAGAAGGCCGCGCTCTGGTGCGGGTTCTCGCCGTAGCGCATTTCCTGAGCCTTGATGAACTGGCTGTTGAAGGTGCGTGGGAAGGTGCCACGGGCGGAGGTAGCAAGGGTCTCGGCGTGCTGGTCGATGGTACCCAGGTAGTTGGCGATCATGCCGTCGTAGGCACTGGTGTGCTCGAAGGCTTTCAAGGCCAGATCGAAGCGCTGGGCGTAGGTCAGGCCGCCGGCTTTCAGGCTGTCGAGCACGTTGGCGTAGTCGCTGGCGTTGACCACGATGGTCACGTCTTTGTGGTTCTTCGCCGCGGAGCGAACCATGGTCGGGCCGCCGATATCGATGTTCTCGATGGCGTCGGCGAGGTCGCAGTCGGGCTTGGCGACCGTGGCTTCGAAGGGATAGAGGTTGACCGCGACCAGGTCGATCGGCTTGATCCCATGCTGCTCCATCACCGCACCGTCGAGGGCGCGACGGCCGAGGATGCCGCCATGGATCTTCGGGTGCAGGGTCTTGACCCGGCCGTCCATCATTTCCGGAAAGCCGGTGTAGTCGGCGACTTCCACTGCGGCCACGCCATTGTCCTTGAGCAGCTTGTAGGTGCCACCGGTGGAGAGGATTTCCACGTTCAGCGCGACGAGCTCGCGGGCGAATTCGAGGATGCCGGTCTTGTCGGAAACACTGATCAGGGCGCGGCGAACGGGGAGGCGGATGCTTTGGTCGGTCATAACGATTCCATCACGGGTTTAGCTGCAAGCTACAAGTTGCACGCTGCAAGAGAAGATCACTCCCGCTTGAGGCTTGCGGCTTGCAGCTCATCACTTAGAGAAGATCGTACTGCTTGAGTTTCTTGCGCAGGGTGCCGCGATTCAGGCCGAGCAGTTCGGAGGCCTTGGTCTGGTTGCCCTTGACGTAATTCATCACGGTTTCCAGCAGTGGCGCTTCCACTTCGCTGAGCACCAGGTTGTAGACGTCGGTGACGTCCGCGCCCTCGAGGTGGGCGAAATAGTTGTGCAGTGCTTTCTCGACACTGCCGCGCAGAGTCTGCCCTTCTTCGCTTGGCGTATTGAGGTGCTGCTTCAAGCTTGTGCTGTCGCTCACGGGCGCCATTCCAGTTCCAAAAGTGTCGGTCAACATCGTCATGCGGCCACCCCGTCTCCATCGTTATGCCGTTCGCCGAAGAACTCGCGAACGGTGGTGCACTGTGCGTCCGTACTTTCCAAGCGGTTGAATCGGGCGCGAAACTCCCTGGCGCCCGGCAAGGTTGCGAGGTACCAGCCAACATGCTTGCGGGCGATGCGTACGCCCATCACCTGGCCATAGAACAGGTGCAGCTCGGCCATGTGTTCTAGCAGAATACGTTCCACCTCGAACAGGCTAGGTGCCGCCAGCTTTTCTCCGCTGCGCAGGTAGTGCTCGATCTCGCGGAAAATCCACGGCCGGCCCTGGGCCGCTCGGCCGATCAACAGGCCGTCGGCACCGGTGGCGGCCAATACCGCCTTGGCCTTCTCCGGCGAGTCGATGTCGCCATTGGCCAGCACTGGAATCGAAACCGCCTGCTTGATCGCGGCGATGCTGTCGTACTCGGCGTTGCCGGTGTACAGGTCGGCGCGGGTCCGGCCATGCACCGCCAATGCCACTATCCCGGCCTGCTCGGCGATCTTCGCCACGACGATGCCGTTCTTGTTCTGCCTGTCCCAGCCGGTACGGATTTTCAGGGTCACCGGCACATCCACCGCGGCGACCACCGCCTGTAAAATCTCGCGCACCAGGCCCTCGTCCTTCAACAGGGCGGAGCCGGCAGCCTTGTTGCAGACCTTCTTGGCCGGGCAGCCCATATTGATGTCAATAATCTGCGCGCCCAATTCGACGTTACGCTGAGCCGCCTCGGCGAGCATCTGCGGGTCGCCACCGGCGATCTGGACCGAGCGCGGCTCGGCATCGTCTCGATGGATCAGGCGCAGGCTCGACTTGCGGGTGTTCCACAGGCGCACATCGCTGGTGACCATTTCCGATACCACCATGCCTGCCCCCATGCGCTGGCAGAGCTGACGGAACGGCCGGTCGGTGACTCCGGCCATGGGCGCGAGAATCAGCGAGTTGGGCAATGTATAGGGGCCGATGCATAACGCCGACATGGGGCTTCCCTGCTCAAGAGACGTGCTGTTGAGACCAATAGGAGATGTGAAAAAGGGAGGGAATCATACCCGCTCTGGATGACCGGATAAAGGCTGTTTTGAACAAATTCTGAACAGTTGCTGGCTTATAGCCATGGGTCGGATCGGGCCCCGGCAGGCGCTGGCGAAGCCGATTAAGTCGTAAGTTGTAAGCCATAGGCCTTAAGTCATAAGCCGTAAGCGATAAGCTGCAAGTAAGAGCGAAAAGCCTTGACCGGCTTGGGCGCCGGCCCGTGCTGAGCCGCCTGCCCTTACTCCGGCGAGTGGAAGCTCAGGCTGTAGTTAACCGCCTGGGTGCCTGGGTCGAGGATATCCAGGGACACATGAATAGGTGTCTGTGGCGGCATTTCCGCTTGTCCGGCCAGTTCGCCGGCGAGGTACTCGCTGGGTTTGAAGCGGCGACTGGCCAGTAGTCGGCCATTGATGTCGGCAAAACGCATTTCCAGCAAGGGGAATGGCTGGGCGAAGGGCGCACGGTTATACAGGATCGCATCGACGACCAGGGCGCCGCTGAACTCGGGGTGGCTGCGCACCACCAGGTTGCTGCTCTTGACCTGCTGGATATCGACCTTGGACGGCAGGGTGCAGCCAATGAGCGGGCAGAACTGCTCGAACCAGGGGCGGTATTGATCCTGGCGGGCCAGTTCTTCGAAGTTGTAGTGGATGTGCTGACCGATCAGGGCGGTCGCGGCCAGCAGGTTCAGCAGGCCCCAGCCGAGCCAGCGGCCCCAGGGCTTGCGCGCTGGCTGCCAGTCCAGTTGCAACGGCTCGTCGTCCAATTCGAACAGGTGCTCGTCGCGCAGGCCGGGTTCGCT
>NZ_JBFIIG010000252.1:0-4947 GCF_041601375.1 Pseudomonas sp. | reverse complement strand
TTCGACGTCGTTCTCCTCGGAGGACAACCAAGGTCCATCCTACATTTCTTTATTGTGGCCAGCTATGACCTGTACATTTAGTGGAGGATGGCCAATAGATTTCTTTGAGAGCAAAGAGTCTCTCATTGAAAGCAAAAAAGGTATTTGTACAATTATCCAGCCAGAAGCGCTCACCATTCATCGCAACCCGACAACAGGAGTCACGACCACTAATTATAAAATCTGGGAATAACTCTAAACCAGGACTGCAGGATGGGGTTGAGCGAAGCGATACACATCAACTACTCGACAAATAACCAGCTCAACTTCAGGTGTTAACCCGCCGCATTGTCACTGATTTCAACTACCGGTTTCGCCCTTACGGCGAGTCACTTTCTCTTTGCTCGCGCGAAAGAGAAAGTAACCAAAGAGAAAGCGCGCCCGGCATACGGGTTTCGCTGCGCTCAACTTCCCTCGCTCCGGTGCTGTTCCGAGGGTCGTCACGAAGGGCCATCCCTGGCCCATCGTTCCTCGTTTGGCATCCATGCCAAACGCCCCTCTCCACAGCACCTCCACTCGGCCTCCTGACGGGATCAGGGATCGCATCGTCTGGGCGATTTGTGGAATCAACAGCGAAGAGCTCCGATCGTTGATCGTACCCACGCTCCGCGTGGGCACGCAGCACCGGACGCTCCGCGTCCTTGCACGGCGAGAGGCAAGCAGTCAAACACGGCAAAGCAAACCGTGACGCGGAGCGTCACAGGCGGTGTGCCCACGCTGGAGCGTGGGCACTATCGGAAATCGACGCTTTTAATTCTGCTTTTGGTAACCCTGCGCAGATCTATCAGGCGACGCCAAACGCCCCTTCAGGAGGCCGAACAGAATCGTTGCGGAAGGGGTTGAGCGGCATGGATGCCGCGAGAGCCGCGATGGGCCAGGGATGGCCCTTCGCGGCGTGCCCCTGGAGCAATGATGGAGTGAGGGAAGTCGAGCACAGCGAGACCCGGATGGCGGGGCAAGCGTTTTTGGTTACTTTTTGCGGGGCCGGCCATCCGGCGACTGCAAAAAGTGACTCGCCGTAAGGGCGAAACCAATATCGAGGCCACCACCTCTGCTGCGGGCAAGCAGTGTAATCCGGGTCAGTAATCGCTGTTGAGTTCCAGAGTTTGATGGGTATCGCTGCGCTCAACCACATCCTACGCGGCGCAGGTCGGATCATGTATTGCCCCCCACAAAAGCAAAAGTCCGGCCCTACAGGCCGTGCAGCAGGCTAATAGCAAGAAACAGCAGCAGGCCCAATGGGCCGAACATCATCGCCAACAGGTAACAAGGTACCAACCAAAAATGGTGGATGCTTTGGGCGGCGCCTTGCTGATGGATATACAGCCCCGCCAATAGATCGAAAGAAAGGATATGCACCCAGCCGGCCAGTACCGCCTTGGGGTTGCGAAACAGCGCCAGCACACCCTGCAGGGTGAAGAACCCGGGCTTGCCCGTTCCAGTCCGGTCGGTCATTGCCTGGTACAAGGCCACGGCATACAGGACGCACAACAACACAATGGCAATCGCCAGCACGAACCGAGGGCCGCCCGACCAATAGGGCAAACCGACCAGCACCAGCCAGCCGCTAATGGCAACGAGGGTGGCCGACTGAAATAAACGTTGTTGCGTCAATACAAGCATGGCGAGTCCATTCCATATATGAAGACGAAAAACGCCTTGTAGCGTATCGCACCAGTGAACGCCTCAATCAGTCAGCCAGTGAATGCTTGAGCTTAGGGTTTAGCTATTTTGTTGATCGTACCCACGCTCCGCGTCCTTGCACGGCGAGAGGCAAACAATCAAGCACGGCAAAGCAAATCAAAGCGCTTTGTTTTTGGTAACCCTGCGCAGAACGACCAGGCGACGCCAAACGCCCCTTCAGGAGGCCAAACGGAATCGTTGTGGAGTGGGTTGAGCGGCATGGATGCCGCGAGAGCTGTGTTGGGCCATGGATGGCCCGTCACAGCGTGCCCACGGAGCAATGATGGAGTGAGGGAAGTCGAGCGCAGCGAGATCCGGATGGCGGGGCAAGCGTTTTTGGTTACTTTTTTGGCGACTGCAAAAAGTGACTCGCCGTAAGGGCGAAACCATTAATCACATGCAACGCAAAAGCGGCGGGTACATGCCAATCCAAAATAGACAATGACCGCCGATGGGTATCGCTCCGCTCAACCACATCCTACGCGGCGCAGGTCGGATCATGCGTTGCTCCACAAAGCAAAAAGGCCAGTCTTGCGACTGGCCTTCCGTTTACCACCCTACCCGCTCTTAGCCATTGCTGGGGAACGCGAACTGCGCCGCCTCATGCGAGGCGCGTTGCGGCCAGCGCTGGGTGATGGCCTTCTTGCGGGTGTAGAAGCGCACGCCGTCCGGGCCGTAGGCGTGCAGGTCGCCGAACAGCGAGCGCTTCCAGCCGCCGAAGCTGTGGTAGCTGACCGGCACCGGCAGGGGCACGTTGACGCCGACCATGCCGACTTCGATCTCGTCGCAGAACAGCCGCGCCGACTCGCCGTCGCGGGTGAAGATGCAGGTGCCGTTGCCGTATTCGTGGGCATTGATCAGCGCCATGGCGTCTTCCAGGCTGTTGACCCGGACGATGCACAGCACCGGGCCGAAGATCTCGTCGGTGTAGATGCTCATCTCCGGGGTGACCTTGTCGAACAGGGTGCCGCCGACGAAGTAGCCATTCTCGTTGCCGGCCACCACCAGGTCGCGACCGTCGACCACCAGGCTCGCGCCCTGGGCGACGCCAGCGTCGATGTAGCCCTTGACCTTGTCACGCGCCGCGCCGGTGACCAGCGGACCCATGTCGAGGCCGCAGGAGGTGCCGGCGCCGATCTTCAGGCCTTCGATCTGCGGGATGAGCTTCTGCACCAGGGCATCGGCGATCTGATCGCCCACGCACACGGCCACCGAGATGGCCATGCAGCGCTCGCCGCAGGAGCCGTAGGCGGCGCCCATCAGTGCGCTGACCGCGTTGTCCAGGTCGGCGTCGGGCATCAGCACGGCGTGGTTCTTCGCCCCGCCCAGGGCCTGCACGCGCTTGCCGCGCTTGGTGCCTTCGCTGTAGATGTATTCGGCGATCGGGGTCGAGCCGACGAAGCTCAGGGCCTTGACTTCCGGGGCCTCGATCAGCGCGTCGACCGCGGCCTTGTCGCCGTGCACCACGCTCATCACGCCCTTGGGCAGACCGGCTTCGATCAGCAGTTCGGCGATATACAGGGTGGAACTCGGGTCGCGCTCGGACGGCTTCAAGATGAAGCAGTTGCCGCAGACGATGGCCAGCGGGTACATCCACAGCGGCACCATGGCCGGGAAGTTGAACGGGGTGATGCCGGCGACCACGCCGATCGGCTGCAGGTCGCTCCAGGCGTCGATGTTTGGGCCGACGTTGCGGCTGTATTCGCCCTTGAGGATTTGCGGGGCGGCGCAGGCGAACTCGACGTTCTCGATGCCGCGCTTGAGTTCGCCGGTGGCGTCCTCGATGGTCTTGCCGTGTTCCTCACTGATCAGCTGGGCGATGGTGCCTTCGTGCTGTTCGAGCAGTTGCTTGAAACGGAACATCACCTGGGCGCGCTTGGCCGGCGGGGTGTTGCGCCAGGCCGGGAAGGCAGCCTTGGCGGCGTCGATGGCCTGCTGGATGGTGGCGCGGTCGGCCAGGGCGACCTGATGGATCACCTCGCCGGTGGCGGGGTTGAACACGTCGGCGGTGCGGCCTTGGCCTTCGATGCGTTCGCCGTTGATCAGGTGTGGGATATGGCTCATGAAAATCTCCGTGATCGAACTCTATAGGGTGTCGTGGGAGCAGCCGCCTCGATATCGGCGCTGGCGCCATTCGCGGCTAAAGCCGCTCCCACCTTTATTGCGAGGCCGTTAGTCGAGCTTGTTCAGGGTCTCGCCAACGGCGCTGAATACGCGGTCGAGGTCTTCCATCTTGGCGTTGAAGGTCGGGCCGAACTGCAGGGTGTCGCCGCCGAAGCGCACGTAGAAGCCGGCCTGCCACAGGGCCATGCCGGCCTCGAACGGGCGGATCACCGGGTCGCCGTCGCGCGGGGCGATCTGGATCGCACCGGCCAGGCCGCAGTTGCGGATGTCGACGATGTGCTTGGCGCCCTTGAGGCCGTGCAGGGCGCGGGCGAATTGCGGCGCCAGCTCGGCGGACTGCTGCAGCAGGTTTTCGCGCTTGAGCAGCTCCAGCGAGGCCAGGCCGGCGGCGCAGGCCACCGGGTGCGAGGAATAGGTGTAGCCGTGGGTGAACTCGACCATGTGCTCGGGCGTGGCCTGCTGCATGAAGGTGTTGTAGATCTCGCTGCTGGCGATCACCGCGCCCAGCGGCACGGCGCCGTTGGTGATCTGCTTGGCGGCGTTGATGATGTCCGGGGTCACGCCGAAGTATTCGGCGCCGCTCCAGGTGCCCAAGCGGCCGAAGGCGGTGATCACCTCGTCGAAGATCAGCAGGATGTTGTGCTGGCTGCAGATCTCGCGCAGGCGCTGCAGGTAGCCCACCGGCGGCACGATGACGCCGGCCGAACCGGACATCGGCTCGACTATCACCGCGGCGATGTTCGAGGCGTCGTGCAGTTCAATCAGCTTGAGCAGCTCGTTGGCCAGTTCGACGCCGCCGGTCGCGGCCATTCCGTCGGTGTAGGCCAGGTGCGGCTGCAGGGTGTGCGGCAGGTGGTCGACATCCATGAACTGGCCGTACATCTTGCGGTTGCCACCGATGCCGCCGAGGCTGGTGCCGGCGATGTTGACGCCGTGGTAGCCACGGGCGCGGCCGATGAACTTGGTCTTGGCCGGCTGGCCCTTGAGGCGCCAGTAGGCCTTGGCCATCTTCACCGCGGTGTCGGCGCACTCGGAGCCGGAGCTGGTGAAGAACACGTGGTTGAGCTCGCCCGGCATCAGGTCGGCGATCTGCTCGGCCAG
>NZ_JBFIIG010000251.1:0-4953 GCF_041601375.1 Pseudomonas sp. | reverse complement strand
CTGCCTGGCCAACCAGGCGATGAACTACCTGACCACCGGCGTGGCGCCGCGCCGGCTGGGCAATGCCCACCCGAACATCGTGCCCTACCAGGACTTTCCCACGGCCGACGGCGACATCATCCTCACGGTCGGCAACGATGGGCAGTTCCGCAAGTTTTGCGAGGTCGCCGGCCTTGCGGCTTTGGCCGTCGACCCGCGCTTTTCCACCAATCAGGCCCGCGTCGCCCATCGCGCCGAACTGATTCCGCTGATCCGCCAGGCCACCGTGTTCAAGACCACCGCCGACTGGCTGGCGGGCCTGGAACAGGCCGGCGTGCCCTGCGGGCCGATCAACGACCTGCAGCAGGTGTTCGCCGACCCGCAGGTGCAGGCCCGCGGCCTGCGCGTCGAACTGCCCCACCCGCTGGCCGGCAGTGTGCCCCAGGTGGCCAGCCCGATTCGCCTGTCGGCGACCCCGGTGCAATACCGCAACGCCCCGCCGTTGCTCGGCGAACACACCGAGCAGGTGCTGCAGCAATGGCTGGGCTTGAGCCTGGAGCAGATAGCCGAACTGCGGCGGGCCGGGGTGCTCTAGCGGGGACAGCGGGGACCTAGGCGCAAGGCCTTGTAGCCCGACCTGCGCGGCCAGTCCCCTATAGGCTCTGCGCTCGCCCGATCGCTTTCGTGGACCAGTCCCCTCCCACAGCAGGGCGACAGCCGTGAGGCAGTGGCCTGGCCTGCAGCATGCCCCGGCATCCTCGAGGACAGCGGCCGAGCGGGTGATTGAACCGCTAGCCCGGCTTCAGGCCGAGCAGTAGCAGGCGTTGGCGGCGCCGGGTTGTGCCGGCTTTTCGGCGAGCAGGCGCATCACGTAACCCACTTTCAACAGCGTCGGGCCGAGAATCGTCAGGCTGTGGGCGCCTATCAACGTGCCCAGGCTGAGGTGTTCGGCCCAGCCGTAGGCGCCGAGCACGCCCAGCAGCAGGGCGGCGCCACCGATCGACAGCAGCTGGTTGGACAGGCGCAACAGGCGTTGCGGGCAATCGAACAGATTCATCACGGTGCTCCTGTTGATGAGGCCGCCCGGCGCAACCGCGGCGGGCGGGTCAAGCTCAGCGGTTGTGAACATATCGAGCGCCACGGCGGGCGCCTGGAAACTCCCGCAGTAGGCGAGAGTTCTTTCACCGCCTCTCAGGCCTCCAGCGCGCTGGCCGGACCGAAGAACTCGTAGTGGCTCTGCTGCTCCGGTACGCCGAGTTCGCGCAGGTGCTTCTTCACCTGGGCCATGAAGGGCTTGGGGCCGAGGAAGTAGGCGTCCAGGTCACGTTCTTCCGGCAGCCACTCGGCCAGTTGCTCGCGGGTCAGCAGGCCCTCGGCATGGCCCCGGTCTTCGTCGCGCGGTTCGCTGTAGCAGACAAAGTGCCGCACCTGCGGGTGGGCCTGGGTCTGCGCCTCGACCCAGTCGCGGAAGGCGTGCACGCCGGCGTGCCGGGCGCAGTGGATGAAGTGGATCGGCCGGCCGTGATCGCGCGCGGCCTCGAGCATGCTCAGCGCCGGGGTGATGCCGACGCCGGCGCTGATCAGCACCAGCGGCTTGCTCGACTCGCGCAGGACGAAATCGCCGGCCGGCGGGAACAGTTCCAGGCGGTCGCCGACCTGCACCCGGTCGTGCAGATGGTTGGACGCCTTGCCGCCGGGCTCGCGCTTGACGCTGATGCGGAACTCGCGGCCATTGCCGCGGGCCGACAGCGAGTAGTTACGGCGCACTTCCTCGCCATCCAGTTGCAGGCGGAGGCCGATGTACTGGCCCGGCTGGAACTCGAGCAGCGCGCCGCCGTCTTCCGGCACCAGGTGCAGGGAGACGATCTCCTCGCTTTCGACGATCTTTTGCGCCACCCGGAAGTCGCGGGCGCCGCGCCAGCCGCCGCTTGCTGCGGCATTGGCGGCGTAGGCGTTCTCTTCGGCGTCGATCAGGATCTGCGCCAGCTGGTCATAGGCGGCGCCCCAGGCGTCGATCACCTCGTCGGTGGCGATCTGCGCGCCGAGCACCTCGCGAATCGCTCGCAGCAGGCAGCTGCCGACGATCGGGTAGTGTTCGGGCAGGATCTGCAACGCCACATGCTTGCTGACGATCTGCCCGACCAGCGGGCCGAGCGCTTCCAGGCGGTCGATATTGCGCGCGTACATCAGCACGCCGTTGGCCAGTGCGCGTTGCTGGTCGCCGCTGGCCTGATGCGCCTGGTTGAACAGCGGGCGTACCTGCGGGTATTCGCCGAGCATCAGTTGGTAGAAATGCCGGGTCAGGGCTTCGCCGCCGGTTTCCAGCAGCGGCACTGTGGCCTTGATCAGGGTGCGTTGTTGGGCAGTGAGCATTGAGGGGGTCCTGGGTGGCGATGCAGCCTGAGGCGCGCGGACGATTAGCGAGAAGCGTTCGGCCGATGTGATCAGGCGTGCTAAGTTCATGGTGCTTAGGCTATTACACAACTCGTGCCAGTTTTATAGTCCAATAATTTCAATGACTTGCGTACCATGTTGTCTTTATGACTGCTGGTAGAGTCGAGTCCTAATGACACTGAGTGGTCTTTATGACAGCAAACCCGTTGCTGACGGCCTTGATCCCGCTGGTTGCCGATCTGTCCCGCGAACTGCCCGAGGCCGAGCGTTATCGCCGCCTGTTGCTGGCCCTGCGCGAGCTGTTGCCATGCGATGCGGTGGCCTTGCTCAGGCTCGAGGGCGAGGTGCTGGTGCCCCTGGCGGTCGACGGTCTGAGCGCCGACACCCTCGGCCGGCGCTTCAAACTCGCCGAGCATCCACGCCTGCAGGCGTTACTGGCGCAGCGGGGGCCGACCCGCTTCGCCATGGACTGCGGCCTGCCGGATCCCTACGACGGCCTGGTCGAAGGCCATCGCGGCCACCTCGAGGTGCATGACTGTCTGGGCTGTCCGCTGTACCTGCAGGACCAGTTGTGGGGCCTGCTGACCCTCGACTCGCTGGACCCGGCCCGCTTCGGCAGGGTCGACCTGGATAGCCTGGCCGCGTTCGCCAGCCTGGCCGCCGCCACCGTGATGGCCAATGAGCGCATCGCCCAGTTGCTGCGCCGGGTCGAGGACGAGCATCGGCTGGCCGAGGTCTACAAGCAGGCTGCCGACCAGCATCGGCCGCGCGAGCTGATCGGTCAGAGCCCGCTGCACAAACGCCTGCAGGAGGAAATCGCGCTGGTCGGCGACAGCGAGCTGACGGTGTTGATCAGCGGGGAAACCGGGGTCGGCAAGGAACTGGTGGCCGAGGCCATCCATGCCGCATCGGCGCGGGCCAGGCGGCCGCTGATCAGCCTCAACTGCGCGGCATTGCCCGAGACCCTGGTCGAGAGCGAGTTGTTCGGCCACGTGCGGGGCGCTTTCTCCGGCGCGGTCAACGAGCGCAGCGGCAAGTTCGAGCTGGCCGATGGCGGCACCCTGTTTCTCGATGAGGTCGGCGAGCTGCCGGTGGTGGTGCAGGCCAAGCTGCTGCGGGTGCTGCAGAGCGGACAGTTGCAGCGGGTCGGCTCGGACCGCGAGCACCGGGTCAATGTGCGGGTGCTGGCGGCGAGCAACCGCGACCTCGCCGAAGAGGTGCGCGCCGGGCGCTTTCGCGCCGACCTCTATCATCGCCTGAGCGTGTACCCGCTGAAAGTCCCGGCGCTGCGCGAGCGCGGCCGCGACGTCCTGCTGCTGGCCGGTTACTTCCTCGAGGAGAATCGCTCGCGCCTGGGGCTGCGCAGCCTGCGCCTGACCAGTGATGCGCAGAAGGCCCTGCTGGCCCACGACTGGCCGGGCAACGTGCGTGAACTCGAGCACCTGATCGGCCGTGCCGCGCTCAAGGCCTTGTCGGCCTGCGCCGAGCGGCCGCGCATCCTCAGCATCGACAGCCAGGCATTGGACCTGCCCCAGCGCGCCAGCGCCGGCGAGCCGCCGCCGCTGGTGCTGGCCGAAGCCGCTGGCGGCGTGCCGCTGCGCGAGGCCGTGGATGCCTACCAGAAGCAGCTGATCGACGCGGCCCTGCAGCGTCACCAGCACAAATGGGCCGACACCGCCCGGGAACTGGGGGTCGATCGCGCCAACCTGATGCGCCTGGCTCGGCGCCTGGGTTTGAAGTGATTCGCTCGATATCGAGGCGCTGGACTGGATGATCGGCTAATCCGCGGCATGCTTTGATGTAGGTCAACGTCGATTGGCCGCCGGGCCTTTAGGTTGGAGCAAGATGCAGCCGCCGAGGGTGTCAGATGCGGTGAGTCTGGCGTATAGCCCAAGCCCAGTTCGCCATCTGCATGCGTGCGCGTAGACGAGCATGCGCAGACGGGAAATCCGGACCTGCTTCATGCGGTGGGCAGGTTCGTTGCGTGGCTTGGCGTACAACGTCGTGGAAATCCGCCCGTATCGCGAGAGGGACAGCATGAGCAGCAAGCAGGGCCTGCGTCTGCCAATCCATCTGGCCAAGCGCCTGAAAGCCTACCTGCGTGCGGCCAGTGCGCTGGCTGGCCGGGGCCGAATCGACTCGGCCGGCACCAGCCTGCAGAGCAGCCGCGAGGAGGTGGAGCGCCTGTTGGCGCTGAGTGAGCCGAACGCCGATACCCGGACGCTCGACGCCTCGTCTCCTGAGTGCGCCGAGGGTTCCGGCCGGCAGCCGGCAGCGACGGCAGTGCCGAATGGCGACGACGATCCCTGCGGGTGACGGTTACTTTGCTTTACTGAGAGCGTGTGAAAGAACGCTGGCGCCGGCGTTCGATATTTTCACAAGCTCTGGGACGGGTCGCCCTTGTCCGGCCATTTCCCGGGGCTTCCTGGCGGCACCATTCCCCGCGCTCAGGTGGCAGACAGATGCTGAAAGTCCAGGGCTTGTGCAAGAGCTATGCGACGCCGCAGGGCGCCCTGCCGGTATTGCGCGGCATCGACCTGGAACTGGCGACGGGTCAGAGCCTGGCCCTGATGGGCGAGT
>NZ_JBFIIG010000250.1:0-5011 GCF_041601375.1 Pseudomonas sp. | reverse complement strand
CTTGAAGTTGTCGATGCGCGTGGACATGTAGTCCAGCTCGGCGCGGTAGATGATGTCGGCCGGGGTGCGCGCGCTGTGGGCGAACACCATGTCGACTTCGCTGTTGGTGTTGAAGAACCAGCGGGCCATGGACATCACCGGGGTGATACCGACGCCGCCGGACAGCAGCAGGACCTTCTCCGCGGGAAAATCGATGCAGTTGAACTGGCCGACCGGGCCATGCACGGCGATCAGCCCGCCTTCCTTGAACTGATCGTGCAGCCAGTTCGATACTCGGCCGCCAGGCACCCGCTTGACCGTGATGGAGAAGCTGTAGGGAATCGAAGGTGCGCTGGAGATGGTGTAGGAGCGCATCAGCCGTTCGCCGTCGATCTCCAGCTCCAGGGTGACGAACTGCCCCGGCTTGAAGAAGAACAGCACCGGCTCCTGCATGCTGAAACAGTAGGTGAGGACATCCGCGGTTTCCCGGATGACCTTGAGGCAGCGCACCAGGTGGCGGCCGTTGGCCCAGGTCTGGGTGGTGACCGGATTGAGGTATTCGCTGCTGGTGAGGCTGTTCATGAGCGCTTCTCAGAAATAGGCAAACCCCTCGCGCGGTTGCCGGGAGGGGGCTGTCAATCGACCAATGACCCGGCGCCGTCGCGGCCGGGCGCTGCTGAATTCAGGACAGCTGGATCCAGGTGGTCTTCAGCTCGCAGTACTGGTCGTGGGCGTAGATCGACTTGTCGCGACCGCCGAAGCCGGACTGCTTGTAGCCGCCGAACGGGGTGCAGATGTCACCCTCGGAGAAGCAGTTGACCGACACGGTGCCGGCGCGGATGGCCGCGGCCACGCGGTGGGCGGTGTTGATGTTGGCGGTCCACAGCGAGGCGGCCAGGCCGTAGCAGGTGTCGTTGGCGATGGCGATGGCCTGTTCCTCGGTGTCGAAGGCGATCACCGCCAGCACCGGGCCGAAGATCTCCTCCTGGGCCACCGAGGCGGCGTTGGAGTCGGCTTCGAAGATGGTCGGCGCGACGAAGTAGCCGCCGCTCTGCTCATGCAGGCGCACGCCGCCGGTGACCAGCTTGCAGCCTTCGGCCTTGGCCTGCTCGATATGCCCGAGGACCTTGTCCATGTGCGCCTGCTCGATCAGCGCGCCCAGGCGCACGGCCGGGTCCAGCGGATCGCCGGTGACCCAGTCCTGCAGCTGGCGTTGCATTTCCTCGAGCAGGGCGTCCTTGATCGAGCGATGGACGATCAGCCGAGAGCCGGCCGAGCAGTTCTCGCCCATGTTCCAGAAGGCCGCGCTGAGCACGTTGCCAGCCACCGCCGCGAGGTCGCCGGCATCGCCCATGACCACCTGCGGGTTCTTGCCGCCGCACTCGAGCACCACGCGCTTGAGGTTGCTCTTGGCCGAGTACTCGAGGAACAGCCGGCCGACCTCGGTGGAGCCGGTGAAGGCGGTCATGTCGATGTCCGGGTGCAGGCCGATGGCCTTGCCGGCGGTGTGGCCCAGGCCCGGCACCACGTTGAGCACGCCAGCCGGGATGCCGGCTTCGAACGCCAGTTCGGCCAGGCGCAGGGTGGCCAGCGACGTCAGTTCGGCGGGCTTGAGGATCACGCTGTTGCCGGTAATCAGTGCCGGGCCGAGCTTCCAGCCGGCCATCATGCAGGGGAAGTTCCACGGCAGCACGGCGCCGACCACACCGATCGGCTCGCGCCTGATCATGCCGATGTTGCCGGGAGCGGAGGGCGACAGGCTGTCGTACAGCTTGTCGCCGGCTTCGGCGTGCCAGCGGATGGTCGCGGCGGTGTCGGGAATGTCGATGCCGAAGCACTCGCCCACCGGCTTGCCGGCTTCCAGGGATTCCAATACCGACAACTCCAGGCGATTGGCATCGATCAGGTCGGCGAAGCGGATCATCACGGCCTTGCGCTCGGCCGGCGCCAGGCGCGACCAGACGCCGGCGTCGAAGGCGGCGCGGGCGGCCTGCACGGCGACGTCGACATCTTCGGCGTCGCAGGCGGCCACCTCGGTCAGGACCTGGCCAGTGGCCGGGTTGAGGGTGCTGAAGGTGGCGCCGGAGCGGGCGGCGACGAACCGACCGTTGATGAAGGCCTGGTTGCGGAATTCCAGGCGCTCGCGCTGCTGTTCGATGGCGCTGCGGGTGAGGGTATCGGTCATGGTTCTTCTCCTGAAGGTTGAGGCAATCTCAGAGCCGGTTCACGATCTGCTGCGCGTCGGCCCTGCGGTGTTAAAAACAAGCTGGAGCGCCAGCCCGGTCTGAATGCTCATTTACAGCTCGTAAAGTCGCCCGCGACTCCGACCGTTCCTCGCTTGTTTTTGCGGGGCCGCCATCGGTATTGCATGGCTCTAGCTCGCGAGCTCTTGAACTGGCTCTCAGAGTTCTACGCCGGCGGTCCACTCTTTCCAGGCGAGGGAGGAGCGCACCCCGATGCCGAGGAAGGGCTCCGGCGGATTACGGCAGGGTTTCGGTTGTTCGAGCATGATGCTCAGCAGGTCGCTGTCCATCCCCAGGGCGTACTCGGCGATCAACTTGCCGGAGATGGTGCCGCGGGTCAGGCCCAGGCCGTTGCAGCACACCGCACTGAACACCCCGGGGGCGATCTGGCCGAACTGCGAGCCGGCGTTGCGCGACAGGCACAGGGCACCGCCCCAGGTGTATTCGAACTCGATGCCCGGGAGCATCGGAAAGCGGTTCTCGTATGAGCGACGATGCGCTCGCTTGACCCGCTCCAGGGTGCTGGCGCTGGCCTGCACCTGGGGGTTGTAGGTGAAGGAGTTGCGCACGCAGATGCGCCCGTTGGCCAGGCGGCGCACGGTGGTGCCCAGCGGATCGGCCGGAATCAGCCCCCAGCTCTGCTCGCCGCCCAGGCGCGCCAGTTCCTCGCCGGTCAGCTGACGGGTCATGCTGGCGTAGGTGTAGATCGGCAGCAGGCGGCCCTTGAAGCCGAGCTGGCCGAAGTTGGCGGCGTAGGCGTTGTTGGCCAGCACCAGGCGTGGCGCCTTCACGCAGCCCTGGGCGGTGGTCAGGGTATGCACCTTGCCGACTTCGATGTTCAGCACCGGGCTGTCTTCGAGCAATTGCACGTTCTCCGGCAGGGTCTGCCCGAGCCCGCGGGTCAGCGCCGCCGGCTGCACCAGGACGCAGCCGGGGGCGTGCAGACCGGCCTGGTAGAAGTCGCTGCCGGTGACCGTTTTCATGTCCTGGGCACTGAGCAGGCGATAGGGCTCGCCCAGCGCCGACAGGCCCTTGGCGAATGATTCCAGGGCATGCACGCCGCGGGCGTTGGCCGCGCCGTGCAGCTTGCCCTGCTCGCGCCAGTCGCAGTCGATGCCATGGTGCTGGACGATCTCGCGGGTATAGTCGATCGCGCCGCGGCTGAGGCGGATGATCTTCTGGTCGGCCTCGTGGCTGCTGGTATAGCTGTGCGAGGTCAGGTCATGGGGCAGGTCGACCATGAACCCGGAGTTGCGCCCGGCGGCGCCGAAGCCGACGCGCTTGGCGTCGATCAGCACCACCGAGGCCTGCGGCTGCAGTTCGGCCAGGCGGCGGGCGGCGGCGAGGCCGGCGAGGCCGGCGCCGAGCACCACCCAGTCGGCCTGCACGGTGCCGCGCAGCGGTGTGCTGGGCGGCGCGGGCGGCAGGATTTCATACCAACCGCAGCGACCATCGTCCTGGGGCAGGAAGTTGCATTGCAGCTGCATAGGCACTGCCTCCGGGCCTGGTGGCTTAAGAACGATGGGCGATCAGTTGCTCATAGGTCTGCTTGAAGGCGGCCAGTTCGGCCTCGTTCAGCGGCAGCAGCGGGCGACGGGTCGGGCCCACCGGAATACCAGCCAGCTCGCAACCGGCCTTGATGTACTGGCAGAACTTGCCACCCTGCTCCAGCAGGTTGAGCATCGGCAGCAGGCGCTGCGCCAGCAGGCGGCCCTTGATCATGTCCTGTTCGACCACGCAGGCCTGGTACAGCGCGACGTGCTCGGCGGCGAGGAAGTTGGAAGCCCCGCAGGTCCAGCTGCGTGCGCCCCAAGTGAAGAATTCCAGCACCTGGTCGTCCATGCCGCAGCTGGTCTGCAGCTGGTCGGCGTACTCCTGGGTCAGGGCGTGCATGCGCTCGATCGAGCCAGTGCTTTCCTTGATCGCCTGGAAGTTCGGCCGGCCCTTGAGCGCGTCGATGAACTCGAAGCTCATTGGTGTGCCGGTGCGCGCCGGGAAGTTGTAGAGCATGATCGGCATGTCCAGGGCGTCGTCCACGCACAGGGCGTGGGCGAGCAGTTCGTCCTGGGTCGGCTGGCAGTAGTAGGGGGCGGCAAGCAGGATGCAGTCGAAGCCGGCGGCCTTGGCGTACTGGCCCAGGTCGAGGCTTTCTTCGGTGCTGGTGGCGTTGATGCCGGCCATCAGGGTGATGCGGCCCTTGGCCTGTTCGGCGACGGCGTCGAACACCTGCTTGCGCTCGGCGTTGCTCAGGGCGTAGTACTCGCCGGTGGTGCCACCGATGATCAGGCCGTGCACGCCATGGCCGATCAGGCTGTCGACGACCTTGGCCAGCGCCTCGAAGTCAATCGCGCCAGCGGCGTTGAAGGGCGTTACCACGGGAGTCCAAATACCATCGAAATTCATGCGGTCACCTGATTGTAAGAGGTTGAATGTGGAGTTGATTTCGAGAAAAAGGGTAAGAGCGTTTGGCCCTGGGGAATAAGCAACATTTACGGCCGTTAATTAATAATCAACGGTTATGGATTGGCTCTGCGGACAAACTGCGGGCATAAAAAAACCTGCCGATGGCAGGTTTGTTGGTGAACCCTGTTACGAGTGCGTGGGAGCCAAGTAAGCAGTGCGTCAAATTTACATAACTGAAAGTGCCGGCAAATAATAACCCTGGGTAATCAAAACTGCTGCGTCAACCAGTCGCGCAGGCGGCAGCAGGCCTCGTCGTCTTCCTTGTCCTCGCTGAAGGTCAGGTAGTGCAGGCTCTCGCGGTGCACCACTTCCTCGCTGACCGGCCG
>NZ_JBFIIG010000249.1:0-5020 GCF_041601375.1 Pseudomonas sp. | reverse complement strand
TTTTTCGAGGCGGTGCGCCAGACCTATTTGCGTCGGGCCAATGAAGAGCCGCGGCGTTATCGGATTTTGAATGCCGCGCAGTCGCTGAGTCAGGTGCAGCGGGATCTGGATGCCATGTTGGGGCAAATCGTGGAGCTGTGCCGTGGCTGATGACTATCCCTGGCAAGCCTCGCTCTGGCAGCAGCTGGCCGGGCGCACACAGCATGCCCATGCCTATCTGCTGCACGGCCCGGCCGGTATTGGCAAGCGCGCGCTCGCCGAGCGCCTGATGGCTCGCTTGCTCTGTCAGCGGCCAGCCGGCCTGGATGCCTGTGGTCAGTGCAAATCCTGCCACCTGCTGGCTGCCGGCACCCATCCGGACAACTATATTCTGCAGCCGGAAGAAGTCGACAAGGCGATCAAGGTCGACCAGGTGCGTGAGCTGGTCAACTTCGTGGTGCAGACCGCTCAGCTCGCCGGACGCAAGGTGGTGCTGGTCGAGCCGGCCGAAGCGATGAATCTGAACGCGGCCAACGCCCTGCTGAAAAGCCTGGAAGAGCCTTCCGGCGATACGGTCTTGCTGTTGATCAGTCACCAGCCCAGTCGCTTGCTGCCGACGGTGAGGAGTCGTTGTGTGCAGCAGGCCTGCCCATTGCCGAGCCAGGCGCTGAGCCAGGCCTGGTTGGCCCAGGCGTTGCCGGAGTGTGCCGATGATGAGCGCGCCGAGCTGCTCTGTCTGGCGGCTGGCTCGCCACTGGTCGCCGCGCATATGCACGCTCAGGGGGTGCTTCAGCAGCGTGCCCTGGTGGTCGAGGGGGTCAAGAAGCTGATCAAGCGGCAGGCCGCGCCGAGCCCACTGGCCGAAAGCTGGAAAGCGGTATCCTTGCAGCTGTTGTTCGACTGGTTCTGTGACTGGGCGCAGTTGATCCTGCGTTATCAACTGACGCGTGACGAGGCTGGGCTGGGGCAAGCCGATATGCGCAAGGTCGTACAGTACCTGGCGGAGAAAACGCCTCAGTCGAAAGTCTTGCAGATGCAGGATTGGTTGCTGGTACAGCGGCAGAAAGTCATGGGTAAAGCCAACCTTAACCGTGTCTTGCTTCTCGAAGCCCTGCTGGTGCAGTGGGCAAGCCTGCCCGGACCGGGCTAGAATCGGCCATTAAGTAATGACAACCAGGAACGCCGCATGAGCTTGCCACCTAATTTGGGTCCGCGTAACGGAATCCTGTCTCTGACCATCAAAGACAAGTCCGTGCTCTATGCCGCTTATATGCCCTTTATCAAGAATGGCGGGCTGTTTATCCCGACCAACAAGAGCTACAAGCTTGGCGATGAAGTGTTCATGTTGCTCAACCTGATGGACGAGCCGGAAAAGATCCCGGTCGCCGGCAAGGTGGTGTGGATCACCCCCAAGGGCGCTCAGGGCAACCGCGCGGCAGGTGTCGGTGTGCAGTTCAATGACGGTGACAACACCGCGCGCAACAAGATCGAGACCTACCTGGCGGGTGCGCTGAAGTCGGATCGGCCGACTCACACCATGTAACTCTCACACCGTGTAACTGTAGCGACAAGCCGCAAGCGGTAAGCGACAAGAAGGCGTTGGCGTTCTCGCTTTTACTTGTAGCTTGACGCTGGCTACTTGAGGCTCCACTCCATGCTTATCGATTCCCACTGTCACCTCGATCGTCTCGATCTGGCCGCCCACGGCGGATCCCTCGATGCCGCGCTGGATGCGGCGCGGGCGCGCGGCGTTGGGCATTTCCTGTGTATCGGTGTCAGTGCCGACAATGCGGCGGCGGTCAAAGGCCTGGCCGAGCGCTATGCCGATGTCGATTGCTCGGTCGGGGTTCATCCGCTGGATCTCGAGCCGGGCGAAGCGCCAGCCCTGGACTGGTTGCTGGCTGAGCTGAACCATCCGCAGGTGGTGGCCATCGGTGAAACCGGGCTGGATTATCACTACGAGCCGCAAGCGGCAGAGCTGCAGCAGCAGGCCTTCCGCTTGCACCTGCAGGCCGCCCAGGTCACCGGCAAGCCGGTGATCGTGCACACCCGCGAGGCGCGGGCCGATACCCTGGCCTTGCTGCGCGAGGCCGCCTTGCCGCAGGCCGGGGTATTGCACTGCTTCACCGAAGACTGGGCGATGGCCAAGGCCGCGCTGGATCTCGGCTTCTATATTTCCCTGTCCGGCATCGTCACCTTCCGCAATGCCGAGGCGCTGCGCGAAGTCGCCCGCCAGGTGCCGGCCGACCGTTTGCTGGTGGAAACCGATTCGCCCTACCTGGCGCCGGTGCCGCACCGCGGAAAACCTAATCTGCCGGAATATGTACGCGACGTGGCCGAGTATCTGGCGCAGTTGCGGGGCGTCAGTTTCGAGCAGTTGGCCGATCAGACAGGCGCCAACTTCAAGCGTCTGTTCCCGCTGGCGCGGCTTGCCTGACCTCTGCGCGGCCGTCATTGGCTCGATGTGTGCCCTGTGCTCCGTGCTCATTGCGCGGTGAAACGGCGGGCTGCCGCTGCGCTCGAGGCCGCCTTAGCGATGCAATCCGCACCCTGTGGGGCGTTGCTCCCCGCAGGCGCTATGCGGTGGATAATCGGCGAGGCAAAAAAAACCCGGGTCCTGGGGGGGGATCCGGGTTAAGACCATTAGGAGTAAATCAAGGCACGCGGTCCACGGTACCTTGCCTGGCGGGACACTTGGGGGAGATGCCGCGCACCAGTACTCTTGAGTATTGGCGAAGTTTGCCGAACGTCCAGGCCAATTAGGCTCATTTTTTAAACAGATTTGGAATACCTGGCTGGCTGTTGAGTCCTCATCCTGTTGCCAGCTGGTGCAGCAGGCTCAGGGTTTCCTCTATCACCCGTGCCTCGCTGTAAAAATGTGGGGACAGGCGGATGCCGGCGCCGCGTTGCGCACAAATCACCTGCTCGGACCTGAGGCGCTGGAACAGTGACTGATTATCCCAGCCGGCGAGGCTGAAGGTGACGATGCCGGCGCGCCGAGCCGGGTCAATCGGGCTATGCAGTGTGATGCCGGGTATGCCGGCCAGGCCGCCGAGCAGCCATTGCACGCGTTCCTGCACGGCCTTGCCGACCTCGATCATGCCGACTTCCTCAAGGAGCGACAGGCTGGCTTCCAGCGCCATGGTGCCCAGCATGTTCGGGCTGCCGCATTCGAAGCGCCTGGCCGAGTGCGCAGGCTGCCAGTCCTGGCGCAGGTAGTCGCCGCGGTGTTCGAGCATATGCCAGCCGTATTCATGCAATTCAAGCTGGGCGCGCAGGTCGCTGCGGCAATAGAATCCGCCGAGTCCTTCCGGGCCGAGTAGCCACTTGTGTCCATCGGCCATGGCGAAGGCGCACCGGCAGGCCTGGACATCGAAGGGCAGGGCGCCAAGCTGCTGGATCGCATCGACACAGAACAATACGCCGCGCTGTTGACAGCCATGGCCGAGGCGCTGCAGGTCCAGGCGCAGGCCGCTGGCGTATTGCACGGCGCTGATCGACAGCAGTCGGGTGCGTGGGCCGCAGGCGTCGAGCAGCCTGGTTTCCGGGTCGCCGCCATGCAGGTCGACCTTGATCACCTCGACCCCTTGCGGTTCGAGCGCCTCCCAGACCACGCGGTTGGAGGGGAACTCCTCGTTGCTGATCACCACCTGATCGCCCGCATGCCAGTCCAGGCCGAACGCCACGAAGGACAACGCCTGCGAGGTGCTTTTGACCAGCGCGATATCGTCGCTGCTAGGTGCATTGAACAGGCGCGTCAGGCGTTCGCGCAGGCTGCGCTCGACCAGTAACCAGTCGGCGTAGTCGCGGGCGCCAACCTGGGCGTTCTGTTCGGCAAAACGCGTGACCGCACGCACTGCACGCCGTGGCCAGGGCGCAATTGCGGCGTGATTCAGGTAACGCAGGCCGGGAACCTGTGGGAACTCGTCATGAATGCCATACATGGTCGGATGATCCGTGCAATTTTGCGCTAGTTAGGCATAATACTCGGCTTCGATTTTCGATCTCTTAGTCCTTCTTATGCAGAATGAACCCCGTAAGGTCCGTGAGTTTCGCCGCCGCGAACAGGAAATTCTCGACACCGCGCTGAAACTGTTCCTTGAGCAGGGTGAAGACAGCGTTACTGTCGAGATGATCGCCGACGCCGTCGGTATCGGCAAAGGCACCATCTACAAGCACTTCAAGTCCAAGGCGGAGATCTACCTGCGCCTGATGCTCGACTACGAGCGCGACTTGAACGAGTTGCTGCATTCGGCCGACATCGACCGGGATAAGGAGGCACTCTCGCGCGCCTACTTCGAGTTCCGCATGCGCGATCCGCAACGCTACCGCTTGTTCGACCGCCTGGAAGAGAAGGTGGTCAAGGCCAATCAGGTGCCGGAACTGGTCGAGCAGTTGCACAGGATCCGTGCCTCCAACTTCGAGCGACTGACTCAGCTGATCAAGGGGCGCATCGCCGAAGGCAAGCTTGAAGACGTGCCGCCGTATTTCCATTATTGCGCGGCCTGGGCGCTGGTGCATGGTGCCGTGGCGCTCTATCACTCGCCGTTCTGGAGCAATGTGCTGGAAGATCAGGAAGGGTTCTTCCAGTTCCTCATGGATATCGGTGTGCGCATGGGCAATAAACGCAAACGTGACACCGAAACGCCGACTGGTTGACGGTATTCGGCTGATTGATAGCGCATACAGTGCATGTGCCGTAGTGGATTGCGGCGATATACTCCGGGTAATGTTAATCGGAGTGCTCCATGATCGTTGACCGCCAAGGCAGACGTTTTCGCAACCTGCGAGTAAGCCTGACTGCCGCCTGCAATTATGCCTGCACCTACTGCGTGCCCGATGGCAAGCGCCTGGTCGCGGCGCAGGACGAGCTGTCGGCCGAGGCCATGGTGCGCGGCGTCGCCTACCTGATCGAAGCCGCCGGCATCGAGCGCTTGCGCATCACCGGCGGCGAGCCTCTGGTCAGCCCGAAGCTGGAGGCGTTCCTGCGCGGCGTCAGCCCGCTGGGCTTGGCTGACATCAGCCTGACCAGCAACGGCCA
>NZ_JBFIIG010000248.1:0-5044 GCF_041601375.1 Pseudomonas sp. | reverse complement strand
TTGTCGCCGCTGACTGCCGCGAAGCATTTGATCCGGTGCTCGGTGCTGTCCTCGGTGAGGAGCCAGCTGTCCGTCTCGTCATCGAAGCGCGCCGCGCTCACCGCGGCCAGGGAGAACTGCCAGTGACGGCGGGCGCTGCCGTCTACGCAGTCGATGCTCAGCAGTGGCTGATCCCGGCTGTCGGCATTGGCCGAGCCGGCGCTGACCTGGGCCAGCAGCTCCTTGTCCAGGTTGAATTGCCACGCGTAGAGGTCATCGATTTCGAGCATGTCGGCGGCTTCGAGGGCGTCGATCAGGTTGCTGTGGGTTGTGCTCATGGGTTGGCTCGATAGGGAAGGTTAAGGATCAACGGCCGAGGCGGCGCAGCCGGTCGGACTCGATGACGCGCAGGCCGTGGTCTTCTTCCAGGGCCAGGCGCCAGAGGGCGCGAGCCAGGACGGTGGCTTCGATGCCGTGGTATTTGCCCGGCAACCAGCGCACCAGCGGCGCGGCCAGGCGCTCGCCGAGGCGGAATTCGTTGCGCGGCCCGAGCAGCAGGGCTGGCCGTGCCAGGGTCAGCTGCGGCCAGTCCTGGGCTTGCAGCGCTTGCTCCATTTCGCCCTTGACCCGGTTATAGAACACCGAGGACTTGGGGTCGGCGCCGAGGGCGCTGACCACCAGCAGGTGACGCGCGCCGAGCTCGCGGGCACGCTGGGCGAAGGCTACGACCAGGTCATGATCGACGGCGCGAAAGGCCTCCTGCGAGCCGGCTTGCCTGATCGTGGTGCCCAGGCAGCAGAAGGCCGTGTCGATCGGGCCGTTGAGTTGCGGCAACAGGTCGCGCAGTTCGCCCACCGGGTTTTCCAGGTGCGGGTGCTCGGCCAATGGCCGGCGGCTCGGCGCCAGCACGCGCGCGACCGTAGGTTCGTTGAGCAGGCGATCCAGCAGGTGTTCGCCGGTCAGGCCGGTGGCACCTGCAAGGAGGATGTGCTGGGGCGTCAAATACATGGTCGTGGGGTCTCCGCTGATATCAATCAGCTTAACAGGCCATTGAAAAACTACTGCGTGCTGCGCTCGATACTTTGTCCGCCGAGTGGGGCGGGGCTGGCGGCGGTCTGCTCGCCGCGGGCGGTGCTCAACGCTCGGCTGGCCTGCTGCTCGCGCAGGGCGCGCCAGTGTTGCAGGACCGCCTTGGCTGGCCAGATTTGTGGCTCGGAGGCCTCGAAGCCATCGGCGAGTTCGCGCTCGGCGACTTTCGCCTTGGCCAGCTCGAAGGCGCGCTGCAGGTCATCGGTCTGGTTGAGGGCTTCGGCAAACAGGGCGCGGCCGAAGTAGGTGAAGTCGTTCTCCTCCGAACAGCCGAAGGACACCCGGTCGGCCCGTGCGGCGGTCATCACCAGGGTCTTGTCGTCTTGCAGCAGGGGGATGAAACCGCCGGAGTAGCAGGCCGAGATCACCACCACCTTGTGCCGCTCGCGCAGCGGTTGCAGCAGCACGGCCAGTTCGCTGGCAGGCAGGTCGTCGAGCTGCAGGCGCGGCTGGTCGAGATTCAGCTCATGCTGGCTCGAGCCGTGGCTGGTCAGGTAGATGAAGATCAGGTCCTCCGCCCCGCTGCGTTCGGCCAGTGCCTGCAGCGCGCGGCGCAGGCTTTCGCGGGTGGCCAGCGGGCGCTGGCTGATCTGCTCGCGGTGATTGGTCAGGCTGATGCGGCCATGGGCGGCGAAGCGTTCGCCGAGCAGATTGGCGACGTAATCGGCTTCGCGCATGAACACGCTCTGCTTGCCGTCGCCCGCCAGGGTCAGGGCGTAGAGTTCGATGGCGGGGGTGGAGGCGGGCAGCTCGGCGATGGCCTGGTCGAGCAGGCGGCCCTGCGCCAGCAGGCCGAGCTCCAATGGGTCGGGCAGCATGCGCCCCTGCTCGTCGCGCAGGCGTCGGCCGCGCTGCCAGGTGCCGCTCTGCTGGTTGCCTTCGGCGAGGGTCAGGGTGCCGTCACCGGCGTACTCGCCATGCTTGAAGCGGCCCCGATAAAGGCTGCCATCGGCCAGCTGCAGGCGGCCTTGGCCGTGGTAGCTCCAGTCGCGGAATTCGCCGAGGTAGCGCTCGCCCTCGGCGCCCTGAAATTCGCCCGCGCCGGTGAATGCGCCTTCGACGAACTGCCCGCTCCAGACATCGCCAGCGGCACTCTGGTAGCGGCCTTTACCGTGGAACTGGTTGTCGCGGAAGGCGCCGCTGTAGAGGTCGCCGCCAGCGCTCTTGAAGCTGCCGGGGCCTTGCAGCTGGCCCTTGGCGAACTGGCCGCTGAACTGGTTGCCGTACTCGTCGCTGCGCACGCCCTGGCCATGCGCCAGGCCTTTGCGGAACTGACCGTGGAAGCTGCTGCCATCGGCGCGCTCGAGGCTGCCCAGGCCATGGAACAGATCGTCTTTGAACGCACCGCGATAGACGACCAAATCGCCCTGCTTGAGGGTGCCTTCTCCGGCAAACCGCCCCCCGGCGAAACCGCCCTGGTAGCTGCTGCCATCAGGGTAGTGGAGCGTGCCCTGGCCATGAAAGACGCCTTGCGCGAACTCGCCGACGTAGCGCTCGCCATTTGCGCCATGCCATTCGCCGGGGCCATGCCGCTGGCCATCCTTGAAGGCGCCGACGAACCAGCTGCCGTTGCGGTAATCCAGGCGGCCGGGGCCCTGCAGTAAACCGTCGATCACCTCGCCGCGATAGCGCGTGCCGTCGGGCAGTGTCGCGTCTGCGGGCAACAGGGGTTCGCCGTCGCCGCAGGCGGCAAGCAGCAGGGCGAGGCTCAGGGGCGCGAGGTGGGCGAGGCGGCGCATGGCAAGCATCCAGATTCGGGTGTTGCCGGAAGTATGCCGTAATCCGTTGACTTGGTGCTGCCGTGCCGCGAAGAGGCAGTGCATAACCGGCGTTCGCTCGGTCGAGCGAACGCCGGGTATGCCGGCGCAGATCAGACGAAGCAGAGGGTCAGGGGTTCGGCGACGTAGGCCGGTTTATCCTGGCCTTCGATTTCCAGTACCGCGCGGGCCTTGAGCAGCCACTGGCCGGGGTTTTTCTCGGTGGCGTCGGTCAGGGTCACCACCAGGCGTACCTTGGAGTCGACTTTGACCGGCTGGATGAAACGCACGCTGTCCAGGCCATAGTTGACGGCCATTTTCAGGCCCTGGGGCATGATCATGATGTCTTCCATCAGCATGGGGATCAGCGACAACGACAGGAAACCGTGGGCGATGGTGCTGCCGAAGGGGGTCTGCTTGGCTTTTTCCGGGTCGACGTGAATGAACTGATGGTCGCCGGTGCATTCGGCGAATTGATTGATGCGCTGCTGGTCGATGGTCAGCCAGGCGGAGCGTCCCAGTTCCTTGCCTACATAGTCGTTGAGTTCTGCTACGGGTACTGACGGCATAGTTCCTCCTTGAGGAAGCGGGGTTTTGTTGTTCGAGTCGAAGCGAGTCGCTGAGCTCCTAGATCATCATGCGCTGTGCAACGGGTCAAGCCTGTAGTGTCTTGCTGAATAGCGGGTTATAGACAGGCGCTTTGCCTGCCTATAATGGCCGCGGTTCGCCGGGGTCTCGGCGCTGTGCTCATGCATTTTCCGCTCGCGCCGGCGTGACCGTACTCGTCACTTGAATCGGAGATTCACCCATGCTGTTACGCGGCTTGTTCTGGCTGGTGCTGTGCCAATTGCTCGGCACCGGGCTCAACGTCCTGTTGCTGCCGATGTTGCCGGGGCCGATTATCGGCATGTTGCTGCTGTTGCTGTTCCTGCTGGTGCATGGCGAGGTCGACGAGCCCTTGCACCTCGCCGCCAGCAACCTGCTCAAGTACCTGCCGTTGCTGCTGGTGCCGCCCGCGGTCGGGGTGATGGCCTATGCCGATGCGATTGCCGCGGACTTCTGGGCCGTGGTTGGGGCGCTGGTGCTGTCGCTGGTGCTGTCGGTGGTGTTCGCCGGCTGGATGATGCAGAAGCTGATCGAGCGCCAGCAGCGTCGCCGGGAGGAGGCATGAACCCGGACTGGTACGGCGCCTGGCAGGCGGTCACCCATCACCCCTTGTTCGGTGCGGGCATCACCCTGGGCGCCTATCAGTTGGCCATCGCCGCCTACGAGAAGACCCGCTGGATGTTCCTGCAGCCGGTGCTGGTGTCGACGGCCATCGTCATCGGCGTGTTGCTGTTGTGCGGCCTGAGTTTCGCCGAGTACAGGGTCAGCGCCGAAGCCCTGACCCTGTTCCTCGGCCCGACCACCGTGGCCCTGGCGGTGCCCTTGTTCCTCAACCTGCGGCGGATCCGCCAGTTGTTCTGGCCGACCGTGCTGACCTTGCTGATCGCCGGGGTGGTGGCTACGGTGCTGGGCGTGGCGCTGGCCTGGTGGTTCGGCGCCGACTCGATCATGCTGATGAGCATGGCGCCGAAGTCGGTGACCTCGCCGATCGCCATGCTGGTGGCCAGCCAGATCGGTGGGATTGCCGCACTGGCGGCGGTGTTCGTGATGATCACCGGGGTGGTCGGGGCGATGCTCGGCCCGGCGCTGTTGCGCCTGTGCGGGGTGCATCATCACGCGGCAATCGGCATGGCCCTGGGCATGACCGCGCATGCGGTCGGCACCGCGCGGGCCATGCAGGAAAGCGAAGAATGCGGCGCGTTCGCCGCGCTGGCGATGAGCCTGATGGGCATGCTCACCGCGGTGCTGTTGCCGCTGGCGATCATATTCCTGGTCTGAGCAGCTGTGAAAAAATCTCCGGCTACTGCAATTGCTTCAACCATCGGTAGTCCGTTCGGGGCGTAGGGCATTTGGGCGGGGTTCCATTCGGAGGTAGGGCGGCTCGGGCGGCGATCCGTTCGGCGCGCAGCGACAACCCGCCAGCTTGCTGCCGCGTCACTGAACCGAGGTGCACTGCCTGCGCCGAATGACCCCTGCGGATCGCCACACACGTCGGCTGCGACGGCGCTCGATATGTTCACAATCGCTGAGAGGCCCCCATGAAGCTACCCCTGTTCCCGCTCAATACCCTGTTGTTCCCGGGGTGTCCGCTCGATTTGCAGATATTCGAGGCG
>NZ_JBFIIG010000247.1:0-5052 GCF_041601375.1 Pseudomonas sp. | reverse complement strand
TCGCGGCTTCAAGCTCACCGGCCAGCTCGGCGAGGTGATGAAGGAATCGGCGGAAATCGCCCACAGCTACATCAGCTCGCACCTGAAACAGTTCGGCGGCGACCCGAAGTTCTTCGACCAGGCCTTCGTCCACCTGCATGTACCCGAAGGCGCCACACCCAAGGACGGTCCCAGCGCCGGGGTGACCATGGCCAGCGCCCTGCTCTCGATCGCGCGCAACCAGGCGCCGAAAAAAGGCGTGGCCATGACCGGCGAACTGACCCTCACCGGCCAGGTCCTGCCGATCGGCGGGGTGCGCGAGAAAGTCATCGCCGCGCGCCGGCAGAAGATCTTCGAACTGATCCTGCCGGAAGCCAACCGCGGCTCCTACGAGGAACTGCCGGACTACCTCAGGGAAGGCCTGACCGTGCACTTCGCCAAACGCTACGGCGATGTGGCCAAGGTGCTGTTCGACTAGAGCACCTGTAGCCCGCATGCCATTCTGAGGTTTCCCCGGATTGCATCCGGGCTACAAAAGCCCTCGGCGGCTTACGCCTTGGCCTGCACAGCGGCTATGCTGGCAGGCGTTTGCCGACTCCAGGAGTTCACCATGCCCACCGCCCGCCGCCTGCTACTGCCGCTCGGCCTCGCCCTGCTGAGCGCCTGCGCCTACCAACCCGGCAGCCTGACCGTGCACCAGCAAAGCCAGTGCCCGCTGCGCCTGCACAGCGGCCAGCACTTGATCCTGACCCTGCCGAGCAACCCGACCACGGGGTTCCGCTGGGTGCTGCGCGACGACGCCGGCAGCCTGCTCGACAGCCTAGGCCCCGAGGTCTACAGCAACCCGGAAGACGCGGGGCTGATCGGCAGTGCCGGTCAGTCGACCTGGCGCTTCCAGGCCAGACAGGCCGGCGAAGGCCACCTGCTGCTGACCTATCAGCGCCCCTGGGAATCCGAAGTCGCCCCGGCAAAGACCTTCGACTGTCCGATCCGGGTCAAGTAAGGCGAATCGTGACAGCGCCCTGGACTGGGCGCTGCCGAGGGGCATATCGCCATGACCTCGCAAAGGTCGTGCAGCTATCGAGCGCCGTCGCGAGACCGCCTCCAAACGCCCGCAGCGGACGCTTGGAGACGACCGCAGTAGGCGGGAGTTTTTCACGACCCCTCACCCTGTAACGACACCCGCTCGGCTGTTAGGCAAACGAAACAGCAAATCCCGACTAAATTGACTATATGGCGTGACAGTATCCGACGCGTGGGAGGACGACATGACAACCCGCTGGCGTGAAACTTTGATAGTCGTGACTTTGATCGGTTTGAGTGGCTGCGGCAGTCTGCTACCCAGCGAACGCGCCGAGGTGCAGTCGCCATTTATCGACTACCTGGATGCGGAAATGCGCTATTCCCAGGCGGTCAACGGCATGACCAGTCGCTCCGAACTGTTCGCCCTGGGCTTTGACCCGCTGGCCCAGGGAAACGGCAAGATGCTCTCCTTCATCGACGTACGGCTGATGTTCGTGCAGCCGAACATCCCCATCGAATACCTGCCGAACGGCCTGGTGCAATGCCTGGAAGCCAAGGATCGCTGTATCGGCTATGCCTTCGAATTCACCAAGAGCGATACCAAGCGGGTCGGCAGTTTCTGGGCCGACGTGTTCAACTTCCGCAAACAGCGGGCAATGCAGGGCTGGTCGTTCCGCGCGGTATTCGTACTGGTCGACGACACCCTGGTGCACAAGGTCAGCAATGGCGAGCCGAACATTCGTCACTTCGAAGTCAAACGCAACCCGCTGGGTCCGCTGCAGGGCGCCGGTGAGTATTTCTCCGATCAATTGAAGTGATCCCACCTGCTGCTGCCCCCTGACAACGGCATGCCGCAAGATAACCCGCTGCACGGCAGCCCTGGCGGCAAGGCTGCCGCCCTCACCCCGTGCTGCGCTGCGCAGAGGAAGAAGGACACAAGGGCGTCGTCGCTGCGCGACTTTCACGCTAAAATCGCCGGCTTTCTCGACCTCGCGCGGAACCACCGTGAAAAAACAGCCCGACCGTCTCTTCGCCCAGCCCCTGCCCCAGGTGCCGGACTTCGCCTTCAACGAGGATGTGGTGCGGGTGTTCCCGGACATGATCAAGCGCTCGGTGCCCGGTTACCCGACCATCGTCGAGAACATCGGCGTACTCGCCGGCCAGTTCGCCCAGCCGCACAGCGTGCTCTACGACCTCGGCAGCTCCCTCGGTGCGGTGACCCAGGCCCTGCGCCGCCACGTCCAGGTCGAAGACTGCCGAGTGATCGCGGTGGACAACTCCAGCGCCATGGTCGAGCGCTGCCGCGAATACCTGCATGCCCAGGATTCGATGTTCCAGGAGCTGTTGCCGGTCGAGGTAATCGAGGCCGATATTCTCAGCCTGGAGTTCCAGCCGACCTCGCTGGTGGCGCTGAATTTCACCCTGCAATTCATCCAGCCCGAACAACGCCTCGAACTGCTAACGCGTATTCGCCAGGCCCTGCTGCCCGGCGGCGCCTTGATCCTCTCGGAAAAACTGCGCTTCGAGGATGTCGAGCAACATCAGCTGCTCGGCGACCTGCATATCGCCTTCAAGCGCGCCAACGGCTACAGCGAACTGGAAATCGCGCAGAAACGCAGCGCCATCGAGAAGGTCATGCTCCCCGACAGCCTGGAGCAACACCGCGAGCGCCTGCTGACCGCCGGTTTCAGCAAGGTGGTGCCCTGGTTCCAGTGCCTCAACTTCGCCTCATTGATTGCCCTGCCATGATCAACCGCCTCGACCTCGACGCCCTGCAAGCCGCGCTGGCCGGCACCCCGCTGCAAGACTGGGCAGCGGGCCTGCCCGGACAGATCGACGCCAAACTGGCCATCGGTCATGGCGACCTGCAACGCTGGTACGGCGCCGTTCAGGCCTTGCCGGCGCTGAACGTCGAGCAACTGGAGCTGTTGACTGCCTTCACCTTCGGCGGTGCCTGCGATGAACGCACCCGCGCCGCACTGAAAAACGCGCTGCAAGGCTTGATCCCCTGGCGCAAGGGCCCCTTCGAGCTGTTCGGCGTGCAGGTGGATACGGAATGGCGCTCGGACTGGAAGTGGCAGCGCGTGGCGCCCTACCTCGACCTGGCCGGCAAGCGCGTGCTGGATGTCGGCTGCGGCAACGGCTACTACATGTGGCGCATGCTCGGTGCCGGTGCCGAGAGCGTGGTCGGCATCGACCCCAACTGGCTGTTCCTCTGCCAGTTCCTGGCGATCAAGCATTACCTGCCCGACCTGCCGGTCTGGCACCTGCCGCTGGCCTTCGAAGAGCTGCCGGGCAAGCTGCAGGGCTTCGATACGGTGTTTTCCATGGGCGTGCTCTACCACCGGCGCTCGCCGATCGACCACCTGCTGGATCTCAAGGATTGCCTGGTCAAGGGCGGCGAACTGGTGCTGGAAACCCTGGTGGTGGAAGGTGATGTCCAGCAGGTGCTGGTACCCGAAGACCGCTACGCGCAGATGCGCAACGTCTGGTTCCTGCCCTCGGTGCCGGCACTGGAACTGTGGCTGCGCCGCGCCGGCTTCGTCGACGTGCGCTGCGTGGATGTCAACACCACCTCGGTGCAGGAGCAGCGCGCGACCGACTGGATGCGCTTCCAGTCGCTGCCGGAATTCCTCGACCCGGCCGACCACAGCCGCACCCTCGAAGGCCTGCCGGCACCGACCCGCGCGGTGCTGGTGGCGCGCAAGCCGTGATTGTCGGCGTTCATTCGTGCCGGGGGTGGGCTGAATCATTCAAGTCGTAGGGTGGACTCAGGAGCGCAGCGAACAGTCCACCATTACCAGCAGCAACGGCGTACTGCTTCGCGAGTACGCCCTACAGCGTCAGTCCACACCCATGAGCTAGCGATTGGCTGCCGCAACGATCAACTGCTTCATCTCCACCACCGCCTGCTTGAAGCCGACGAACAGGGCATGGGCGACCAGGGCGTGGCCGATGTTCAGCTCGTTGATTCCGGGGATCGCCGCCACCGCCTCGACGTTGTGGTAATGCAGGCCGTGGCCGGCATTGACGATCAGGCCGTGGGCCAGGCCGCAGGCCACGCCGTCGCGAATCCGCGCCAACTCCTTGGCCGTTTCGACCGGCGTACTGGCATCGGCATAGCGCCCGGTATGCAGCTCGATAGCAGGCGCACCGACGCGCTTGGAGGCTTCGATCTGCTGCGGGTCCGGGTCGATGAACAGCGAGACTTCGCAGCCGATCCGGCTCAGGCGCTCAACCGCGGCGCGTATCCGCGCTTCTTGCCCGGCCACGTCCAGGCCGCCTTCGGTGGTCAGCTCCTGGCGGGTTTCCGGCACCAGGCAGACGTGCTCGGGACGAATGCTTTCGGCGAAGGCGAGCATCTCTTCGGTGACGCCCATCTCGAAGTTCATCCGCGTCTGCATGACCTCCCTGAGCACCCGCACGTCACGCTCCTGGATATGCCGACGGTCTTCGCGCAGGTGCACGGTGATGCCATCGGCGCCCGCCTCCTCGGCGTCCAGCGCGGCCTTGACCGGATCCGGGTAACGCGTACCGCGGGCCTGGCGCAGGGTCGCCACATGGTCGATGTTCACACCCAGCAGAATTCGGTTGGCGTCAGTCACGTGGTGGCTCCTTGAGCGTCATGAACAGTTCGCGGCTGACCAGCGGTCGACCGCCTAAATGGGGTGCCAGGGCCTGGCGCATGAGGCGTTTGGCCGCGGCCAGGGCGCCTGGAACGCTCCAGTCGGCCTCGGCCATGGCGAGTAATTCGCTGCCGTGGAACACGCCCGGCTGCAACTGGCCGACCGCTTCCAGGCCGGCATCCGCTTGCAGGCGATAGAGGCCCGCGGCGGCGATCGGCTGGCCGAGCCGATCCATATCCAGGGCGAAACCATAGCCCAGCTCATCGAGCAAACGCCATTCAAATGAACGCAGCAAGGGCTCCAGCGCACGGCCCTGGGCCAGCGCCAGCACGGTCATGGCGTAGTGGTCGAACGTCGCCGGGTGCGGGTCTTGCTCAGGCAGCAGGCGGATCAGCAGCTCGTTCAGATAGAGGCCGCTGAACAG
>NZ_JBFIIG010000246.1:0-5075 GCF_041601375.1 Pseudomonas sp. | reverse complement strand
GGCAAGTACGCCCTGCTGCTCGGCACTAACCTGTACGGCCTGGGCCTCTGCGTGCTCGGTTATCTGATTCCTGGCTGGCTGCGGGGCAGAGCCTGATGCGCGCCGGACGCGATTGTCCGCTGGATTACCGCCTGCGCGCCGATGCCTTCGCCGGTGAACCGCTGTTCGACTGCCAGGTCCTGTATGTGGTCGGCGGTCTCTACGGCAATCGCCAGGCCCTGGCCGCGCTGGAACAACGCCTGGCCGCAGAACCGCAGGCGCGCGTGGTGTTCAATGGCGATGCCCACTGGCTCGACCGCGATCCCGCCATTTTTCAAGAAATCGAGCAGGTCCTGAGTGCGCACCTGGCGCTGCGCGGCAATGTCGAGACCGAATTGGGGCGTGCCCATGCCAGCGGCGCTGGCTGTGGCTGCGCCTACCCGAACACGGTGGACGACGCGCGGGTGGCGCGTTCCAATGCCATCCAGGCCGAGCTGAACAGGACCGTGCAGCGCCTGCCGGGCATGGCCGCGCGCCTGGCTGCGCGGCCAGCCACTGCGCTGGTCGGCGTCGGTGGCCAGCGGGTGGCGATCAGCCACGGCGACGAGCACTCCCTGGCCGGCTGGAATTGCGCCCGTGAAGCGTTGGCCGAGCCCGGGCGTCAGCAGCAACTAGACCGCTGGCTGGCAGCCAACCGAGTCAGCGTGCTGGCCACCAGTCACACCTGCACGGCAGTGGCGTTGAACTTGCACCACGCTGCGTTGATCAATAACGGCGCGGCCGGCTTGCCGAACTTCGCCGGCGGCCGTTATGGGCTGCTCAGCCGTATCGCCACCACGGCCCATCCGGCAGCGCTGTATCGCTGCCAGCGCGAGGGTCTGTTTATCGAGGCACTGCCGTTGAACTACGCTCACGATGCTTTTCTCGCCGACTTCGACCGCCAGTGGCCTGCGGGCAGTCCGGCGGCGCAGTCTTATCGTTCACGCATTCTCGGGACCTGCGCGGATCAACCGCGGCAGGCTGTTTTGGCCGGCTTCAGCCTGTGCCAAAGCCTCTGCGCACTGGAGGCGCTGGATCTATGAATAGTCGCAAACTGGTCCTGATGGGCCTGATCCTGGCGCTGCTCGGCAGCTTCTTTGTCTTCGACCTCGGTCAGTACCTCAGCCTGGACACGCTCAAGGCCCAGCAGGCGGCGCTGAACGCCCAGGTCGCGAGCAATCCCTGGCAGGCGGCCGGGCTGTTCGCCCTTGCCTATGTCGCCGTCACGGCCTTGTCGTTGCCCGGTGCGGCCTTGATGACCTTGCTGGCCGGGGCGCTGTTCGGTTTGCTCGAAGGCCTGGTGCTGGTGTCCTTCGCCTCGACTATGGGCGCGACCCTGGCCATGCTCAGCAGCCGCTTTCTGCTGCGCGACTGGGTGCGTGGGCGCTTCGGTCAACGCCTGGCCGGGATCGATGCCGGGGTCGAGCGCGAAGGGGCGTACTACCTGTTCGCGCTGCGCCTGGTGCCGGTGTTCCCGTTCTTTCTGATCAACCTGGCCATGGGCCTGACCCGCCTGCCCGCGCGCACCTACTGGTGGGTCAGCCAGCTGGGCATGCTGCCAGGCACGCTGGTCTACGTGAACGCCGGCCGCGAGCTGGGCCAGCTGGAGTCGCTGGGCGGGATTCTCTCGCCGGGACTGCTCGGTGCCTTCATCCTGCTCGGCCTGTTCCCCCTGCTTGCGCGCAAGCTGCTCGGCCTGGTGCAGGCGCGGCGGGTGTATGCCGGCTGGCTCAAGCCCGATTCCTTCGACCGCAATCTGCTGGTGATCGGCGCCGGTGCCGGTGGGCTGGTCAGTGCCTACATCGCCGCAGCGGTGAAGGCCAAGGTCAGCCTGATCGAAAAGCACCAGATGGGCGGCGACTGCCTGAATACCGGCTGCGTGCCGTCCAAGGCGTTGCTGCGTTCGGCCAGGCTGGCCCATGAGCTGCGGCAGGGCGAGGCGCTGGGCTTCACCGGCGTGCGCGCCACCGTGGATTTTCCCGCGGTGATGCAGCGTATCCAGCGGGTGATCGGCGACATCGCCCCGCACGACTCGGTCGAGCGCTACAGCGGTTTAGGCGTCGAGGTGATCCAGGGCGAAGCCCGACTGACCTCGCCCTGGACGGTCGAGGTGGGTGGCCAGACCCTGAGTAGCCGCAGCATCATCATCGCCGCCGGCGCGCGCCCGCTGGTGCCGAAGATCCCCGGTATCGAGCTGGTGCAAGGCTACACCTCGGACACCATCTGGAACCTGCGCGAGCAGCCACGCTGGCTGCTGGTGCTGGGCGGTGGGCCGATCGGCTGCGAGCTGGCCCAGGCCTTTCAGCGTCTCGGCAGCCAGGTGATCCAGGTCGAATTGGCCGAACGCCTGCTGCCGCGCGAGGATGCCGATGCCAGCGAACTGGTCCTCGCCAGCCTGCAGGCCGACGGCGTCGATGTGCGCCTGCAGCACCGCGCCGAGCGCTTCGAGCTGGTCGATGGCGAGCAGCGCATGATTGCCCGCCGCCTCGACACCGGTGAGGAAGTGACCATCGCCTTCGACTGCCTGTTGCTGGCCCTCGGCCGGGTGGCCAATGTCAGCGGCTACGGGGTCGAGGAGCTGGGCCTGGTGGTGCGTCCCAACGGCACCCTGGAAACCGACGAGTACCTGGCCACGCGCCTGCCCAACATCTACGCGGTGGGCGATGTCACCGGCCCCTACCAGTTCACCCACGTCGCGGCGCACCAGGCCTGGTACGCCGCGGTCAACGCGCTGTTCAGCGGCTTCAGGCGCTTCAAGGCGGACTACCGGGTGATTCCCTACTGCACCTTCACCGACCCGGAAGTGGCGCGGGTCGGCCTCTCCGAAGGCGAGGCCAGGGCGCAGAACATCGCCTATGAAGTGACCCACTACGGCATCGACGACCTCGATCGGGCCATTGCCGACGAGGCCGCCCATGGCTACGTCAAGGTGCTCACCGAGCCGGGCAAGGACAGGATTCTCGGTGTCTGCATCGCCGGCGAGCATGCCGGCGAGCTGCTCGCCGAATACGTACTGGCGATGAAGCACAACCTCGGCCTGAACAAGATTCTCGGCACCATCCACAGTTACCCGACCATGGCCGAGGCCAACAAGTACGCGGCCGGCGAATGGAAGCGCGCCCATGCGCCGCAAGGGCTATTACGTTGGGTCGAGCGCTTCCACACCTGGCGCAGGAGCTGATGCGCGCGCTCATGCTCGGCCTGGCGCTGCTGGCATCCCTGGCCCAGGCGCAGAATGCGCTGACGCCCTGGACCGCCGGGCCACCGCAAGGCGAGTGGTCGGCACCCTGGCGCCTGGCGGATATCCCCAAGCTCAAGCCTTCGGCGCGCACTCTGGTCGAGCAGCAAGGCCGTAGCGTCTTGCGCATCCAGGCCGATGCGGCAGCCGGTGGCTTGCTGCATCCGCTCGATCTGCCCGGCGACCGGCCCTGGCGACTGAGCTGGCAATGGCGCACCGAGCAACGCCTGGACCGGGCACGCTTCGCCACCCGCGCGGGCGACGACTATGCCGCCAGGGTCTATGTACTGTTGGATTACCCGCTGGCCAGCCTGCCATTCCTGACCCGGCAGAAGCTGCGCCTGGCGCGCGCCTTCTTCGACCCCGACCTGCCGGCGGCGACCCTGAGCTACGTCTGGGACAACCGCGCGGCGCCCGGCAGCCATGCCCGCAGCGCCTACACCGAGACGGTGGAGATGCGCGTACTGCGGGGCCCGGAAGCGCCGCTGGGGCAATGGCTGACGGAGCGCCGCGACCTGCGCGCCGACGCCATTGCCGCCTTCGGCAGCGCACCGCGGCGCATCCTCGGGGTGGTCTTCGCCGCCGACAGCGACAACACTGGCGAATCGGTTACCAGCTACTTTGCCGAGCCGCAGTTGGTCGAGGGGCGCTAGCAGCAGGCAGTGTTCAGCGGCCTGCTAGCGCTCTTGCATCTCGAAGTCGGCCTTGCCCACCCCGCAGTCTGGACACAGCCAGTCGTCCGGCACCTCGCTCCAGGGGGTGCCGGCGGCGATGCCCTCGTCCGGCCAGCCGGCGCTTTCGTCATAGATCAGGCCGCAGACGATGCAGATCCAGGTCTTCATGCCGGTACCTCATGGTGCAGGGGCTGCAGGTGACGGTCGAAGTCGGCCATCGCCGGCATCTCCAGCAGCGGCAGGTGATCAAGGTTCGCCAGATAGTCACGGTAGTCGTCGAGTAGCTGCTGGCGCGCCGCCGCGTCGATATAGGGCACGTGGTAGGCGGCGAACGGCGGCAGCACGCCGAGGCCGACATAGGCCAGGGTGCCGCGCAGCAGCGGGCGTAGCAGCAACTCCAGCTCGCCGTGAATAGCCTGCTCGCCAGCGAACATATGCGCCTGGCCGCCGAGGGTGAAACTCAGCAGCGCGCGCTTGCCGATCAGGCCGCCGCGGTCGTAGAAACGCCGGCCGCCATAACAGGCGCCGGAGACCAGCACCCGGTCGACCCAGCCCTTGAGCATGGCCGGCAGCGAGCACCAGTACAGCGGAAAATTGAGGATCAGCAGGTCGGCCCAGAGCAGCTTGTCCAGTTCGCCGGCGATATCCGCGGCCAGCGCCTGGTGCTGGTGGGCGTGGCGCTGCTCCAGGGCGTACACCAGGTAGTCGGGGTCGCTGCGTTCGCTGAAGTCGGCGGCCGTGGCCACGGGATTCCACTGCATTGCGTAGAGGTCGGAGCACTGCACGGCATGGCCGGCGGCGCCGAGGCTGGTGACGGCCAGGTCCTTCATGGCGCTGCAGAACGACTGGGGTTCGGGGTGGGCGTGGACGATCAGGACGTTCATCAGCGAGTTCGCATAAGAGTCGGGGAAGGGCGCGGCCGCTTTCAGGCGGTCTGCGACTGCGCCGCAGGCTGCTCCTGGGGCACGCGGGTCCAGCGGTTGGCGCGGGCAAAGGTGCCAAAATCGTTGAAGCGCACGCCTGCTTCGCGCATCACCCGGTGGGCGAAGGGCACGCTGAGCTGGCGGATGTAGAAGGGCTCCTTGACCACGAAGTGGTGGATCGCGTGGCTGCTGCCGAAGTTGAAGCAGAAGGCCTGCAGCGGC
>NZ_JBFIIG010000245.1:0-5206 GCF_041601375.1 Pseudomonas sp. | reverse complement strand
CTCTGCACCGGCTGCCACGGTGTGCATGCCGAGGGCCGCGACAACACCCCGCGCCTGGCCGGGCAGCCGGCCGAGTACCTGCGCAAGGCGCTGACCCGCTTTCGCGACAAGGACCCGAGTCGCGCCGGTTCGGTGATGATGTCGATCGCCGCGGACTTCAGCGACGCACAGATCGGCGCCCTGGCCGTTTATCTGCAGCAACTGCGGCCTTGACGCTTTATGGGGTCTGTTATTCGGCTGTGATGGGTATCGCTGCGCTCATCCTACGCGGCCCGCACCATCCTACGAAGTAGGCCTCTCCTGCAGAAAACGCCTCTCTGGCGTCAGCCGCTGCTGCGGCGGGCCTCCCCGGCGCGGCGCAATGCTGGGCAACGGCCCTGGTCGACGGCGCCGATATAGGGATTGCCGCGGCCCATGACGCAGCCGACTTTCTGGTTGCGCCAGCGCTCCCATTCGCTGACCGGGTACTGGCGGTGCCAGGCTTCGTAGGTGCGCCTGTCCTGCTTGGACAGGCGCAGTTTGTAGTGGTCGGCCATGTACAGGTAGATGCGCGCCGAGGCGCCGCGGGCCTGTTCGGGGGGCATGGCGGTTTTCTGCTTGAAGTTGACCACCATGGGGCAGGCGCCGTACTGCTGGGGTTTGTCGCCGAGCATGCCGAGGGCGTAGTTGGAGCGGTCGCCATTCACTTCGCCGATGCTCGGCACCAGGTTGTGCAGGTCGGCTTCGGCGGCCTTGAACAGCGGGTCGCTGCGTGTGCAGTTCCTGCGACCGCCCTGCTGCCAGCACTGGCGCTGGTGACCGATCACCCAGGCCGGCACCACGTGCTCCCATTCCAGGCGCTGCGCGCGGCGTTGTTGCTTGCGCACCTTATAGCCGCAACTGGCCAGGTCGACCTGCTTGCCGTCGTAGGCGCAGCCGCAATAGAAGGTGCTCGGTCGTTCGGCGTAGAGCCGCCAGGCGATTTTCTTGGCGGCGGCGAAATTTTGCGGGGCGTCGGCGTGGACGGATACGGCGAACAGCAGGCAGAACAGGGCGATCAGGCGCGGCATGGAGGGCTCTGAGCAAAAAGCTGCGCATGATAGTGCCGCAACAGCTGGCCAGGGGCCTGCAAGTCGCTCTAAGACAAGGAGTTTTCTGGTTTTTTGGTTCTATGGGCGCGGGGTGACTTGCTGTGCGCGATGCACCCCGGGTGCAGCCAATCCGGGTGGACAGAGGTGCGGTGCAGATTCTGCCTGAGCGTTCCCACGTGGCGGTGGGAACGCTCGCTCGCTCAGACCTTGCGCACGAACTCGGACTTGAGCTTCATGGCGCCGATGCCGTCGATCTTGCAGTCGATGTCGTGGTCGCCGTCGCACAGGCGGATGCCCTTGACCTTGGTGCCGACCTTGACCACCAGCGAGGAGCCCTTGACCTTGAGGTCCTTGATCACGGTGATGGTGTCGCCATCCTGCAGCACGTTGCCGACCGAGTCCTTGATCACTTTGTCGTCGTCTGTCGCCGCGTCGCCTGCGCCGTCGGCGGACCACTCGTGGGCGCATTCCGGGCAGATCAGCAACTGGCCGTCTTCATAGGTGAACTCGGAATTGCATTTGGGGCAGGCGGGCAGAGTGCTCACGGCGGGTCCTTGAGGTCAGGATGATGGAAAGCCGCAGATTATATAGGGTTTTGCCGTGGATTTGAGCGCATCCGGGCGTGCGCTGCCCCCGTAGCCTGTTATTCAGACCGGTCTGCGCCCCGCCAGGGCGGGGCAGAGAGGCAGCGCTACCAGCGTGGCGCGTAATGACCGCGGTTATAGCGTTGGTGCTGGCGGTAGCGATCATTGCGGTAGTGATGCCGGCGGTAGTGATGCCTGTTGTGGTGGCGGAACTTGTGGCCCGAGCGGTACTGGTAGCGCGGCTCTACCACCACCGTATAGGGCCGGTAGTGCACGGGAGGCGGATGGTAGTAGCGCGGATAGGACTCGTAGTACACCCGTGGTGGCGGCGCGCCGATTTCCACATGCACCGGCGCGCGGTCATAGCGGCTACCGGCGACGATGGCGCCGCCCACCACGGCCCCGACCACCGCGCCGGCAATCACGGCATTGCGATCGGAACCCCGTGCCGATGCCTCTCCAGCCAGTGCCAGGCTGGCTACAAGCACCGCAAGTAAAGGAATACGCGCAATCATGAGCAGATCTCCCGCAAATCGTCGGCAGAGGCCGGATACAGATTCGACTGGCAGGGCGGCGAGAAGCTCCCGGCGTAGATGTAAAGCTTGTGTAAAACCCGGGAGGCGCAGGCCCGGGCAGTACCGCGTGGGCTGTTATCGGAGATCCTGCCGGCTTGTTTCGCTCGGGCGTCTGGGGGCGGTCGCAGCAGGCGAGCGTTTTTTCACCGCCGCTCAGTCGTATTCCGCTTCCTCGTGCTCGCCCAGCAGCCGGCGCTGGCGTGGCGTGCAGGCGGCCAGCACCGCGGGATCGAAACGCCAGCTCAGGTAGGGCGAGAACTTCTGCGCGACCATACGCCGGCCGTAATGCACCTGCAGCAGGTAGCGCGTGCGATCCGCCGTGCGGTTGTGGCTGCCGGCATGCCACAGCTCGCTGCGAAACATCAGCACGTCGCCAGCACGGCACAGCAGCGGCTGCGCCGGCACGCCCTGCCACTGGTTCTCGCCCGCTAGCGGCTTGCGCCCGGCGCGGTGGCTGCCGGGGATGATCCGGGTCGGGCAGAGGTCCGCGTCGATGTCGTCGAGGTAGAAATGCGCCGTGCAGATCTGCATCGGCAGCTCGAAGGCCGGGTCGGCCAGCAACGCCTCCGGCAACTCCATCACCAGGTAGTCCAGGTGCAGTTCGGCACCGACGAAGCCGGGGCGGCTGCGCCAGGCCGTCTGGCCAATGATGTGGCAATCGGCGCCGAGGGCGGCCTCGGCCAGTTCGATCACCCCCGGCTGGTCGAGGTAGGTCAGCCAGAACGGGTCGCGGTTGAACACGCACTTGTAGTGGTCGACCAGGCCGGAATAGTCCCAGTGCTGCGGCCTGAGGCGGTCGATGGCCGCGCGCAGTGCGGCGATCTGCTGCGCGTCGAGCACCCCGGGAAGCACGACGAAACCCTGCTGGTGCAGGGCCTGCAGGTGGGGGGCGGTGTGCATGGCGCGTACTCCTGTGCCCTCCGCTATGCGGGCAGGTTGGTCAGGGTTGCATGGGGGCGCCCGCCGGCTCGGGCCAGTTCAAGGTGCCCGAATCGCGGAAACGCATGGTGCCGAACAGGCCGCCGGCCAGTTTGCCGCGCAAAGCGTAGGGCAGGTCCTGCCCCGGTTTATAGCCGCTGACGCCCCAGGCCTGGCGCATCACCGAATAGGCGGAGATGCTCACCGGCACGCTGATCACCGCTTCGCCGAAGCGCGGCACCCGGCCGCTCTGGTTGCTCACCCCACTGGCCAGCGGTTGCTGGTTGATGTCGAGCTGCAGGGCCACGCCGTTGTAGTCGATGGCGTCGTCGTTGGGGTTCTGGATCCGCAGCTTCACTGCGAAACGCATCTCCAGTCCTTCGCCCGGCAGCGGCTCCAGGCCGACCAGGTCGATGTGCAACGGGTCGCGTGGGACCAGGCTGCTGCAGGCGCCGAGGCCGAGCAGCAGGCCGCAGGCGAGGAGGCGCAGCAGGTGGCTGAACGCTGGACGGGGACTCTGCATGGTGGGGCTTCCGATGATGGACGGGACGCAATGGAAGACAGCGGTGCCGCGGCTTTCGCTTGAGGCACGGCCTGTTGTCGTCAGGTTAGCCCTATTGGCGACTGTGTGCGGCTCGCTCGGCACCAATCTGCAGCTGGGGTCGCTTCAGACGCGCTGTTTGGCGCTCAGCACCACGGCGATGCCGCCGAGCACGGCCAGCGAACTCAGGAGCAGTCGCAGGCTCAGGGCTTCATCGAGCAGCAGGCTGCCGGCCAGGGCGGCGATGATGGGCACGCTGAGCTGCACGGTGGCGGCCTGGAACGCCTTCAAGCCGCGCAGGGCGGTGTACCAGACGGCGTAGCCGATGCCCGAGGTCAGCGCGCCGGAGAGCAGGGCGTAGAGCAGCCCGGGACCATCCCAGCTGGCCTGGCCGAGCAGCAGCGCGCTGGCCAGCAGCGCCAGCGGTGTGGCCCGCAGGAAGTTGCCGGCGGTGACCGCCAGCGGGTCGCCGCTGCCGCGGCCGAGCAGCGAGTAGACGCCCCAGGCCGCGCCGGCCAACAGCATCAGCAGGGCGCCGCCGAGCGCCGGTGCGCTGGCGCCGGGCAGCAGCAGGGCGAGCAAACCGCCCAGGGCTAGCAGCAGGCCGGTCGCGGTCGGCGCGGTGAAGCGCTCGCCGCGGTAGAACCCCCACAGCAGCATGCTGACCTGCACCGCGCCGAACAGCAGCAGCGCGCCGACCCCGGCATCCAGGCTGACATAGGCGAAGGAAAACGCCGCGGCATAGGCGAACAGCGCGGCGGCGCCGGACCAGCTGCCGGCCAGCGCGCCATTGCCGGGCCGCAGGCGCAGCAACAGCCACAGGGTCAGGGCGCCAGAAGCGAGACGCAGGCTGGTGAAACTGGCGGCGTCGATCTCGGTTTCCTTCAGCGCCAGGCGGCAGAGCAGCGAATTGCCGGCAAAGGCGAGCATGGCCAGGGCGGTCAGCAGCAGGGTACGAAGGGGCATGGCCATCCTTGTGCGCAGGGCAAGTCGGCCTATCTAAGCACAGCGAGGGCGCCGGGAGGATAGGCCGAAAGTTGCAGGGCGCCGCGGCGCAATCGGGCCGTCAGAGCAAAGCCCGCTCCGGTGGGCTGCTACGCTCCTGGCGACTCTGAACACGTTCGGGTCGACGTTAGACAGTTTTAGCCGCCTGTAGCAGCCGACAATCCTTCGCAACGCGCGCCTCTCGGGACGTGCAAACGCTTTAGGAGTCGGCCATGGCCATCAGTGTGTTTGACCTGTTCAAGATCGGTATCGGGCCTTCCAGCTCGCATACCGTCGGTCCCATGCGCGCCGCCGCGCTGTTCACCGGCGCGCTGCGCGAGCGTCACCTGCTCGAGCGGGTGCAGCGCGTGGAAGTGCGCCTGTACGGTTCGCTGTCGGCCACCGGCGTCGGCCACGGCAGTGACACCGCGGTGATCATGGGCCTGATGGGCGACTGGCCGGATCAGATCGACCCGGCGAACATTGCGCCGCGGATTGAAGCACTGCACAGCAGTGGCACCCTGCAACTGGATG
>NZ_JBFIIG010000244.1:0-5249 GCF_041601375.1 Pseudomonas sp. | reverse complement strand
CATCGCCGCTTGCCGACCTCGGCGCTGCATGAGCGCGGTATTGCCGACGAAGCCAAACTGGCAGCTGGCAAAATTGAAGAAAGTGAAGGCCTGATGCCCGACGGTGCGGTAATCATCGCCGCCATCACCAGTTGCACCAACACCTCCAACCCGCGCAACGTGGTCGCCGCCGGCCTGCTGGCGAAAAAGGCCAATGCCCTGGGCCTGCTGCGCAAGCCGTGGGTCAAGACCTCGTTTGCCCCGGGTTCCAAGGTCGCCAAGCTGTACCTGGAAGACGCCGGTTTGCTGTCGGAGCTGGAGCAGCTCGGCTTCGGCATCGTTGGCTATGCCTGCACCACCTGCAACGGCATGTCCGGCGCACTGGACCCGGTGATCCAGCAGGAAATTATCGACCGCGACCTGTACGCCACCGCGGTACTGTCCGGCAACCGCAACTTCGACGGGCGTATCCATCCGTACGCCAAGCAGGCCTTCCTGGCCTCGCCGCCGCTGGTGGTGGCCTACGCCATCGCCGGTACCGTGCGCTTCGACATCGAGCAGGACGTGTTGGGTACCGACCAGGCCGGCAACCCCGTCACCCTGAAGGACCTGTGGCCGAGCGACGAGGAGATCGACGCGATTGTCGCCGCCAGCGTGAAGCCGGAGCAGTTCAGGCAGATCTATATCCCGATGTTCGATCTGGGCACTATTGCGCAAGCCGAAAGCCCGCTGTACGACTGGCGTCCGATGTCCACCTATATCCGTCGTCCACCGTACTGGGAAGGCGCACTGGCAGGCGAGCGCACCCTCAAGGGCATGCGCCCGCTGGCGATCCTGCCGGACAACATCACCACCGACCACCTGTCGCCGTCCAACGCCATCCTGCTGGACAGCGCCGCCGGCGAATACCTGCACAAGATGGGCTTGCCGGAGGTGGACTTCAACTCCTACGCGACTCATAGGGGTGACCATTTGACTGCACAGCGCGCCACCTTCGCCAACCCGCAGCTGGTCAACGAAATGGCCGTGGTCGACGGTGCGGTGAAGAAAGGTTCGCTGGCCCGCGTCGAGCCGGAAGGCAAGGTCATGCGCATGTGGGAAGCGATCGAAACCTACATGAACCGCAAGCAGAACCTGATCATCGTCGCCGGTGCCGATTACGGTCAGGGCAGCTCGCGTGACTGGGCGGCCAAGGGCGTGCGCCTGGCGGGTGTGGAAGTGATAGTGGCGGAAGGCTTCGAGCGCATTCACCGCACCAACCTGGTTGGCATGGGCGTGCTGCCGGTCGAGTTCAAGCCGGGCACCACCCGCCTGACCCTCGGCCTCGACGGCACCGAGACCTACGACATCCAGGGCGAGCTGTCGCCGCGCTGCGAGCTGACCCTGGTCATCCAGCGCAACAACGGCGAAGTGATCCAGGTGCCGGTGATCTGCCGTCTGGATACCGCCGCCGAAGTCAACGTCTACAGCGCTGGCGGCGTGCTGCAGCGCTTCGCTCAGGACTTCCTCGAAGGCGCCGTCGCCTGATTCCGTAGGGTGGATGGCGCTTTTCCATCCACCGTTCGCGCACCGATGGTGGATCGGTGAAGCGTGATCCACCCTACGGCAATTTCACTCTTCAGCCAGGACCAAGCCATGGCTCATCCATCCCAGATCAGAATCCCCGCCACCTATATCCGTGGCGGCACCAGCAAAGGCGTGTTTTTCCGCCTGCAGGACTTGCCCGAGCGCTGCCAGGTGCCGGGCGAGGCCCGCGACAAGCTGTTCATGCGCGTGATCGGCAGCCCGGATCCCTATGCAGCGCATATCGACGGCATGGGCAGCGCTACCTCCAGTACCAGCAAGTGCGTGATCCTGGCCAAGAGCAGCGTGCCCGAGCATGACGTGGACTACCTCTATGGCCAGGTCTCGATCGACTCGGCCTTTGTCGATTGGTCCGGCAACTGCGGCAACCTGTCCACCGCCGCTGGCGCGTTTGCGATCCACGCGGGCCTGATCGATCCGTCGCGCGTCCCGCAGAACGGCACCTGCGTGGTGCGCATCTGGCAGGCCAACATCAAGAAAACCATCATCGCCCATGTGCCGGTGACCGACGGCCAGGTACAGGAAACCGGCGACTTCGAGCTGGATGGCGTGACCTTTCCGGCGGCCGAGATCGTGCTGGAATTTATCGATCCCTCCGATGACGCGGCCGAGGGCGGCTCGATGTTCCCCACCGGCAACCTGGTCGACGATCTCGAGGTGCCCGCTGATGTTGTAACGGGCGGTACCCTCAAGGCGACCATGATCAACGCCGGCATCCCGACCGTGTTCGTCAATGCCGAGGACATCGGCTACGCCGGCACCGAACTGCGCGAGGCGATCAACTCGGATGCCAAGGCGCTGGAGAAGTTCGAGCAGATTCGCATCGCCGCAGCCCTGCGCATGGGGCTGATCAAGACGCCGGAAGAGGCGGCCAAGCGCCAGCACACGCCGAAGATCGCCTTCGTCGCGGGGCCCAAGGACTACGTCGCCTCCAGCGGCAAGACGATCAGCGCCGACGAGGTCGACCTGCTGGTGCGGGCGCTGTCCATGGGCAAGCTGCACCACGCAATGATGGGCACCTGCGCAGTCGCCATCGGCACCGCCGCGGCGATTCCGGGCACCCTGGTCAATCTAGCCGCCGGCGGCGCTGCGCGTAGCGCGGTGCGCTTCGGTCACCCCTCGGGCACCCTGCGGGTGGGGGCAGAGGCCAGCCAGGTCAACGGCCAATGGACGGTGACCAAGGCGATCATGAGCCGCAGCGCCCGCGTGTTGATGGAGGGCTGGGTGCGCGTGCCCGGCGATGCGTTCTGAGGTGCGGCGTACCTCCAGATGAAAAAAACCGGGAGCCAGGCCCTGGCTCTTTCATTCCGGTCGTAGGGTGGGCGCTCCCAGCAGCAGTCATACTGTAGGAGCACGCCATGCGTGCGATTCGCGGGCATGGATCCAGGTGTCCCTCCCGCTCCTACACTGGATACGAGGCCGCGAAAGGATGCCGTGGCCAACCCCATCCACCTCCTATCCCGGGAGATCGAGCATGAGCGCCACCTTCGACCTGAACGTCCGCCCCGATTACGACCAGGTGATGCAGGATGTCGCTGACTATGTCTTGAACTACCAGATCGAGTCCGCCGAGGCCCTGGACACCGCGCGCAACTGCCTGATGGACACCCTCGGTTGCGGTTTGCTGGCGCTGCGCTTTCCCGAGTGCAGCAAGCACCTCGGTCCGCTCGTCGAGGGCACCCTGGTGCCGCACGGCGCGCGCGTGCCGGGCACCCGTTTGCGCCTGGATCCGGTCAAGGCGGCCTGGGACATCGGCTGCATTGTGCGCTGGCTGGACTACAACGACACCTGGCTGGCGGCCGAGTGGGGCCATCCGTCGGACAATCTCGGCGGCATTCTCGCCGTGGCCGACCACCTGTCGCAGCAGCTCGTAGCCCGGGGCGAGGCGCCGCTGAGCATGCGCGCGGTGCTGGACGCGATGATCATGGCCCACGAGATCCAGGGCGTGTTCGCCCTGGAAAACTCCTTCAACCGGGTCGGCCTGGATCACGTGCTGCTGGTCAAGCTGGCCTCGGCCGCAGTCTGCGCCAAGCTGATGGGCGCGGACCGCGAGCAACTGCTGTCGGCCATTTCCCAGGTATTCGTCGACGGCCAGGCGCTGCGTACCTACCGTCATGCGCCGAACGCCGGGTCGCGCAAATCCTGGGCGGCAGGCGATGCCAGCAGTCGCGGCGTGCGCCTGGCCGATATCGCCATGCGCGGCGAGATGGGCATCCCCGGCGCACTGAGCGCGCCGCAGTGGGGCTTCTACGACGTGCTGTTCAGCCACGGCAACCAGGACCTGGCGCTGAAGCCGGCGGACCGGCGCCAGTTCAGTTTTTCGCAGGGTTTTGCCTGCTACGTGATGGAAAACGTGCTGTTCAAGATCAGCTTCCCGGCCGAGTTCCATGCGCAGACCGCCTGCGAAGCGGCGGTGATCCTGCATCCGCAGGTCAAGGGTCGCCTGCCGCAGATCGCCAGGATCGTCATCAGCACCCACGAGTCGGCGATCCGCATCATCTCCAAGGTCGGTCAACTGGCCAACCCGGCCGACCGCGACCACTGCCTGCAGTACATGACCGCCGTGCCGCTGGCGTTCGGCAACCTGGTGGCCGAACACTACGAGGACGACTTCCACGCCGCCAACCCGATCATCGATGAACTGCGCGCGAAGATGGAAATCGTCGAGGATGCGCGCTACAGCCGCGAATACCTGGAGGCCGACAAGCGTTCGATCGCCAATGCCGTGCAGGTGTTCTTCGCCGACGGCAGCAGCACCGAGAAGGTCGAGGTCGAGTACCCGCTCGGCCACCGCCGGCGTCGCGCCGAGGGTATCCCGCTACTGGAAGACAAGTTCAAGGCCAACCTGGCAACCCGTTTCCCCGCTCGGCGCAGTGCGCAGATTTTCGCCCTGTGCAAGGACCAGGCGGCGCTCGAGGCCACGCCGGTGCAGCGTTTCATGGATCTTTTTGTCATTTGAGCGGGAAGCCACAAGTGGTAGGCGGTAGACAGCAAGCGGCAAGAAACAGCCGGGGCCTGCGCTCCGGCTGTTTCATTTGAAGTTGAGCAGGCGAGTCGCGCAATCTTGCTTGCAGCTTGCAGCAGTCGCCTATTTCAAGCGCCGCTCGACACCTTTCTCGACCAGGATCTTGGCGGAAATCTCCTCCACCGAGAAATGCGTGGAGTTGATGGAGTTGATGTTTTCGCGGCGGAACAGGCTTTCCACTTCGCGCACCTCGAACTCGCATTGGGCGAAGCTGGCGTAGCGACTGTTGGGCTTGCGCTCGTGGCGAATGGCGGTGAGGCGATCGGGGTCGATGGTCAGGCCGAACAGCTTGTCCCTGTGCTTTTTCAGCACGGCAGGCAGCTGCAGGCGTTCCATGTCATCTTCGGTCAATGGATAATTTGCGGCACGAATTCCGTATTGCATGGCCATATACAGGCAAGTGGGTGTCTTGCCGCAGCGGGAAACGCCGACCAGGATCAGGTCGGCCTTGTCGTAATAGTGCGTGCGGGCGCCGTCGTCGTTGTCCAGGGCGAAGTTCACCGCCTCGATCCGCTCCATGTAATTGGAGTTGTGCCCGATGGAGTGGGACTTGCCGACCGAATAGGACGAATGCGAGCTCAGTTCCTGCTCCAGGGGGGCAAGGAAGCTCGAGAAGATGTCGATCATGAAACCGTCGGATTCGGCTAGAACCTCGCGTATT
>NZ_JBFIIG010000243.1:0-5330 GCF_041601375.1 Pseudomonas sp. | reverse complement strand
CCCCCCCCCCCCCCCCCCCCCCCCCCCCCCCCCCCCCCCCGCGCCAGCGCTCGGTATGCGCGCTGCCGCTGAGTCGCCAATTCGGGGCAGGCACTGCCCGTTTTGGGGCGTGCGCGGTACAGGCCGAGCCCTGGCCCTCTTGCTGGTCGTTTTTTGATCAGTTGTTTGTTACTCTGCCGATAGCAAAGTGTGGCGGGTGACAATTCAGTCGCCGTGTGGCTGCTACCGAAATTCTCAAAATTTCATAAAAGGCCGCACGAGTGTCGCATCCAGAATACGCTTGTCGCTCCTGACAATGCCCTTTTGCGGGGTTGCTGTTTTTAATTGAACGGCCAATCAATTCAGGCATAGGTTTTGCTTGATAAACAAAGCTGATCTGGGGCTGTCGTTGTCCAGAACCACAAGAAAGAGCCGCGTCATGCAACGGGGCTCAGTTTGAAGAGCCTAGCGTGAGGGTTTGCTTTATGTCGCAGTTCGCTCCAGGGGCGCAGCCCCAGAACCGTGTTCCCCTGTCCATCGGTTTCCTGCTGTTGGACAACTTTACCCTGATCTCCCTGGCTTCGGCAGTCGAGCCCCTGCGCATGGCCAATCAGCTCTCCGGCAAGGAACTGTACCGCTGGCATACCCTGACCCAGAGCGGCCAGCCGGTGTGCGCCAGCGACGGCCTGAAGATCACCCCGGACGCCGGGCTGAGCAATGCGCCGGCGCTGGATGTGGTGATCGTCTGCGGCGGCGTGGATATTCAGCACAGCGTCACCCGCGAGCATTTGCACTGGTTGCAGGTGCAGGCACGCCATGGTCGGCAAATCGGCGCGGTGTGCACCGGCAGCTGGGCCCTGGCCAAGGCCGGCCTGCTCGATGGTCACGACTGCAGCGTGCATTGGGAGTTTCTCGCCGCCATGCAGGAAGCTTTCCCGCGTGCGGCTGTGACCACCCGGCTGTTTTCCATCGACCGCAACCGCATTACCTCGTCCGGCGGCACCGCACCGATGGACATGATGCTGCACCTGATCGGCCGTGAGCATGGCCGCGAGCTGGCGGCCGGGATCTCCGAGATGTTCATCTACGAGCGTATCCGCAATGAGCAGGATCACCAGCGCGTACCGCTCAAGCACATGCTCGGCACCAACCAGCCGAAGCTGCAGGAAATAGTCGCGTTGATGGAGGCCAACCTGGAGGAGCCGATCGACCTCGACCAGCTGGCCTGCTATGTCGACGTCTCGCGCCGTCAGCTGGAGCGCCTGTTCCAGAAGTACCTGCACTGCTCGCCGTCGCGTTACTACCTGAAGCTGCGCCTGATCCGCGCGCGGCAACTGCTCAAGCAGACTTCGATGTCGATCATCGAAGTGGCCTCGGTGTGCGGTTTCGTCTCCACCCCGCACTTTTCCAAGTGCTACCGCGAATACTTCGGCATCCCGCCGCGCGACGAGCGTTCCGGGCAGAGCTCGGGCGGCGTGGTAGCGCTGGTGCCGCTGCCGGAAGACCTGATGCGGCCGTCCTCGTCCAGCGCCATGGAGGCATTGACCCGCGCCCAAGGCGAGTCGACCTTCGCCAGCGTGCGGCTGCTCTAGGGCGGGACGCGCAAGGGGTAGCCGGGCAGCTTCAGCCGTCCAACAGGCTGTGCAGTGAGGATATTCGTGGCTGACGCTGTGGCCGCGCGCATCACCGCCCGCCGCTTCTGCCGATGCCCACAAGTCGGCAGGCACGCTTGCCGCCAGTTTGCTGCGCGCCAGCGCGGCGTCGAAGGCGCGGCAGCCCTTCCTGGGTTGCCACCCGCCCAGCCGACAACTTTTCCCGGCCCTGACCTGCAGAAAGGGCGCTCGCTGCGTCCCTTTTCCTTGCCCGGCCAACCGGGGGCTTGAACGCGACGCGGAGCGAGTGCCGAAGGCGCCATCGAGCCGCTTTCCTGGGCCGGGTTGCCAGGCACTTGCGGTTCTTGCTTGTGCCGGCTCGCGAGGGCCCCGGTAATTCTTGCTGCGGCGCAGAACACGCTGCTCGGGCGATACCGCTGACCGCTGACCCCGCGTACTTACCCTGTCCGTTACTGCCGCCATCGTCTTCCGTAACGGGGGTGACAGCGTTCTGCGCGGGCGGCGCTACCGAAATGCTCAAACCCCGTACAGCGGGACTTGCAGTGATAAACGAGATGGCTTGTCGTGCCGGCCAAAGCCTTGTGCCGAGGGCCTTGGATAACCTCCGCTATTTTCATTGAACACACAGTTAATTTAGGCATGGCCTTTGCGTTGTTATCCGACCGATCTGGGGGTTATTGCTTTCCAGAACTAGAAAAAATAGAGCCTCGCCATGCTGTGGGCTCAACACCGTGTTTTGCTCCGCGCGAGGGTTTCATCGATGTCACAGTCCAGCCAAGGGGCGCAACCCCAGAACCGTGTTCCCCAGGCCATCGGCTTCCTGTTGCTGGACAACTTCACCCTGATTTCCCTGGCCTCGGCGGTAGAGCCTCTACGCATGGCCAATCAGCTCTCCGGCAAGGAGCTGTATCGTTGGTATACCTTGACCCAGAACGGTGCCCCGGTAAGCGCCAGCGACGGGCTGCAGATCACCCCGGACGCCGGGCTGGGCAATGCGCCGGCGCTGCATGCGGTGATTGTCTGCGGCGGCGTGGATATCCAGCACAGCGTCACCCGCGAGCACCTGCACTGGCTGCAGAGCCAGGCGCGCCACGGACGGCTGATGGGCGCGGTATGCACCGGCAGTTGGGCACTGGCCAAGGCTGGCTTGCTCGACGGTTACGAATGCAGCGTGCATTGGGAAGTCCTCGCGGCCATGCAGGAAGCTTCCCCCCGGGCAATCGTCACCACCCGCCTGTTTTCCATCGACCGCACCCGCAGTACCTCGTCCGGCGGTACCTCGCCGATGGACATGATGCTGCACCTGATCGGCCGCGAGCACAGCCGCGAGTTGGCGGCGGCGATCTCTGACATGTTCATCTACGAGCGCATCCGCAATGAACAGGATCATCAGCGCGTACCGCTCAAGCATATGCTCGGCACCAACCAGCCTAAACTGCAGGAAATTGTCGTATTGATGGAGGCCAACCTGGAGGAGCCGATCGACCTCGATGGCTTGGCCAGCTACGTCGATGTCTCGCGTCGCCAGCTCGAGCGTCTGTTCCAGAAATACCTGAACTGCTCGCCGTCGCGCTATTACCTCAAGCTGCGCCTGATCCGGGCGCGGCAACTGCTCAAGCAGACTTCGATGTCGATCATCGAGGTGGCCTCGGTGTGTGGTTTCGTCTCCACCCCGCACTTCTCCAAGTGCTACCGCGAATACTTCGGCATTCCGCCGCGTGACGAACGCAGCGGGCAGAACCTGGTGAGCCTGAGGGTGCTGGTGCCGCTGCCAGAAGACCTGCTGCGGCCGCCCTCGACCTCGGCCCTGGCCGTGCTTGCTCGCGCCCAAGGCGAATCGACCTTCGCCAGCGTGAGACTCTAGCCGTCAGCCGGCCGTCGGGCATGCTCGCCTTGCGCTGCTCGACGTAGGCCAGCAGGGCAGCGTCGATGGCCGGGTCCAGCTCCGGCGGCTGGTAGTCGGCCAGCAGCTTCTTCCAGCGCGCGTTGGCACGCTGGGCCATGTCCTGGCGACCGTCGGCATCCCATTGCTCGAAGCTGTTGTTGTCGGTGATCGGCGACAGGTAGAAGGCCGTCTTGAAGTTCAGCTGGGTGTGGTTGCAGCCGAGGAAGTGCTTGCCGGGGCCGACTTCGCGAATCGCCTCCATGGCCTGGCCTCCCTCCAGCCAGCCGGCGGTGTCTGGGCGAAGTTGACCCCGGTCAGAGTGGTCGGCAGCAGGGTGTTGGCGCTCTCGCTGGCCGCCTGGGCATCGGGGATCTTCGCGGCGGTGAAGGAGCCGCCGGAGCGGAACGGCACGCCCAGGCGCCGGGCCAGGTTGGCCATCACGTAGAGCACCAGCGCCGGCTCGGGGGTGCCGAAGGTGGGGGCACCGGACTGCATCGACATGGAGCTGGCGAAGCTGCCGAGCACCACCGGAGCGCCCGGGTTGACCAGCTGCACGAAGGCCATGCCGGCCAGGGTCTGGGCGGCGGTCCCGGCAATGGTCACCGGCGACATGGCCCCGGCGAGGATGAACGGGGTGACGATGCAGGCCTGGTTGGCGCGGGCATAGACCGTGGCGGCACCGAGCATGGTGTCGTCGAAGGTCATCGGCGATTTGGCGCTGATCAGGTTGATCACGCAGGTCCTCGGCTTGCCGGTGTCGGGATCGATCCAGTTGTCGCCAAACAGGATCTTGGCCATCTCGATGGTGTCCTGGGCCCGTTCCGGGTGGGTCACCGAGCCCATGAAGCACTTGTCGGAGTACTTCATGTGGCTGTAGATCATGTCCAGGTGGCGCTTGTTCACCGGCAGGTCCACCGGTTCGCAGATGGTGCCGCCGGCGTGATGGATGCTCGGCGACAGGTAGGCCAGTTTGACGAAGTTGTGGAAGTCCTCGAGGGTGCCGTAGCGCCGTCCCCGGTCGATGTCGTGGAACGAAGGGGCAGTCATGGGCGGGCACGAACACGGTGTTGGTGCCGCCGATGCGCACGCTGCGCGCCGGGTTGCGGGGCTGGGTGAACTCGCGCGGGCTGCCCGGCGTCGTTTGCGGGTAGACGTGCCGATACCGACTCTCTAGACTCGCCGTTCTTGCTTCAGGTGACCGCCGGCCATGGCCGGCGGTGAAACTGGGAAGTCGGTGCATTGCGCGTGTCTACGCCAACTATTCCGACGCTGCCCCCGCAACGGTAAACGAGTCAAGCCAACGCTTTTTCAACCACTGTGCTTTAGGGCATGGGAAGGTGCGTCTGGTGGCGTTTCGCAATGTCTGAACGCCGCTCGTGAGCCCGGAGACCGGCCTGTCGCAGTCCATGGCATCGCGGAGGGCGCTGTCTGGCGTGTGGGCTGCGCCGTTGTGCAGTGCATCCGCCGCTGGTTCTCCGCGTGTCCTACTCAGCCATGTTCGCCCGGGTGGGGCGACGGAGCTACGACGCGATGAGCAACTCCCTTTGCAAGCCGGCGGCCCTGCTGCTGTGCGCTATGCCCTGCATGTCCCCGGCCTGGGCCGCTGAACATACCCTCCTGAACGACCAGTTGGTGACCGCCACCCGCACCGCGCAGACCGCCGAGCAGAGCCTGGCCGCGGTGACGGTGTTCGACCGCGCGCAGATCGAGCAGAGCCAGGCCACCTCCCTGCCCGAGCTGCTGAAGAAGGTGCCAGGTGTGTCCCTGGCCAATAACGGCGGGCCGGGCCAGAACAGCGCGCTGTACATGCGTGGTACCAACTCCAATCATGTGCTGGTGCTGATCGACGGCAT
>NZ_JBFIIG010000242.1:0-5377 GCF_041601375.1 Pseudomonas sp. | reverse complement strand
CCGATCTCGATCTGTATCGGCGCACCGCCGAGTTGCCGAGCTCTGCGCCGCTGATCGACCTGCTGGGCTGAGCGGCTGCGATAAACCCTCGCCTGCTGCAGCGTCTCCCGGCGTCCTGGGCGCCGACAAATTCCCTCGAGCAATCCACGATCCGTAGGGTGTCACTCGCCGCAGGCAGTGCACCCTGGTTGCCCGGCGCGGCACAAAGCTGGCGGGTTGTCGCTGCGCAGCGAACGGAGCGCCGCCCGGACCGTCCTGGTGCTGCGCAAGCCTGGAGGCGGCCTGGCGCCGGAGCCCGGTATTAGCCCAGCCGTCCGATCGACGGTCCCGCGGCGCTTGACAAGGCTGGGGAGTAAACGTATGTTTCAAACACTTGTTTGATTGCTCGGTGGCCAAGATGTCGCCAGGCAGTCGGGAGTGATCCCCCAAGCGACCATCCATTCGGTCACCCAAACACACTAACAGTCCACCGCAGAGGTTATCCGCTATGCCTGACTACAAGGCCCCCTTGCGTGACATTCGCTTCGTTCGTGACGAGTTGCTCGGCTACGAAGCGCATTATCAGAGCCTGCCTGGCTGCCAAGACGCTACTCCGGACATGGTCGACGCCATCCTCGAAGAGGGCGCCAAGTTCTGCGAGCAGGTCCTGGCGCCGCTGAACCGTGTGGGTGACACCGAAGGTTGCACCTGGAGCGAGTCCGGCGTTAAGACCCCGACCGGCTTCAAGGAAGCCTACAAGCAGTTCGTCGAGGGCGGCTGGCCAAGCCTGGCCCATAACGTCGACCACGGCGGCCAGGGCCTGCCGGAGTCGCTGGGCTTGGTGGTCAGCGAAATGGTCGGCACCGCCAACTGGTCCTGGGGCATGTACCCCGGCCTGTCCCATGGCGCGATGAACACCATTGCCGAGCACGGCACCGATGAGCAGAAGCACGCCTACCTGACCAAGCTGGTTTCCGGCGAGTGGACCGGCACCATGTGCCTGACCGAGCCGCATTGCGGTACCGATCTGGGCATGTTGCGCACCAAGGCCGACCCCCAGGCCGATGGCAGCTACAAGGTTTCCGGCACCAAGATCTTCATCTCCGCCGGCGAACACGACATGGCCGACAACATTGTCCATATCGTCCTGGCCCGCCTGCCCGATGCACCGGCCGGCACCAAGGGTATCTCGCTGTTCATCGTGCCCAAGTTCCTGCCGAACGCCGAGGGCGCAGCCGGCGAGCGCAATGCTGTGTCCTGTGGTTCGCTCGAGCACAAGATGGGCATCCACGGTAACGCCACCTGCGTGATGAACTTCGACGGCGCCACCGGCTACCTGATCGGCGCGGCCAACAAAGGCCTGAACTGCATGTTCACCTTCATGAACACCGCCCGCCTGGGCACTGCGCTGCAGGGCCTGGCCCACGCCGAAATAGGCTTCCAGGGTGGCCTGAAGTATGCGCGCGAGCGTCTGCAGATGCGTTCCCTGACCGGCCCGAAAGCCCCGGACAAGGCCGCAGACCCGATCATCGTGCACCCCGACGTGCGGCGCATGCTGCTGACCATGAAGGCCTTCGCCGAAGGCAATCGCGCCATGGTCTACTTCACCGCCAAGCAGGTCGACATCGTCAAGTACAGCCAGGACGAAGCCGAGAAGAAGCAGGCCGACGCACTGCTGGCCTTCCTCACCCCGATCGCCAAGGCCTTCATGACCGAAGTCGGCTTCGAAGCGGCCAACCACGGCGTGCAGATCTATGGCGGCCACGGCTTCATCGCCGAGTGGGGCATGGAACAGAACGTGCGCGACAGCCGCATTTCCATGCTGTACGAAGGCACCACCGGCATCCAGGCCCTCGACCTGCTCGGCCGCAAGGTGCTGCAGACCCAGGGCGAAGCGCTGAAAGGCTTCACCAAGATCGTCCACAAGTTCTGCCAGGCCAACGAAGGCAACGAGGCGGTCAAGGCCTTCGTCGAGCCCTTGGCCCAGTTGAACAAGGAGTGGGGCGAGCTGACCATGAAGGTCGGCATGGCGGCGATGAAGGACCGCGAAGAAGTCGGCGCGGCTTCGGTGGACTACCTGATGTACTCCGGTTACGTCTGCCTGGCCTACTTCTGGGCCGACATGGCGCGCCTGGCGGCCGAGAAGATCGCCGCCGGTACTGCCGACGAAGCCTTCTACAAGGCCAAGCTGCAGACCGCGCGCTTCTACTTCGCACGCATCCTGCCGCGTACCCGCAGCCACGTGGCCAGCATGCTGTCCGGTGCCGGCAACCTGATGGACCTGCACGAAGACGACTTCGCCCTGGGCTACTAAGCCCGACCGCGACATCGCCTGGAAAAGCCGCGCCCTCTCGGGGCGCGGCTTTTTTCGTCTGGGGGTAGGGTCGCGTCACAGGTCAACCAGCGGTTAAACCGCCTCTCGTGGGTTTGGCGCACGCTGCCGATGGCGATGAACCCGCAAGATTCGTTGCGCCGTAACCCACCATCGGCGCAACGTGGCCCACTATCGAGGAGAGGCGCTTGGTGGGTTACGCGGCGCGCCACGATGGCGGCGCCTGATCGCTCGGAGGTTGGCGCCGCTACCCCACCCTACAAAAGCGAGGTGCAACACATATGGAGCATTGCGCCGATTACCGGCCTGTCACGGCTGTCGCCACTGCACCGCCGGCTGCGGTCCGGGTTAGTTATGACGGCGCATTCAGCGGGCGTACGGTTGTTGTGGCGCAGCCCGCTTCGGCAGTAGCTTAAGGGGTATCGACCCGCGCCCTGCGCGCCTGCCTGACGGAGAACGACCATGCCCGAGTACAAGGCCCCCTTGCGCGATACGCGCTTCTTGATCGACGAAGTCTTCGACTTTCCCAGCAGCTACGCGGCGCTCGGCGCCGTCGATGCGACCCCGGACATGGTCGGTGCCATCCTCGAAGAGGGCGCCAAGTTCTGCGAGCAGGTGCTGGCGCCACTCAATCGCTCCGGCGACGAGGAAGAGTGCCAGTTCGACAATGGCGTGGTGACCACGCCAAAGGGCTTCAAGGAAGCCTTCGCCCAGTATGGCGAGGGCGGCTGGATGAGCCTGGCGGCCGACCCGGCTTACGGCGGCCAGGGGCTGCCGCACTCGCTCGGCTTGCTGATCAGCGAGATGGTCGCCGCCAGCAACACCTCCTGGGGCATGTACCCGGGCCTGACCCAGGGCGCGATGTCGGCGATCCATGCCCACGGCACGCAAGAGCAGAAGCAGACCTACCTGACCCGGATGATCGAAGGCCGCTGGACCGGCACCATGTGCCTGACCGAAGCGCATTGCGGCACCGACCTGGGCATCATCAAGACCCGCGCCGTGCCCCAGGCCGACGGCAGCTATGCGATCAGCGGCAGCAAGATCTTCATCTCCGCCGGCGAGCACGACATGAGCGAGAACATCGTCCATCTGGTGCTGGCCAAACTGCCGGACGCGCCGGCCGGTACCCGTGGCATCTCGCTGTTTATCGTGCCCAAGTTCCTTCCCGCCGGCGATGGCGCCGTGGGCGCGCGCAATGCGGTGTCCTGCGGCTCGATCGAGCACAAGATGGGGATCAAGGCCTCGGCCACCTGCGTGATCAACTTCGACGAAGCCACCGGCTACCTGATCGGCGAGGCCAACAAGGGCCTCAACTGCATGTTCACCATGATGAACCATGCCCGCCTGGGCACCGGCATGCAGGGCCTGTGTCTCGGCGAGGCCAGCTACCAGGGCGCGCTCAAGTATGCCAACGAGCGCCTGCAGATGCGCGCCCTGACCGGGCCGAAGGCGCCGGACAAGCCCGCCGACCCTATCATCGTGCACCCCGATGTGCGGCGCATGCTGCTGACCATGAAGGCGTTCAACGAGGGCAACCGCGCCCTGACCTACTTCACCGCGCAGCTGCTCGATGTGGCTCACCTCGGTACCAGCGCCGAACAGCGCCTCGATGCGGAAAACCTGCTGGCCTTGCTCACCCCGATCTGCAAGGCCTTCATGACCGACACCGGCCTGGAGGTGACCAACCACGGCATGCAGATCTTCGGCGGCCATGGCTATATCCGCGAGTGGGGCATGGAGCAACTGGTCCGCGATTGCCGCATCGCGCCGATCTACGAAGGCACCAACGGCATCCAGGCCCTCGACCTGCTCGGGCGCAAGGTGCTCGGCAGCCAGGGCAAGCTGCTGCGCGGCTTCACCAAGATCGTCCATCAGTTCTGCACGGCCCAGGCCGAGCACCCGCAGCTCAAGGGCTACGTGGCGCAGCTGGCAGGCCTGAACCAGCAGTGGGGCGAACTGACCCAGAAGATCGGTCTGGCGGCGATGAAGAATCCCGACGAGGTCGGCGCCGCTTCGGTGGATTACCTGATGTATTCCGGTTACATCATCCTGGCCTACTTGTGGCTGCGCATGGCCGTGGTCGCCCAGGCCAAGCTCGACGCGGGCGTCGGCGATGCGGCCTTCTACCAGGCCAAGCTGGCCACCTGCGCCTTCTACTTCAAGCGCCTGCTGCCGCGTACCGCCGCCCACCTGGCGGCGGCCGAGGCCGGCAGCGAGTGCATGATGAGCCTGCCGGCCGAGCATTTCGGCGTCTGATCCGCCCTTGATGCCCGGCAAAGCCCGCCGCTTGGCGGGTTTTTGCCATCTGCGAGTTGCTCATCAAGTTGAGACTTATCGGTCACAACACGACCCTATGTCTCTGAAATGTTGCTCGGTTAAACTCCCGGGCCTGCTTTAACCCTGTTGCTCCGTTCGAGGATATTCCATGGCTGACTACCAAGCTCCCCTGCGCGACATGCGTTTCGTGCTCAACGAAGTGTTCGAAGTCTCCAAGCTATGGGCCCAACTGCCGGCCCTGGCCGAAGTGGTGGACGAAGACACCGCCAACGCCATTCTCGAGGAAGCCGGCAAGGTCACTGCCGGCGTGGTCGCGCCGCTCAACCGCAGCGGCGACGAGGAAGGCTGCAGCTGGGACAACGGCGCGGTCAAGACGCCGAGCGGTTTCCCTGCGGCCTACCGCACCTACGCCGAAGGTGGCTGGGTCGGCGTCGGCGGCGACCCGCGCTTCGGCGGCATGGGCATGCCCAAGGTGATTTCCGCCCAGGTCGAGGAAATGGTCAACGCGGCTAACCTGTCCTTCGGCCTCTATCCGATGCTCACCGCCGGCGCCTGCCTGTCGCTCAACGCCCACGCCAGCGAAGAGCTGAAGGAAAAGTACCTGCCGAACATGTACGCCGGCACCTGGGCCGGTTCCATGTGCCTGACCGAGCCGCACGCCGGCACCGACCTGGGCATCATCCGCACCAAGGCCGAGCCCCAGGCCGACGGCAGCTACAGGATCAGCGGCACCAAGATCTTCATCACCGGCGGCGAGCACGACCTGACCGAGAACATCATCCACCT
>NZ_JBFIIG010000241.1:0-5497 GCF_041601375.1 Pseudomonas sp. | reverse complement strand
TTGCAGCTGTGCACCTGGGAGCTTTCCGGCACGTTCAGCACCAGCAGTGTTTGTCCGTCCAGCTCCAGCTGTTCGGGCACCAGCGGCATCGGCGGGTTGATCTTCTGCGGGTTGTGCAGGGTATTGGCCAGGTCCTTGCGGATTTGCGCCACCGCCTCGGGGGCGATGCCGGTGGCGCTGCCATCGTCCGCCACGCCCAGCACCAGGGTGCCGCCGCGCTGGTTGAGAAAGGCGCAGATGGTCTCGTAGACATCGCGATTGAGCGCCTCGCGGGCACGCTTGAATTCGACCGTCAGGCCCTCGCCGTCACGCAGCAGGCGCGCCAGATGTTCCGGGGTCATGGCCGAACCTCGCTGGCTGTGCACGAGCACAAGACCTGCAGGAGCGAGCGCGCTCCTGCGAGAGCAACGGCGCTGCTCATGCCCATAATGGCCTTGCCGGCATGGTCTGGATTCTGCTTGAGCTGGGGATTGAGCGTCATGGACTGCCTAGTCTCGCATGGCCCGCGGGCGATCCTGGATAGTAGCCCGTCAGGGGTTCCAGCGCGTAGGGCGGGTGCAACCCGCCGATAGGCATCGGTGCCGGCTGGTGGCGGGTTGCATCCACCCTAGGCCCGCAGCGCGTAATCCAGTACCACGCCGGCAAAAATAGCCAGCCCGGCCCAGTGGTTGTGCAGGAAGGCGTGGAAGCAGGCCATGGGTTTGCGGTTGCGGGTCTTGTGGTATTCCCAGGCGAAGCAGGCCGCCGCCGCGAGCAGGCCGAGGTGGAAATACAGGCCCAGCTCGAAACGCGCGGCGGCCAGCAGCAGGCACAACAGGGCCAGACCCTGAAGGATGACAATGATCAGGCGGTCGGCGTCGCCGAACAGGATGGCGGTGGATTTGAGCCCGATCTTCAGGTCGTCGTCGCGGTCGGCCATGGCGTAGTAGGTGTCGTAGGCCACCGTCCACAGCAGGTTGGCGAGGTACAGCAGCCAGGCCTCCGGCGGCACGCTGCCGGTCTCGGCGGTGAAGGCCATGGGCATGCCCCAGGAGAAGGCCGCGCCGAGCACCACCTGCGGGTAGAAGGTGTAGCGCTTCATGAACGGGTAGCAGGCGGCCAGGGCCAGGCCGCCGAAGGCCAGCCAGACGGTTGCGGCGTTGGTCAGCAGGACCAGGATGAAGGCCAGCGCCACCAGCCCGGCGAACAGGATCAGCGCCTCGCGCGGCTGGATCCTGCCGCTGGCCAGGGGGCGCGCCCGGGTGCGGGTGACGTGGCCGTCGAAGTTGCGGTCGGCGTAGTCGTTGATCACGCAGCCGGCGGCGCGCATCAGGATCACGCCGAAGACGAAGATAAACAGGTTCTTCGCGCTCGGCACGCCCTCGGCCGCGACCCACAGGGCCCAGAGCGTCGGCCATAGCAGCAGGTAGATGCCGATGGGTTTGTCCAGGCGCATCAGCTGGATGAAGTCCCAGGTGCGCGGGTGCAGGCGATTCAGCGATTTGAGCAGGTGGGTGTACATCGAGCGCGTCTCCGTGCGGGTTGCGCGGATTATACGGAGTCGACGCGCGGGTAGGGTGGGCTTCAGCCCACCACGTGGTGCATTTCGACTGGTGGGCTGAAGCGGATCGCCGCCCGGCCCACCCTACGCCTCGGTCCCGGCGGCCGGCCAGAACTCGGGCAGAAAGACTTCGACCACCAGCACCCCGAGGGCGCCGCGGCTGAAGCAGGAGCGGCGCGCCCACAGGCGGTCTGCGCGCACCTCGGCGGGCAGCCAGGGTGCCGGGTAACGACAGGCTTGCAGGACGCTACGGTCGAAGGCGCGGTCGCTGAACAGCAGTTCGCCGAGCGAGCGGCTGCCGAGTTGTTCCAGGGCCAGGCCGGAACCTTCCAGGGCGCTGCGCGCCGCCACGCTACGGGCGAATACCCAGGGTTGGCCGTGGCCGCGCAAATACACTTCGCGCACCCAGCCCTGGCTGCCCGCGGCCACGTTGAGGGCGCTGCATTCGTCGCTGCGCAGGCGCTGCCAGCCTTCGAGCAGCGGGGTGACGCTGAAGCCGTCTTGCGACAGCGCGGTCAGTCGGCGGGTCAGCGAGTCTTGATTGAACAGCCAGTCGCGCACGCCGGCAGCAGGAACCGGGTGCAGTTGGCCGGCGGTCAGCCAGCGTGGCGGGTGGGCGAGGGCGGCGTGGGGCACGGCAGAATCACCACGAATCGAAAGCGCGCGAGTTTAGCAGCCTGTCGAACTTAACGCTGTCCTACTGCGGAAAAGCCGGACCTGGCCATTTTTGCCGCAGCCCGGGCTTTCCCTCGCTACGGACGGTCAAGTCCGAAAGGCTGCCAGCACGGACGTTCGCGGACGTAGGCTGGGTTAGCCGCCAAGGCGCTGCCCGGCGAGACCCCATTTGCGGCGCGCTGGTCGGTGCAAGGATCTGCGTCACGCGCCGCTAGCCCAGCCTACGTTTACATCGTCTCTGCCCGTAGGGCGGGTGCAACCCGCCGAGGCTTGCGGGTTGCATCCGCCCTACGGGACTCCAATGGGTAGATTGGCGCCGTCGCAGGAAACCCAGCATCGCGCTCGAGCGGTCATGCCCGTTGGGTTTCGCGGAGCGCGGCTCGATCCAACCTATGACCCATCACGCCCAGCCCTCCAGGCGCATGGTCGCGCGCACCAGGCGTTGCTCCTCCTGCTCGATCTCCCTGAGGTTGTCGCGGATGCTGAGGATATGCTCGCGCGCCGCGCGTTGCGCCTGTTCCGGCAGGCGCTCGATCACCGCGTGGTACAGGCGCGCATGCTGGCGGTCGATCTGGCGTTTCTGCAGCGGCCGGTGATAGAGGTTGTTCACCGAGGCGAACACCGAGTTGAGCATCAGGTCGGTCAGCGATTGCAGGGTGTGCAGCAGCACCGGGTTGTGCGACGCCTCGCAGATGGCCAGGTGGAAGGCATGGTCGAGGCGCGCATGTTCACGCGGTTCGACCTCACTCGGCGGCTCGTTGTGGGCGGCGAGCATTTCCTCGTAACGCCGGGTCAGCAGGACGAAATCCGCGTCGGTGCCGCGCAGGGCGGCCAGGCGCGCCGATTCGGCCTCGAGCAGGGCGCGCACTTCGAGCAGGTCGAACAGGGTGCGTGGCTGCGAGCTGAACAGGTGCATCAGCGGGCTGGCGTCGCGCGGCCCGCTGAGGCTGGCGACCCGCGAATCGCGGCCCTGGGCGGTCTCGATGATGCCGCGCCCGCGCAGCACCTTGAGCCCTTCGCGCAGCGCCGAACGGGAGATCCCCAGCTTCTCGCACAGGCGTCGTTCCGAGGGCAGGGCCTGGCCCACCTTGAGCACGCCATCGACGATCAACCGTTCAATTTTTTCGGCCACTACATCGCTGACCTGGCGGCGTACTGCGGGCTGTTCTAGATCCATTCTGGCGCACTCGCTTACTGGTAGGACCAGCTAGGGTTTGTCGAAATTCAGTTGGCGAATATAAGCGCCTTAGTCATGCAGGGCAAAGCCTGAGTCGATAAGTGGTGACGCGCTTGCCGAAAAAAACTGGTCATACCAGTATGGATGGCGATGGACGCCTCGGCTGCCCGGGACTAAAGATGCCGCACAACCAGCGCAGCGCTGTGCGGATGCGCCATAACGACTACACCCGCTACACCACCCGAGTGAGCCTGCCATGAGCATTCTGTACGACGAGCGCGTCGACGGCCCTTTGCCAACGGTCGATAAGCCAGCCCTGCTGGCCGCATTGCGCGAGCAACTGCCCGACCTGGACGTGCTGCACACCCAGGAAGACCTCAAACCCTATGAATGCGATGGCCTCTCGGCCTACACCGCCACGCCGATGCTGGTGGCGTTGCCCGAGCGCATCGAGCAGGTCGAGCGTCTGCTCAAGCTCTGCTACCAGCGCGGCGTGCCGGTGGTGGCACGCGGCGCCGGCACCGGCTTGTCCGGCGGCGCCTTGCCGCTGGAGCAGGGCATCCTGCTGGTGCTGGCGCGCTTCAACAAGATCCTCGAGGTCAACCCGGCCGGGCGCTTCGCCCGGGTCCAGCCCGGCGTGCGCAACCTGGCGATTTCCCAGGCCGCCGCGCCCCATGGACTGTATTACGCGCCGGATCCGTCCTCGCAGATAGCCTGTTCGATCGGCGGCAACGTGGCCGAGAACGCCGGCGGCGTGCATTGCCTGAAATACGGCCTGACCGTGCACAACCTGCTCAAGGTGGAGGTCCTCACGGTCGAGGGTGAGCGCATGACCCTGGGCTCCGATGCCCTGGATGCGCCGGGTTTCGACCTGCTCGCGCTGTTCACCGGCTCGGAAGGCATGCTCGGCATCATCACCGAGGTCACGGTCAAGCTGCTGCCCAAGCCGCAGGTGGCCAGGGTGCTGCTGGCCAGCTTCGATTCGGTGGAAAAGGCCGGGCGCGCGGTGGGCGACATCATCGCCGCCGGCATCATTCCCGGCGGCCTGGAGATGATGGACAACCTGGCGATCCGCGCCGCGGAAGACTTCATCCATGCCGGCTACCCGGTCGAGGCCGAGGCCATCCTGCTGTGTGAACTGGACGGCGTCGAAGCCGACGTGCAGGACGACTGCGAAAGGGTACGAGCGGTGCTGCAGGCGGCCGGCGCCAGCGAAGTGCGCCTGGCCCGTGACGAGGCCGAACGGGTCTTGTTCTGGGCCGGACGCAAGAACGCCTTCCCGGCGGTCGGGCGCATCTCGCCGGACTACTACTGCATGGACGGCACCATTCCGCGCCGCGAGTTGCCGGGCGTACTCAGGGGCATCGCCGAGCTGTCCGCCGAGTACGGCCTGCGCGTGGCCAACGTATTCCACGCCGGCGACGGCAACATGCACCCGCTGATCCTGTTCGATGCCAACCAGCCCGGCGAGCTGGAGCGCGCCGAAGCCGTCGGCGGCAAGATCCTCGAGCTTTGCGTGAAGGTCGGCGGCAGCATCACCGGCGAGCACGGCGTCGGCCGCGAGAAGATCAACCAGATGTGCGCCCAGTTCAACAGCGACGAGTTGACCCTGTTCCACGCGGTGAAGGCGGCCTTCGATCCCAAGGGCCTGCTCAATCCCGGCAAGAACATTCCGACCCTGCACCGCTGCGCCGAATTCGGCGCCATGCATGTGCACCACGGCCAACTGCCCTTTCCCGACCTGGAGCGTTTCTGATGGTCATGCCGCATGATGTCGATGCCAGCACGGCGCTGCTGGAACAGGTCAATCACGCCCTCAACAATGCGCTGCCGTTGCGCATTCAGGGTGGCAACAGCAAGGCCTTTCTCGGTCGCCCGGTGACCGGAGAGCTGATCGACAGCCGCGTCCATCGCGGCATCGTCAGCTACGACCCGACCGAACTGGTGATCACCGCCCGTGCCGGCACCCCGCTGGCCGAATTGCAGGCGGCGCTGGACGAGGCCGGGCAGATGCTCAGCTGCGAGGCGCCTAGCTTCGGCGGCGACGCCACCGTCGGCGGCATGGTCGCCACGGGCCTGTCCGGTCCGCGCCGGCCCTGGTCCGG
>NZ_JBFIIG010000240.1:0-5529 GCF_041601375.1 Pseudomonas sp. | reverse complement strand
TGCTGAGAACGGCTTGCTCGCCGTTCGTGATCGATTTCCCAGGGGAGAGCGTCGTTCACTCCACCCGCTGTTCGCCGGTAAAGCTCAGGGTCACCTTGCAGCGCCGGCAGAAGTAGCGGCGGCCTTTGCCGACCAGGGCGTGACGTTGGGCGGAGAAGGGGAAGTCGCGCTGCGGGCAGCTGCAGCGGTAGATGAAGCGGCTGACCTTGCGGCGCTTGACGTCGTAGCTATGGCAGCGGTTTGGCGGCAGCTCATAGACGCCGCGCATGATCAGTTGCCATTCCTCGCCGTGAGGCTGGATCTTCAGGCCGAACAGCTGATGGGCGATCAGGTGCGCCACTTCGTGGGCCACCGTCTGCTTGAGAAAGTCTTCGCGGTTTTCCCGGTACAGCTGCGGGTTGAAGCGCAGCTTGTTCTCGGTCAGGTGCGCCACTCCGGCCTTTTGTCCACGCAGCTTGAAGCTCACTTCGGCACGGGCGAAGCGCTGCTTGAAAAAGGCCTCGGCCTGCTGGTAGCAGGTTTCGACACGGGCGTGGATGTGTTCGGGCATGGGCGCGACCTGAAGATGACGGCGCGATTATGCCTAAGCCGAACCGCTACGACAGCCCCAAAACGACGAAACCACCGCAAGGTGGTTTCGTCCAGTCTTCGTTGTCGTGCCTTAGCTGGTATAGACCGGGCCTACCCCAAAGCCCCAGAGGATCACCGAACAGGCGATCATCGCCACCAGTACCACCAAACCTACCGCGAGTACCGAGCTGGAGAACATGAAACCCTCATCCTCGGGGATATTCATGAAGGTTGGTATGCCCACATAGAGCAGGTAGACGGTGTAACAGATGGCCAGTGTTCCCACCACCATGGCCAGCCACATATTTGGATAGAGTGCCGCCAGGCCGCCGACGAACAAGGGCGTTGCGGTATAGGCGGCGAACACGATGCACTGGGTCAGATTGGGGCTGGCGTCGTAGGTACGTGCCATCCAGTGAATGAAGGCGCCCATCACTGCAACTCCTGCAAGCATCGCCAGGTAGGTCATGATGGTCATTTGCAATGCGCTGGCTTCGGTCAGCATTACCGGTGCCCGATCACCGATGGACCAGCCAACCTGGGTGGTGCCGATAAAGGCCGAGATCGCCGGAATCGCCGCGAGCACCAGTACGTGGGTGAGATACATGTGGCTGATGGTTTCTTCTTCGCCACGAATTTCCTGCCATTCCTGATCGGGATGGGTGAAGAGCCCCCAAACGTGATGGATCATGCCAGACACCTCCTCTTATTATGCGGTCGCCCCCCAGCGAAGTGCCCGGCGCGCGTAGACAGCGCCACCGGGTACTGGGCCGAACCTATGCGACCGTATGTCGCAGTATAGGCAGAGGCTTGGGTGCGTGAGGGGGCTTGGCTTAGAGCAAATTGGTCTCTGAAAGTTAGTTGTAATAGCGTTCAAGAATTTCCATGGCTTTGTTGATCGACTGCAGGCGCTCGGTGCTGCCGCCACGATCGGGATGATGCAGGCTGACCAGTTGTCGGTAGCGATGCTTGATCAGCCCGATATTGAGCACTTGCGGGCTGTCGTTCAGCTCAAACAGTTCCAGGGCCGCACGCTTTTCCTCGCCGCCTTGCATGCGTTTCCAGAAACTGGCCAGCAGCTCCTCTACATCCTGTTCGTCGGTGTCAGTCAGCTGGCTGAGGTCCAGGTAATAGTCGCGCAACGGGTCATGCTCGCTCAGTTCGGCGCTGCCGGCCCGGTAGGGCAGCAGCTGGATGTGCAACGGGCTGATCTGGACGAAGCCGAGCCGTTCGCCCCATAAGCGTTCGCGCAGCCGGTACAGGGCGTTGAATACCAGGAAGTGGGTGCGAAACAGCACCAGTTTGTCGGTCAAGGGCAGGTGGGGAATGTGCGTGCAGTGGCGATCTTTCAGCTGTTGGATCAACTGGTATTCGCCAATCCCGGCGGGGGCGTCCTGCAGCAACTGGAGCAATTGATCTGCCAGATCTGCAGAGGGATCGAGTTCGTCGTTCATCACCTGAGCCTAGGGTCTGTTGCCGTTTCAGCGCAAGCCGCGTTGCGCGAAAAATCTCGCCAGGCTAGGCGTAGGACGCCGGTAATGGTGTTCCCTTGCCAAGTCCTACAACAACGCATGGCGAGATTTTCCGCGCAACCCGCAGGGCCGGGCCTGTTTTAGCGCGATGCTGCGTTTCTCGACGCTCATTTGGAGCGACCAAACTTCGCGTCTCGTGCCTTGCCTCGTGCTAAAACAGGCTCCGGCGCGGTCGCGATGAAACGGCAACAGACCCTGACATTTCAGCGTGATTGGGGTAGGGCGCGTCGCGCTTTCTGGGTAAAATGCCGCACTTTAGTAAGCCTTCGGATTCCAGCGCACCATGGGTAGCCTCTCGGTCAATCAGAACAAACTGCAAAAACGCTTGCGGCGTCAGGCCGGCGAAGCCATCGCCGATTTCAACATGATCGAGGACGGCGACAAGGTCATGGTTTGCCTGTCCGGGGGCAAGGACAGCTACACCATGCTCGATGTGCTGCTGCATATGCAGAAGGTCGCGCCGATCCAGTTCGAGATAGTCGCGGTCAATATGGACCAGAAACAGCCAGGCTTCCCCGAGCATGTGTTGCCGGCCTACCTGGAAGCCATCGGTGTGCCTTACCACATCGTCGAAAAAGACACCTACTCGGTGGTCAAGGAGATGATCCCGGAAGGCAAGACCACCTGTTCGCTGTGTTCGCGCCTGCGCCGCGGCACCCTGTATACCTTCGCCGACGAGATAGGCGCGACCAAGATGGCCCTGGGGCATCATCGCGACGACATCCTGGAAACCTTCTTCCTCAACATGTTCTACGGCGGCACCCTCAAGGCCATGCCACCGAAGCTGCGCGCCGACGACGGGCGCAACGTGGTGATTCGCCCCCTGGCCTATTGCAGCGAGGCCGATATCGAGGCCTACAGCCAGCTCAAGCAGTTCCCGATCATCCCCTGCAACCTGTGCGGCTCCCAGGAGAACCTGCAGCGCAAGGTGGTCAAGGAGATGCTCCAGGACTGGGAGCGCAAGACGCCGGGGCGCACCGAGATCATGTTCCGCGCCCTGCAGAACGTGGTGCCCTCGCAACTGGCCGACCGCAACCTGTTCGACTTCAAGAACCTGAAAATCGACGAAAGTGCCGCATCGCGCTTCGTCAATGTGATGAATCTGTAGGGACAGCGACAACAGATAAACAAAGGCGAGGGACTATGCGCGACTACAAATGGCTCCATGAGTATTGCCTGAATCGTTTTGGCTCGGTCGAGGCGCTGGAGGCGCGCTTGCCGCAGCCGCGCAGCGATGCCGAGTTGCGCGCGCTGGGCGATGATCGCTATCTCTCCACCATCAGCCTGCGTATTTTCCGTGCCGGCCTCAAGCACAGCCTGGTCGATGCCAAGTGGCCGGTTTTCGAGCAGGTGTTCTTTGGCTTCGATCCGGAAAAAGTCGTGCTGATGGGCGCCGAACACCTGGAAAACCTGATGCAGGATGCGCGCATCATTCGCCATCTGGGCAAGCTCAAGAGCGTGCCGCGCAATGCCCAGTTCGTGCTGGATGTGCGCAGGGAAAAAGGCAGCTTCGGTGCGTTGATCGCCGACTGGCCAGTGACCGATATCGTTGGCCTGTGGCGCTATCTGGCCAAGCATGGCAGCCAGCTGGGCGGCTTGTCCGCGCCGCGTTTCCTGCGCATGGTCGGCAAGGACACCTTCATCCCCACCGATGACATGGTTGCCGCACTCAAGGCGCAGAAGATCATCGACAAGGCACCGACCAGCCTGAAAGACCGCGCCGCGGTGCAGGCGGCGTTCAACCAGTGGCACGCGCAGAGCAGTCGGCCACTGTGCCAGTTGTCGATGATGCTGGCGTATACGGTCAATCATTGAACAGGTAGGGTGGATGACGCTTTCTCCATCCACCTGTTGATTTGGTGGTGGACGAAAAGAGCGTCGTCCACCCTACGCGGGAGAGCTTGAGATGGACGAGGTCATTGCCCGTATCGCCCAGGCCATTGAAACGGCCGAGCGCATCCTGATCATCACCGGTGCCGGCCTGTCCGCCGACTCCGGCTTGCCGACCTACCGCGGTATCGGCGGTCTGTACAACGGCCAGACCGCCGAAGGCCTGTCGATCGAGGCGGCGCTTTCCGGTCCCATGCTGCAGCGCGACCCGGCGCTGTGCTGGAAGTACCTGGCCGAACTGGGCAGGGCCTGCCTCGGCGCCCGGGCCAATGCCGGGCATTTCGCCATCGCCGAGCTGCAGCGTTTGAAATCCCAGTGCTGGGTGCTGACCCAGAATATCGACGGTTATCACCGCGCCGCCGGCAGCCCGCCCGAGCGCCTGATCGAGATCCACGGCGAGCTGGCGCCGTTGTATTGCCAGTCCTGCGGCGCCATCGATGCGCAGCTGGCCGAGCACCTGAGCCGGCCGCTCCCGCCCAAGTGCCGGCAGTGCGGCGGCATCCTGCGTCCGCCGGTGGTGCTGTTCGAGGAAATGCTGCCGGAACGGGCGATCAACAGCCTCTATACAGAAGTGGGCAATGGCTTCGAGGTGGTCATCAGTATCGGCACCAGCGCCAGCTTTCCCTATATCGTCGAACCACTGCTGCACACCCGCCAGGCAGGTGGCTTCACCGCCGAGATCAATCCCGCCCGCGGTGACCTGAGCGATATCGTCGACGTGCATGTACAAGGGCGGGCCTTAGATGTTTTGCCGGAACTGCTGAGTCACATCAAGAGCCATTGAATTTGCAAATGAGGCGTAGGGAAGGCATAGTCGCGCCCTTGTGAAACTACGACACGTTGTGCCCATGCTCAATCGCTTCGCACCCCTCGTGCCTCTTGCACTCACCCTGGTTCTGGCCGCCTGTGCCAGCCATGTGCCGCAACCGCCGGCGACCATTGCAGTGGCGAAGGCCAAGACGGCTGAGCATGCGGTTTTTCTTGAAGAAGCCGAAGCAGAAGCTGAAGTTGAAGCAGCCATCGATTTCGCCGCCGACAAACCCTACGAACTGCCGCAATTGGCCGACAGCATGCTGTCCCATGGCCTGTCGCTGGTCGGCACCCGTTACCGCTACGGCGGCAGCACGGTGACGTCGGGGTTCGATTGCAGCGGCTTCATCGGTTACCTGTTCAAGGAAGAGCTTGGCCTGCAGTTGCCGCGTTCGACCCGCGAAATGATCAAGATCGACGCCCCACTGGTCGAGCGTGACGCGCTGGAGCCGGGTGATCTGCTGTTCTTCAGCACCAACGGTCGCGGGCGTGTCAGCCACGCCGGGATTTATCTGGGTGACGATCAGTTCATCCATTCCTCCAGCAGTCGCAGCGGTGGCGTGCGGGTCGATAGCCTGGAAGACCGCTACTGGAATCGCACCTTTATCGAGGCCAAGCGGGCCCTGGCCCTGGCGCCAAGCGAGCCGCTCACCCGCCATCGCTGATCTCCCGACGTAGCGAGCTCCCGGTGCAGCGAACACCCGGCGTAGCGAACACCCGGCGTAGC
>NZ_JBFIIG010000239.1:0-5573 GCF_041601375.1 Pseudomonas sp. | reverse complement strand
GCGCCGTCCTTGGCCTTGTAGTTCTGGTACTCGCCGTCGATGACTTCGTCCATGCGGCGCTGCAGGATGCCGTCGACATCCTTGGCCAGCAGTGGATCCCAGAAGCGGCCCCAGACCACTTTGTTGACGTTCCAGCCACCACCACGGAACACGCCTTCGAGTTCCTGGATGATCTTGCCGTTGCCGCGTACCGGGCCATCAAGGCGCTGCAGGTTGCAGTTGATGACGAAGATCAGGTTGTCCAGTTTCTCGCGGCCAGCCAGGGAGATGGCGCCGAGGGATTCCGGCTCGTCGCATTCGCCGTCGCCGAGGAAGCACCAGACTTTCTGCTTGCCGGCCGGGATAAAGCCGCGCGCTTCCAGGTACTTCATGAAGCGTGCCTGGTAGATCGCCTGGATCGGACCCAGGCCCATGGACACGGTAGGGAACTGCCAGAAGTCCCGCATCAGCCAGGGGTGTGGGTAGGACGACAGGCCCTTGCCATCGACTTCCTGGCGGAAATTGTTCATCTGGTCTTCAGTGATGCGGCCTTCCATGAAGGCGCGGGCATAGACGCCCGGCGAGGCATGGCCCTGGAAGAAGACCAGGTCGCCGCCGTGCTCGTCGGTGGGGGCCTGGAAAAAGTAGTTGAAGCCGATGTCGTAGAGGGTCGCGGACGAGGCGAAGCTGGAGATGTGGCCACCCAGATCCGGGTCTTTCAGGTTGGTGCGCATCACCATGGCCAGGGCGTTCCAACGTACCAGCGAGCGAATGCGGCGTTCCATGAACAGGTCGCCAGGCATGCGTGCTTCGTGGGTTACCGGGATGGTGTTGCGGTACGGCGTGGTGATCGCATAGGGCAACTGGGAACCACTGCGGGTGGCCAGTTCGCCCAAGCGGGTCATCAGGTAATGCGCGCGGTCTTCGCCTTCCTTGTCGAGAACAGACTCAAGGGCGTCCAGCCATTCCTGGGTTTCGACGGGATCGAGGTCTTGCATGGCTTGCTCCAGGGCGGAAAGGCTTCCAGAATCGGAGGCCTGGGTGCGTGACCGGCTTTGTGGGCGGGCACGTGAATTCTTGGATGTACCGGGGATAGGGCCGGCTCCGTGTAGTTTTACTACATATCGACGGCAATTTCAGCCCTTTGGCTACAATCTTTCGTAGCAAAACTACACTTTATTTGTCTGTTTGTTGCGCGCGCCGCGTCAAGCGTGAGGGTTTCCGGCTTTTCGCGTGTCACTTGCAGTCCGCCAAAAAGGATAGACCATGAGCCTGCCCGCGTTGGCTTCTTTACCTGCCACTCTTACTCCCCTGGCACTGCGTGCCGAACAGTCGCTGCAGACGGCATTCGCCGAGTGCTCGGCCGCTGCCGCGGCCGAGTTTGCGGCCTGGCCGAGTGCGCGGTGCGAGGCGCTCCGGCGCGTGGCGGCAGCCAGCGACTTCGTCGTCGAGCAAGCCCGGCGCGACCCGCAGATGCTCCTGGGCTTGGCCGCCTGCGGCGAGCTGGAACGCTCGCTGCAAGCCGGCGAGCTGCGCGGGCAACTGGCGGCCGCGTTGCTCGATTGCGCCGATGAAGAGGAGCTGGGCCGGCGCCTGCGGCGTTTCCGCAATCGCCAGCAACTGCGCATCATCTGGCGCGATATCAGTCGCCAGGCCGACCTGATCGAAACCTGTCGCGACCTCTCGGAGCTGGCCGACGCCTGCATCGATCTGGCCTATCACTGGCTCTATCCCCGGCATTGCACGCAGTTCGGCACGCCCATCGGCCGGCGCAGCGGCCAGGCCCAGCATATGGTGGTGCTCGGCATGGGCAAGTTGGGTGCCTTCGAGCTGAACCTGTCGTCGGACATCGACCTGATCTTCGGCTACCCAGAGGGCGGCGAGACCGAAGGGGTCAAGCGCCCGCTGGACAACCAGGAGTTTTTCATTCGCCTCGGCCAGCGCCTGATCAAGGCCCTGGATGCAATCACCGTCGACGGCTTCGTCTTTCGCACCGACATGCGCCTGCGCCCCTACGGCTCCTCGGGTTCGCTGGTGTTCAGCTTCAATGCGCTGGAGCAGTACTACCAGGATCAGGGCCGCGACTGGGAACGCTACGCGATGATCAAGGCGCGGGTGGTCGGTGGCGACCCGGTGGCCGGCGCGCAGTTGCTGGAGATGCTGCGGCCCTTCGTCTACCGGCGTTACCTGGATTTTTCCGCGATCGAAGCGTTGCGCACCATGAAGCAACTGATCCAGCAGGAAGTGCGGCGCAAGGGCATGGCCGAGAACATCAAGCTCGGCGCCGGCGGCATTCGCGAGGTGGAGTTCATCGCCCAGGCCTTTCAGTTGATTCACGGCGGGCGCGACCTGAGCCTGCAGCAGCGGCCGCTGCTGCAGGTGCTCGGCACCCTGGAAGGGCAGGGCTATCTGCCGGCCGCGGTGGTCGCCGAACTGCGCCAGGGCTACGAGTTTCTGCGTTACACCGAGCATGCCTTGCAGGCGATCGGCGACCGGCAGACGCAGATGCTTCCCGACAACGACCAGGATCGGGCGCGGGTGGCCTTCATGCTCGGCTTCGACGACTGGGCGGCGTTTCACCGGCAGCTGATGCACTGGCGCGGCCGGGTCGACTGGCATTTCCGCCAGGTGATCGCCGATCCTGATGAGGATGCCGAAACCGCCGAAGATGAAGCGGTCGGCGGTGAATGGTTGCCGCTGTGGGACGATGTGCAGGACGAGGCCGCGGCCTGCCGGCAGCTGGCCGAAGCCGGCTTCGCCGATCCGCAGTCCGCGTGGCAGCGCCTGGCCGGCTTGCGCAGCGGCAATCAGGTGCGGGCCATGCAGCGCCTCGGTCGTGAGCGCCTGGATGCCTTCATGCCCAGGCTGCTGGCGCAGGCGGTGGAGCACGACAACCCCGACCTGGTCCTGGAACGGGTGCTACCGCTGATCGAGGCGGTGGCGCGGCGCTCGGCGTACCTGGTGCTGTTGACGGAAAATCCTGGCGCCTTGCAGCGTCTGTTGACCCTCTGTGCCGCCAGCCCGTGGATCGCCGAGCAGATCACCCGCTTTCCCTTGTTGCTAGACGAGCTGCTCAACGAGGGGCGGCTGTTCAAGCCGCCGCTGGCCCCGGAGTTGGCCGCCGAGTTGCGTGAGCGGCTGATGCGCATCCCCGAGGACGACCTCGAGCAACAGATGGAGGCGCTGCGCCACTTCAAGCTGGCCCACCGTCTGCGTGTGGCGGCCTCGGAAATTGCCGGCAGCCTGCCGCTGATGAAGGTCAGCGACTACCTGACCTGGCTGGCCGAGGCGATTCTCGAGCAGGTGTTGGCCCTGGCCTGGCGGCATACCGTGAGCAAGTACGGGGTGCCGCTGCGTACCGATGGCAGCCCCTGCGACCCGGACTTCATCATCGTCGGCTACGGCAAGGTCGGCGGCATCGAACTGGGCCATGGCTCGGATCTGGATCTGGTGTTCATCCATGATGGCGATCCCCAGGCCGAGACCCATGGCGCCAAGCCGATCGACGGCGCGCAGTTCTTCAATCGCCTGGGGCAGCGCATCATCCATCTGCTGACCACCCAGACCAACTCTGGCCAGCTCTACGAGGTGGACATGCGCCTGCGGCCCTCGGGGGTGGCGGGGCTACTGGTCAGCTCGCTGGGCGCCTTCGAGCGCTATCAGGAAAACGAAGCCTGGACCTGGGAGCACCAGGCGCTGGTGCGCGCCCGGGTACTGGTCGGCTGCCCGCGGGTCGGCAAGGCGTTCGAGGCGGTGCGTGCGGCGGTACTCGGCCGCGAGCGCGACCTCGATCGGCTGCGCACCGAGGTCAGCGAGATGCGCGCGAAGATGCGCGACAACCTCGGCACCCGGGCCACCGCTGCCGGCACCGCGGCCAATGCCTTCGAGGCCGCGGTCTGCTTCGACCTCAAGCAGGATGCCGGTGGTATCGTCGATATTGAATTTATGGTGCAATACGCGGCCTTGGCGTGGTCGCGACACTATCCCGAGCTGTTGGAGTTCACCGATAACATCCGCATCCTGGAAGGCCTGGAACGCGTTGGCTTGCTGGCCGCCGAGGATGCCCGCCTGTTGCAGGAAGCCTACAAGGCCTACCGCGCGGCGGCCCATCGCCAGGCATTGCAAAAGCAGCCCGGGGTGGTGCGCGGCGACCAGTTCCAGGAACAAAGACGCAGCGTGCTGCGCATCTGGCGGGAGCTGGGGCTGAACTGAATTGTGTAGGCTGGCCGGCGCGCGGCGCCCCGGCGACTAAGTACGAATCGAATTTGAGGAGCAGGCAACTATGTCGATGGCTGATCGTGATGGCGTGATTTGGTATGACGGCAAGCTGGTGCCGTGGCGTGACGCGACCACCCATGTGCTGACCCACACCCTGCACTACGGCATGGGCGTGTTCGAAGGCGTGCGCGCCTACGATACCCCGGACGGCGCGGCGATCTTCCGCCTGCAAGCGCACACCGACCGCCTGTTCGACTCGGCCCATATCATGGGCATGAAGATCCCCTTCTCCAAAGACGAAATCAACGAAGCGACCCGCACCGCGGTGCGCGAGAACAACCTGGACAGCGCCTATATCCGCCCCATGGTGTTCTACGGATCGGAAGCCATGGGCCTGCGCGCCACTGGCTTGAAGGTGCATGTCATCGTCGCCGCCTGGAGCTGGGGCGCCTACATGGGCGATGAGGCCCTGCAGATCGGCATCAAGGTGCGCACCAGCTCCTTCACTCGCCACCACGTCAACATCTCGATGACCCGGGCCAAGGCCAACGGCAACTACATCAACTCGATGCTGGCCTTGCAGGAAGCCGTCTCCGGCGGCGCCGACGAGGCCATGCTGCTGGATACCGAGGGCTACGTGGCCGAGGGCTCCGGCGAGAACATCTTCCTGGTGCGTAACGGTGTGGTCTATACCCCGGAAGTCACCTCCTGCCTCAATGGCATCACTCGCAACACCATCCTGACCCTGGCCGACGAGCTGGGCATCCAGGTGGTCGAGAAGCGCATCACCCGTGACGAGGTGTACATCGCCGACGAGGCCTTCTTCACCGGCACCGCCGCCGAAGTCACGCCGATCCGCGAGGTGGACGGCCGCCAGATCGGCGCCGGCCACCGTGGGCCGGTGACCGAGAAACTGCAAAAAGCCTATTTCGACCTGGTGGCCGGCAAGACCAGTGCCCACGCCGAATGGCGCACGCTGGTTAAATAAAGCGGCAAGCCACAAGCTGCAAGCTGCAAGCGCTCCGGCTGCTTTAGCTTGCGGCTTTTGGCTTGCGGCTCGAGGCTGCTCTGATGAACATACTGATCGTAGGCCCCAGTTGGGTCGGTGACATGGTGATGGCGCAGACGCTGTTTCAGTGTCTGAAACAGCGTCATCCCGACTGCCAGGTCGATGTGCTGGCACCCGAGTGGAGTCGGCCGATTCTCGAACGCATGCCCGAAGTACGTCAGGCCCTGAGCTTTCCGCTCGGCCATGGCGTATTGCAACTGGCGACCCGGCGCAAGATCGGCAAGTCCCTGGCCGGCCAGTACGATCAGGCGATTCTGTTGCCCAATTCGCTGAAGTCGGCGCTGGTGCCCTTCTTCGCCGGGATCGC
>NZ_JBFIIG010000238.1:0-5627 GCF_041601375.1 Pseudomonas sp. | reverse complement strand
GCTCGAGGGAATTTGTCGGCGCCCAGGACGCCGGGAGACGCTGCAGCAGGCGAGGGTTTATCGCAGCCGCTCAGCCCAGCAGGTCGATCAGCGGCGCAGAGCTCGGCAACTCGGCGGTGCGCCGATACAGATCGAGATCGGCTGCAGATGAACGCGGCGGCTGGCGTGACGCCTCGGGATCGTCGCCCTGCTGCGCAGATTCGGCCGCCTCGCTCGGTTGCGCACGCTCGGTTTGCCCTTCTGCGGCTTCACTGAGTCGCAGCTCGGCCAGTTCGGCTCGCGCCTGCAGCATCTGCGCCTGGGCTTGCGCCGCCACACGCAGATCCTGGGCGGAAGGTTCGGCCGGCGCCAGGGCCGCGCGTACGACGATTTCCATCTTGCTCAGGGTGGCTTGCGGGTCGCCCGCCACGGCACTGGTGTCGATACTGACCTCACCCGCTACGGCATAGCGCTGACCATCCGGGCCATGGCTGTAGGTGTAGCTCGGCGCACCGGCATAGCTGCCGCCGACCGCCGCATGGGCCTGTTCGTGGGCGCGTACTTCGCGGTCGCGAGTGGCCAGTTCGGCGATTTGCAGTTGCTCGAGGCGTTGTTGCTGCGGGCTGGGTTCGGCCTCGCCCTGCTTGCTGGCGGACTGGGTCGATGGCGACCGATCCGCCTCTTCGCGGGCAGACGCGGCTTGCTCATCGCCGAGGGCGGGGGAAGGCGTAGCAGGTGCCTGGGCGGCGCGGGTCAGGTCGGGGGAAACAGCGGCGGACGCAACCGGGCGAACCGGCAGGGACGACACTGCAGGCGCAAGATAGCTGGGCAAAGCGCCGATCTGCATGCCGTACCTCCTTGTCGTGCAGCTGTTATCGCCCCTGTATGGGGCGCATCAGCGACCGGGTCAGGCCTTGGTGTCGATCAGCGTGCCCAGTACTTCGTCGGCGGTACGCACCACGCGCGCGCCAGCCTGTGCTTCGTGCTGGCCGACACGCAACGCCACCAGGCTCTCGGCCAGGTCCGCACGGCCTTGCTCTGCCGCCTCGGGCGACGGATTGACTTGATTCGGCACGGGCGTCTGCGCCAGCGGTGGGGGCGCGGCAACGGCACTGCCGGCGATCTCGGCGGCGGCCTGATCGACGCGGCGTTGCCCCGACTGAATGCTGCTGATGCCTGAACTGAAGGCGTTAGCGGAGATTTCCATGCACAAGCTCCCGCAACTGGAACGAATCATTGCCCTGCATTGAAGCAGATAATCCGCAAGGAACGTACTGGCAAATAGCTATGGCAGCAGGCCTGCTTATAGCGCCAACCCCAGCAGCGCCAGATCGAGACGCTCCGCCACCGCCGCCGGCGTCGCCTTGGCCAGGCGCGGTACCCGCCCCAGGCAAGGCGCCGGCAAGCGCTCGGCAAGGGTCGCCAGGTTCTCCTCCAGCCGCGACGTCTTGGGGTCGACCACGTTGGCCACCCAGCCGGCCAGGGTCAGGCCGTCGCGGGCAATCGCCTCGGCGGTCAGCACGGCGTGATTGATACAGCCCAGGCGCACCCCGACCACCAGAATCACCGGCAGATCCAGGCTGATCGGCAGATCCGACAGTGCGGCCTGACCGGCCAGCGGCACGCGCCAGCCGCCGGCGCCTTCGACCAGGGTGAAATCCGCACCCTTGTCGAGAATCGCCTGCACCGGCCCGCGCAGCGCCTCCAGATCCAACCGCACGCCGGCTTCGCGAGCCGCCAGGTGCGGGGCGATGGCCGGGGCGAAGGCCAGCGGATTGACCTCCTCGTAACCCAGCGCCAGGCTGCATTCGCCGAGCAAGGCCAGGGCATCGTCGTTGCGCAGACCGGCAGCAGTCTTGCTGCACCCAGAGGCGACCGGCTTGGCGGCGGCGGTCGACAGCCCGGCCATGCGCGCGGCATGCAACAAGCCAGCGGCAATGGTGGTCTTGCCGACTTCGGTGTCGGTACCGGTGACGAAGAAGGCTGCAGTCATCTCAGTTCTCTTTGCGTAAAAGGCCGTAGACCACCTGATAGCTCGCCGGCAGGCCTTGCGGCTGACGGAATTGCTCATAGGCGGCGATCAGCGCCAGCATGCGGGCGCGCCCGGTCAGGCCACCCGGGCGGCCGGGGTTGAGGTTGTGTGCACCCAACGCCTTGAGTTCATGGGTCAGGCTGCGCAAGTCAGGGTAATGCAGCACCTCTGCCTGGGTTTGCAGGCCGAGCGGCTGCAGGCCGCTGCCCGCGCAGAGCTGCTGGTAATCGGCGAAACGGCGGAAGCGGTTGACGTGGACGAAACCGTCCACCGCCTGCCAGCTATCACGCAACTCCTGCAAGGTGCCGACGCACAGGCTGCTGAAGGCCAGCACACCACCGGGGCGCAGGACGCGCCGGGCTTCGCCGAGCACCGCGGCAAAATCCGCACACCATTGCAGCGCCAGGCTGGAAAACAGCAGGTCGCAGGATGAGTCGCGCAGCGGCAGGCGTTCGGCATCGCCGGCGACAAACTGCTGCGCGCCGCCCAGTGGCTGGGCGTGGCGCAGCATGCCCTCGGCAATATCCAGGGCCACGCCCTCGGCAGCGCCGTAGCGCTGGCCCAGGGCCCGACTGAAATGACCGGTGCCACAGCCCAGGTCGAGCCAGCGTTGCGGGCTCAGACTGGCCGGCAAGCGCGCCAGCAACTCCCCGCCTACCTTGCGCTGCAGGGCCGCGACGCTGTCGTAGCTGTCGGCGGCGCGGGAAAAGGACGCCGCCACCTGACGCTTGTCCGGCAGGCCGCTCAGCGGGTCTTGTGTCCACTCAGTCATCGCCGGCCTCGTGCAGAAAGGCCTGGATCGCCGCCGCAATTTCGTGGGGCCGCTCCAGGGCGAAGGCATGGCTGGCGTTATCGACCAGGCCGATCTCGACATCCGGCAGCAACGCCAGCAGCGCGGCCGCCGCATTCGCCGGCACCAGCGCATCGCCGCCGGCAAACAGATGCAGTTGCGGGCCGACGAAGGCCTGCACGGCGCCGCGGGTGTCCAGCGCGGCTAGCACATCCAGGCCGGCCAGCAGACTCTCGGCACCCGCCTGGGGCGACGCACCCAGCAGCAGCCGCGATAACCCGCGCGGATCCGCAGCGCCCTGGGCGCAGAGCAGGGCAAAGCGCTTCAAGGTAGCGCGCGCATCCGCGGCGCAGCCCTGACGAAACACGCCGAAGGTTTCAGTCGCCATCGCGCTGGGCCACGTCGGCTCGGCGACGAAGCGCAGATTGCTGGCCAGGGTCAGCAGGCCGGCGCAGCGCTCGCCGCGCCGCGCCGCCAGTTCGCTGGCGAGCATGCCGCCGAGCGACCAGCCGCCGAGCCAGGCGTCTTGCGGCAGGTTGGCATCGAGTTCATCCAGCCAGTCGGCGGGGTCGCTGGAGTCCAGTCGCGGCAAGGGTTCGATCTCGACCCGCAGGCGTGAATCGAGGCCACGCAAGGCCTCGGCCAGCGGTTCCAGCGGCGCACTGCCGAGGCCCCAGCCGGGCAGCAGAATCAGGCGATCACGCATCGCTACGCTCCAGTAGCGTCCAGCATTCGGCCAAGGCTTCCAGCAGCCGTTCGAGCTGGGCACTGCTGTGCGCCGCCGACAAGGTGACCCGTAGGCGCGCACTGCCGGCCGGTACCGTGGGCGGACGAATCGCGGTGACCAGCAGGCCACGCTCGCGCAGCAGCTGCGACAGGCGCATGGCGCGGCCGCTGTCACCGATGAGGATCGGTTGGATCGGCGTGGCGCTGTCCATCAACTGCAGGCCAATCGCAGCAGCGCCTGCACGGAAGCGTTTGATCAAGGCGTTCAAGTGCTCGCGCCGCCAGCGCTCGCTGCGCAGCAGCTCCAGGCTCTTCAGGGTGGCGCAGGCCAGCGCCGGCGGCTGGCTGGTGGTGTAGATATAGGGGCGGGCGAACTGCACCAAAGTTTCGATCAGCTCCTCGCTACCGGCGACGAAGGCCCCGGCAGTGCCGAAGGCCTTGCCAAGGGTGCCGACCAGCACCTGGACATCCTCCTGGCCCAGGCCGAAGTGCTCGACGATACCGCCACCGCTGGCGCCGAGCGGGCCGAAGCCATGGGCATCGTCGACCATCACCCAGGCGCCCTTGGCCTTGGCCGCCGCACACAGCGCCGGCAGCTCGGCCAGGTCGCCGTCCATGCTGAACACGCCGTCGCTGACCACCAGGGTATTGCCAACGGCCTTGTCCAGGCGGTTGCTCAGGCTGGCCGCGTCGTTGTGCAGATAGCGGGAAAAGCGCGCACCGCTGAGCAAACCGGCATCCAGCAAGGAGGCGTGGTTGAGGCGATCTTCCAGCACCGTATCGCCCTGCCCCAGCAGCGCGGTGACCGCGCCCAGGTTGGCCATGTAGCCGGTGGAGAACAGCAGCGCCCGCGGTCGCCCGGTGAATTCGGCCAGGGCCTCCTCCAGCTCGTGGTGCGGCGTGCTGTGGCCGATCACCAGGTGCGAGGCGCCGCCGCCGACGCCCCAGCGCAGGGCGCCGGCGCGCCAGGCCTCGATCACCTGCGGGTGATTGGCCAGGCCGAGGTAGTCGTTGGAGCAGAAGGCCAGCAGCTCGCGACCGTCGACCGTGACCAGCGGGCCTTGCGGCGAGTCGAGCAGGGGCCGCTGACGATAGAGATTGGCGGCGCGGCGTTCGGCGAGGCGGGAGGACAGATCGAAAGGCACTGAATAGCTCCAAGCTACAAGCGGCAAGCTTCAAGCAACAACTTGGCGCTTGTAGCTTGCCGCTTATGGCTGCCGTTATACGGCAGCGTTATAGAACAGCTTGGAATCGCGCTGCTCGACCAGGGCCTGCTCGATGGCCGCCTGGTGCACTTCGTCGCCATGCTCTTCGCGCTCTTCCGGCTTGATGCCGAGGCGGGCGAACAGCTGCATGTCCTTGCCGGCCTGCGGGTTGGCGGTGGTCAGCAGCTTCTCGCCGTAGAAGATCGAATTGGCACCGGCGAAGAACGCCAGGGCCTGCATCTGCTCGTTCATCGCCTCGCGGCCGGCGGACAGACGCACGTGGGACTGCGGCATCATGATCCGCGCCACGGCGAGCATGCGGATGAAGTCGAAGGGGTCGACGTCCTGTTCGTCGGCCAGCGGCGTGCCCTTGACCTTGACCAGCATGTTGATCGGCACCGACTCCGGATGCTCCGGCAGATTGGCCAGCTGGATCAGCAGGCCGGCGCGGTCGTCGAGCGACTCGCCCAGGCCGAGAATGCCACCGGAGCAGATCTTCATCCCCGCATCGCGCACGTAGGCCAGGGTTTCCAGGCGATCGGCGTAGGTGCGGGTGGTGATGATGTTGCCGTAGAACTCCGGCGAGGTGTCCAGGTTGTGGTTGTAGTAGTCGAGGCCGGCCTCGGCCAGGGCGGTGGTCTGCTCTTTGTCCAGCTTGCCCAGGGTCATGCAGGTTTCCAGGCCCATGGCGCGCACGCCTTTGACCATCTGCAGCACGTAGGGCATGTCCTTGGCCGACGGATGCTTCCAGGCCGCGCCCATGCAGAAGCGGGTGGAACCGATGGCCTTGGCCTCGGCGGCCGCTTCCAGCACCTTCTGCACTTCCAGCAGTTTTTCCTTTTCCAGGCCGGTGTTGTAGTGGCCGGACTGCGGGCAGTACTTGCAGTCTTCCGGG
>NZ_JBFIIG010000237.1:0-5657 GCF_041601375.1 Pseudomonas sp. | reverse complement strand
GAACCCACCGGACAGCATCGCCGTGTAACGGGCACCGAGGCGGTCGGCAGCAAAAGGCGCAACCAGCGTGGCCAGCAAGAAACTGATAAGCGGCAGCGCGCCGATGATGCCGATCGCGTATGGCGTCAATTCCAGCTCGGCGCGGATAGGGGGCACGAACAAGCCGAAAGCGAAGCGCGCGAGCCCGAAACTGATCGCGACCAGCGCTGCACCGAATAGCGCAAACCCAGTGCTGGAAAGAGACTTCATCCGGCCTCCGCGAGACAAGTATCAAGGATTCCCGACCTTTTTGGCTCTAGGCAGCCACGCTGCCGTGCGATGACAGCCCATCGATGCTCGAAAGTAAATGCGTTGATATCCATGCGGGCCTCACATCAAAAGGGGGCGTGAGTGAGTTTTGATGAAGGCATACCCGGGAACTCCAAGAGCGGCATACCAGTCTGGAAAAGAAACGGAGTTAGGCGCCACCCCCCCTTGATGAAGGTTGATATCGGCCTTCGCCAACACTCTCGCATGCGGGAAACCGGACATTCAAAGCGTAGGGCGCCTAACGGCCGGATTCAAGCAGCCTGCGGATTACCTCGGGCCACACATCACCAAAGCGGGCAAGCCTTCACCTCTTTTGCTACCCCATCGTCCACCGATGAGATCAACTTGGGTGACACCTCGGCAGCATACATATCTTGCAAGTGCGCCTGGCCTGCGGAGTACCGGCGGGGCGGGGCTGTTGTACTGCTTTGCCGTGGACTGAGGCGGATGCCAGCGGGCCGGCCGAGGGTGCTGGCCGTATTGGCAGGGGCGAGTGGCGCATGGTTGAACCGCCTTGGCTGCGCGCCGCTCGAATCGACCCGGGCCCTGCGCTCAAGCGAGCCTGCCGCGCGGTTATTTGCATTAGGCGGCCATTGTGACCATTCGGATTTAGAGCGCTGAGCGACTGCTACGCGCACGTGACCGGACGGTGCATTCAGAGCCAGCTCATGGCCAATGGCAGCAGGACCGCCGTGAGCACACCGAGCAGGCTCATCGCCAGCGCCGCAAAAGCACCGGATTCCTCGCCTTCCTCCAATGCCCGAGCCGTGCCAATGGCGTGAGCGTTGATCCCATAGCTCAGCCCGCGGGCAGCCGGATGGTCGATCCCGGCCCAGCGCAACAGCAGCGGACCAAGAGCCGTCCCTATTACACCCGTGAGCATCACAAATACCGCGGCCAGGGGCACGATGCCGTCCAGCTGTTCGGTCACCAGCATGGCGATGGGCATGGTCACCGACTTGGTCGACAGGGTCATCAGCACCGGCACTCGAGCACCAAGACCATGGGCAATCAGCACGGTCAGCACTACCGTTAGCGCACCGCCGATCAGGACCGTCAGCAGGATCGGCAATACCAGCAGGCGAATGCGTTTCAAGTTGTGGTACAGCGGCACCGCCAAGGCCACAGTCGCAGGGCCGAGCAGCAAGGCGATGGGCGCGGCGCCCTGGCGATAGGTGGCGTAATCCAGGCCGCTGGCGGACAACGCCGCCACCACCAGCAACATGGCGACCATCACCGGTTGCAGCAGCAACCAGCCGCTGCACCGATACAGCCAGAGCGCCAACTGGAAGGCCACCAGGGTCAAACCCAAGGCAAACAACGGATGGCTGACCAGGGTGCGGCATACCGTCTGTAGTTCCAGCAGATTGATCAAGGTTCTGCCGCCTTGCGCTCAATGCGCTCGGTCAGGTGCTGCATCAGCCAGCCGCAGAAGGGGATGGTCAGCAGCAACGACAGCACCAGGGCCGCAGCGATTGCCAGGCCGTCTTCGCGCAGGGCATCGCCCGCCAGCATGATGCCGGCGGCCGGAACCACCAGCAGCAGTGGCAGGTAATTGAGCAGGCCGCTGGCCGCCTGGTTCAGCGGCTCATCCACCTTGCCGCGCATGAGCAAGTAACCGAACAACAGCAGCATGCCGATCACGGCACCCGGCAGCATGGGCAGCCACAAGGCGCTCAGCAGGTTGCCCACCAGTTGCAGCGCCAGCAGCCAGGTCAGCCCTTTAAGCATCAAGGGGCCTCACCCGCACTGCGGCGACGGAACAACGGCCGTGGCTCGATGGCCGAGCGGCCGTAGAGCACGCTCATGCCCGCCAGGCCCTTGAGCGCGTCCTCGGCGGATCTGTCCGCGCGTACCGCAAAGGCATCGAAACCGCACTGGCGCATATGGCTGAGCTGGTCGCGCAGCACATCGCCGAGCGCGCGTAGCTCGCTGGTCCAGCCCAGCCGCGTGCGCAGCAGGTAGGCCTGGCTGTAACCACGGCCATCGCCAAAGCTGGGGAATTCGATGGCGATCAGCGGCAGCACCGGCAGATAGGCCGCAATGCTTTCGACCTCGTCGTCCGGGGCCAGGCAGATGCCGTCCAGGCTGCGGCGCTGGCCCTTGAGCGTGGCCTCATCCTGGCGCTGCAGCCAGGCTGCCAACGGCAGGATCAAGGGGCCGACGGGGCGGGGCTGGGTCGGCTCGCGCCACCACTGCCAGGGATCATCCGCAACCAGTCGGGCCTGGCCAGCGTACAGACGAATCAGATTGTTCATGCCGGCACCTGCGCCTGGCGATACACCTGCTGCTTGAACGGTTCGAGGCCGATGCGCTGCACGGTATCGACGAAGCGCTCGTCGGCCTCGCGGTAGTCGCGGTAGGTCTTGACCAGGCCGTCGATGACCTCGGGGATTTGCGCCGCGCTGAACGCGGGGCCAATCACCTTGCCCAGGGCGCTGGCCTTGCCCTGGGAGCCGCCGATGGTCACCTGGTACCACTCGCTGCCGTTCTTATCCACGCCGAGGATGCCGATATTGCCGATATGGTGGTGGCCGCAGGCATTCATGCAGCCGGAAATGTTCAGGCTCAGCTCGCCCAGGTCGTGCAGGGCGTCGAGGTCAGCGAAGCGCTGCTGGATCGACTGGGCAATCGGGATCGACTTGGCATTGGCCAGGGCGCAGTAGTCGCCGCCGGGGCAGGCGATGATGTCGGTCAGTAGGCCGATATTGGCGGTGCCCAGGCCATGGCTCAGGGCGCGCCGGTAGAGGGCATGCAGATCGGCTTTGCGCACATCCGGCAGCACCACGTTCTGTTCGTGGGCGATGCGGATCTCGCCGAAGCCGTAGTCCTCGGCCAGGTCGGCGATGGCGTGCATCTGCGTCGAGGTCACGTCCCCGGGCGGCGAACTGGGCCCGGGTTTGCTCGACAGCACCACCGAGGCATAGCCCGCCACCTTGTGCGGGCGCACGTTGCGCGACGCCCAGCGGGCGAAGGCGGCGTCGCGCGCCAGGGCGCTGCCGTAGTCGAGATCGGCGTCATCCAGGCTGGCGTAGGCCGGGGCGTCGAAGGCCGCCGCGACCCGCTGATACTCCGCCTCGGTCAACTCCGCCGGGCCGTCCTTGATGTGCTGCCACTCGGCCTCGACCTCCTTGGCAAAGGCTTCGATACCCAGGGCCTTGACCAGTATCTTGATCCGCGCCTTGTACTTGTTGTCGCGTCGGCCGTGACGGTTGTAGACCCGCAACACCGCCTCGACATAGGACAGCAGGTGCTGCCACGGCAGGCCCTCGCGGATCTGCTGGCTGAGGATCGGGGTGCGGCCCAGGCCGCCGCCGACCATCACCCGCAGCAGCAGTTCGCCGGCCGCGTCGCGGTACAGGTACAGGCCGATGTCATGCATCATCACGGCCGCGCGGTCTTCCTGCGCCGCGCACAGGGCGATCTTGAACTTGCGCGGCAGGTAGAGAAATTCCGGGTTGACCGTCGACCACTGGCGGAGGATTTCCGCCAACGGCCGGGGGTCGAGCAGCTCGTCCGCGGCCACCCCGGCAAAGGCCTCGGTGGTGATGTTGCGCACGCAGTTACCGGAGGTCTGGATGGCGTGCATCTCGACCTCGGCCAGCCGTTCGAGGATGTCGCCGACCTGATCCAGTTCGATCCAGTTGAACTGGATGTTCTGCCGGGTGGTGAAGTGCCCGTAATCGCGGTCGTAGTCCTTGGCGATACCCGCCAGGGTGCGCAGTTGCCGCGCCGACAGGGTGCCGTAGGGAATCGCCACGCGTAGCATGTAGGCATGCTTTTGCATATACAGGCCGTTCTGCAGGCGCAGCGGCAGAAACTCTTCCTCGCTCAACTCGCCGCTGATGCGCCGCGCGATCTGGTCGCGAAACTGCGCCACGCGCTCGCTCACCAGGGCGCGGTCGTAGTCGTCGTATTGGTACATGGGCCACCTCGTCAGAACGGATCGCCGGCCGCGCGCTGCCTGCAGCGGGCTGACCGTGTGCCTGCAACTATGGCGGGCAGGCGCGCGACAAAACAGCCTCAGGTAAACCTGAAAAAACCGGATCAGATAGGCCGTAAATCCGTCTCCGCAATGGCTGCCGGCTGATCTCCTGCTGACAGGAGAGGGCTTGCAGCTGCGACAACCTGTCCAGCTGATCCGCTTTTTATTTGAAATTCTGAGCCTGTTATCGATACATGCCTGGGCCGATGATGCGTCGCACCTGATTGCAGCCAGACGAGGCTCAGCCCATGAGCGAACGTATCCCCGCCACGGTCATCGACACGATCGACCCGCGCCGTCCCATCCAGTTGACGCCGGCCAAAGCCGGCGGCCCTATCCATACCCGCAGCTTCACCGGCCTGTTCCGCTCGCTGCGCCTGTATGGTGCCGGCGCGCTGTTCCTGCTGTTCTTCGGCACCGCCTGGCTGGACTGGGGCGGGCGCCAGGCCGTGCTCTGGGACCTGGGCAACAGCCAGTTCCACATCTTCGGCGCGACCTTCTGGCCGCAGGATTTCGTCCTGCTCTCGGCGCTGCTGATCATCGCCGCCTTCGGCCTGTTCTTTATCACCGTGTTCGCCGGCCGGGTCTGGTGCGGCTACACCTGTCCGCAAAGCGTGTGGACCTGGGTCTTCATGTGGGTGGAAAAGGTGACCGAAGGCGAGCGCAACCAGCGCATCAAGCTCGACGCCGCGCCCTGGTCGGTGAACAAGCTGCTGCGCCGGAGCGCCAAGCACGGCCTGTGGCTAGCAGTCAGCCTGGGCACGGCGCTGGCCTTCGTCGGCTACTTCACCCCGGTGCGCGAACTGGTGGCTGACCTGTTCACCTTCAACCTGGGTGCCACCACGGCCTTCTGGCTGTTGTTTTTCACCGCCGCCACCTACCTGAATGCCGGCTGGCTGCGCGAGCAGGTGTGCCTGCACATGTGTCCCTACTCGCGCTTCCAGAGCGTGATGTTCGACGACAACACCCTGATCGTCTCCTACGACGCGGCTCGCGGCGAGAGTCGCGGGCCGCGCAAGAAGGACAGCGTGCCGCAGCTCGAAGGCCTCGGCGACTGCATCGATTGCACGATCTGTGTGCAGGTGTGCCCGACCGGTATCGACATCCGCGATGGCCTGCAGCTGGACTGCATCAGCTGCGGGGCCTGCATCGATGCCTGCGACACCGTCATGGACAAGATGGGTTATGCCTCGGGCCTGATCCGCTACACCTCCGAGCGCGCCCTGGCCGGCGGCAAGACCCAGCTGCTGCGGCCACGCCTGGTCGGCTACGCGGCCATGCTGCTGGTGATGATCGCCGCCTTCGTCTGGGCCCTGGACCAGCGCGCCCTGGTGTCGCTGGACGTGACCAAGGACCGTGGCCT
>NZ_JBFIIG010000236.1:0-5666 GCF_041601375.1 Pseudomonas sp. | reverse complement strand
GGCGGTGGTGTAACCCAGGTTGACCGGGTCGTAGTCGCGCGGGCCGACGAAGAAGCGCTTATCGCGTTCGGCGGCGGGCACCAGCATCTGGTACAGGGTGGGCACCGAGCCGTTGTGCAGGAACGGCGGCGTTGCCCAGACCCCGGCCAGCGGCCGCGGCTTGTAGCCGATGATCTGCTGCGGCAGGTCGAGCGCGCCGAAGCCCTCCAGGCACGCCTGCTGCGCCTCGCTCAGGTTGTGGTCCTGGTAGTAGCGCTGTTTCAGCAGCAGGTCGATCAGGTTCAGGCCCAGCCCTTCGGTGATCCTGCTTGGGTCGATGGATGCCAGCAGGCTGGCGAACCCGGCCTGGGCGTAATCCAGGTCGTACCAGAGCGCGTTGACCTGGCACTGGCTGTCGCAGGCGAGCTGCGGATAGGCCGCGTAGCTGGCCGACAACTGCACGCTGGGCTTGAGTGCGAAGCGCTCCAGCGCGGCCTTGATGGCCGGCGCCGGTGAGGGCTCGAAGCCCTGGGCGGCGAGCCGGTCCGGCGCCGGGAAGGCGTCGGTCAGAGCGGCGAACGCAGCCTGCGCCTCGTCGCTCAGGGTCTCGTCGATGGTCAGCTCGCGCAGGCGCATGAGCATGTCGCGGGCCAGTTGCTTCTGCAGCAGCGGCTTGATCAGCGCCTCGACGTCGGCCTTGCCGATGCCGGTGGCGGAGAGGTCATAGGTTCGGTTCAGGAAGCTCTGCGCCTCGGTCGGGTCGGTGCCTATATGCTCGATGCCGATCACCTCGATCAGCCAGTGATCCTCGGGGCCGGCCTTGAGCGGCGCTTCCGCCTGCTGACGGGCACGGCTGGACGGGTGCGGGCCGTGGCACTCGACACAGTGGTTTTGGAACAATTGCTCGCCACGGGCGGCCTTGGCCTGATCGACGCTGCCGAAGATGTCCTCGGGCCACTGCGGCGGCGGCAACTGCTGCAGCGCCCGTTCGATCTGCTCGAGCCCGGGGATATTGACCGAGGAGCGGAAGCGCTCCTGCGCCGGCAGTGGCGCGCCTTCCGCGTTCACCAGGTGGATCTCGGCACCGACGCCCAGTGCCTCGCCGATGTTGCGGGCCAGCGGCTGGGCCACCGAGCCGTTGTATTGCACCCAGTTGAACTTCCACATGTTCCACAGATAGGGGTAGCTCACCGGTGCCGACGAGGTCTGCAGGTTGGCGTCGTTCAGGTGCTCGCCGAACACCGTGTTGGCGATGCGCCCGAGCGCGTCGGTGCGGCCGAAGCCTTCGCGGGTCGGGTAGAGGTGCGCCAGCGGGTTGTTCTGCTGGATGGCGAGGAAGGCCTTGAGCGTCTCGCCGAGCTGCTCGTGCAGCTCGCCCGAGTCGCCGCCGTCGGCCAGTACCTTGCCGGCGAAGCGGTTGAACTTGAGCGGGTTGGCCCAGGTTTCCGCCAGCGCGCTGATCAGGGTGGGGCCGAAGCTGCCGCGCTGCAGGTCGGTGAAGGCGTGCATCGCCTGGCCACCGTCGATGCGCAGGGCGTAGCGCTTGCCTTCCTTGCGGTAGTGCAACTGGCCGGTATGGCAGGCGGCGCAGCTGATATCGAGCAGCTCCTCGCCGAGCGAGGCGGAGTAGCGCGAGGCGAAGCCGACCGGCAACTGGTCCGGGTGGCTGGGATCGAAGAGGAAATGGAAGCGCTGGAGGAAGGCGGGGTCGGCGAAGCGCTCCTGCGACAGCGGTTGTTCCAGATTGAGGAACCAGTTGTAGCGCAGCGACCTGTCGCCCGCGCCCTGCGGCATCGAGGCGCCCTGCGGGGTGTGGTAGTAGGTCTCGCGGGCGGATGCCTGCCAGCCGCTGTTCAGGTAACGGTACTCGTCGACCGGCTCGAGGCGGGGTATGCGCGCCTTGGAGGACTGCACGTAGTAGACGAACGCCCCCACCACGGCCAGTACCAGCAGCGCGACCAGTAACAGCAGGCGCCCTAGCCAGCGCGATGCGATTGCCTTGCTCATAGATGTTCCCCAGCTTGGAATTTGTCGTTATAGGGTTTTCAGGTATTCGATCAGGGCGCGCTTGTCGGCCTCGGCCAGCCCGGTGCCATAGCGGTGTCCGCCATTGCCGTTACCCGGCAGGCGGGTGTCGAAGCGGCTCACCTGGGCCTCATCCAGCACCTGCTCGCTCAGCCACACCGCCCGCGGGTCGAACTCCACCTTGCCCACGGCGAAATGGGGCGGGCGCTCGCTCGACAGCAGCGCCGCCAGGGTCGGCAACGAGCCGTTGTGCAGATAGGGGGCGCTGGCCCAGATGCCGGACAGCGGGCGCGCCTTGTAGTCGTAAGGCCGCTCATGCAGTGGGGCGCTCTGCACCTTGTGGAAGCTGTACAGGCCCGCCTTGATCGATTGCCAGGGGTGTTCGAGCAGCGCGCCCAGCGCCGCGTGCACCACCAGCTCGATGGTAGGGGCCTCGGCGCCAAGCGTGGCACCGCCGACGTACATCAGCTTCTGGCCTTCGAAGGCGCCGCTCTTGGATGTGGCATTGGTGAAGTTGCTGGCCATGGTGCTGTCGGTGCCCACGGCGTCGACCGCCACCAGCTTCGCGGTGAGCTTGCGGTCCGGGTCATGCTGATCGGACAGCATATGGCAGGTCTGGCACTGCTGCTGGTAGATCGCCGCGCCCTGCTGTGCCAGGGCGCTGTCGATAGTGCCGAGGGTCTCCTGTGGCCAGGCCGGCGCGCTGAGTCGATACCAGAGGTCCTGGATGGTGCTGAGGTTGTCGATCTCGACCGTGGAGTCGTAGCCCATGCCGTCACTGTGGATGTTCAGGTCGCCGAACACCGCCAGCGCCGTGGTGGCGTTCTGTACCAGCGGCCCGGGGCCGGCATTGGGCGCCGAGCCGTTCCACTGCACCAGGTCCAGGTGCGCGGCGTCCCAGAGCACCGGGTAGCTGACCGGCGCGTTGGGTTCGCGGCGGTTCTCGGGAATGGCGAGGAAGTCGGCGGCCACCGCATTGAAGATCTGGCCGAAGGCGTCCAGGCGGCCACGGCCGTAGGCAACGTGGGTGGCGTTCAGCGCCGCCACGGCGCTCAGCCGCTCGCTTCGAGCCTGCACCGCCTGGCGCAGCTCGGGACCCGCCTGCAAGGCCTGGGCAAAACGCTGGAACTTGTCTTCGTCGGCCAGGGTCGCCTGGAGCGCGGCGATGACCTCGCGCTCGAACAACTGGAAGTCGACCAGGGCCTGGCCACCGTCGATATGCAGGCGCTCGCCGCGGTAGTAGATCTGCCCGGAATGGCAGGCCGAGCAACCCAGTCCCACCCACTGTTCGCCCTTGTGCGGCGGCGTACTGGCCAGGCCGATCGGCAGGCTGTGGGGGTTGGCTGCCGATGGGCCGGCCGAGGCAAAGCCGAAGCGGCTCAGGTTGTCCGGGCGACTGAAGCGCGCCTGGCTGTTGGCCTCTTCCAGTGCCAGGAACCAGGGCAGCGGAACGATCCGGGAACCGAAACTGGTGTACCAGGCTGTCTCGCGCTGCTGGTCGTTCCAGTCCTGGTTCAGCAGCGTCAGGCCGGATGCCGTTCTCGGGCTTGTGGTTGCCGGTTCCTCGTTATCGCAGCCAGTGAGAAACAGCGATGTCGCCAACAGTACTGAAGCTGACAACATATGTAGTGCACATCGAAACTCCCCCCTCACCAAGGCTCCTTAGTTCTTATTTTTTCTGAGGAAATGATCTTGCTCTAATCAATAACGGCAAATTTTTAAAGCGGTTTTTAACATATCGGTGCAGGAACATTACACTGCTTTTTAACGATTTTGCTGATGTCCAGACATTTTCCGGTTAGCCAAATCAGCCACAGTTGAAGTGCCTCTTCATGTGTGACTTGATTAAGTGGTCAGGAACTCCAGGGCGCCATGGCGGATAACTTCACTGCAACGCCGGGTCACGCAGATGGCGGCGCGGAGTGCATCGTTCACGACAAGGCGATTGTGGCCCTGGTCAATAACCCGCTATGGATATGCTTGGCCATTTGCTGCCGCACGCGACGCTTTAATGGCAACTGGCAAAGCCAGCAGATTGCCTGGCGGGGGTATCAGCGTCTGCTGGTTGGCACCGGCGACGAAATCGGCAATGCATTCGTAGTGCTCAATGGTGTCGAAGGTCTGGCGCCAGTAGACCTGAGTCCCTTGGCCAGACGGTCTCAACTCGATGGACAGGGTGAAGTGATCTCCAAGGTGTGCACTGGTCAACCTGTCCCGGCTTCGGGTTGTTTATCCTCAACCTGCAAATTTTTCGTCATCAGAACCCAGTGCGTGCCGGGATGAACCCAGTGCTCCTTGACCATTGCTCGCTGCGCCACTTCCTGATAGCCGAGATGACTGTAGAGGCTTCGTGCGCCCAGGTTGGTGTCAGCGACGATCAGACTCAGGCCATGCTTGCCGAGGCTGGTCGCTATGCCCTCGGCAAGGGCCAGAAGCTCGTTGCCATAGCCATGACCTCGATGCGCTTGCTTGGTGGCCAGGACGTTGATGTACCAGGTGCCGGGGACCATGTCCTCCAGTTGCTGAAGGGGCACGAACAGGGGCGGCATTTCCGAGTAATCCGCAGGAGCCGGGGCGTCTTCCAACGGATAGCCAATCAAGCAGGCAACGGCATCGTCGTCCACCAGGCGCAGGATCGCATTGCGGTAGGAGAAGGCACCTGAGTCCCTCTTGGCCCGACTACAGCCGACATCCCAAGCGGATTCACCGGCCGTGGCCATTTGCTCCCACAGATAGAGCGCCAAGCCGTCACCGGCCATGTTGACGAATTCGGCCAAGTCCTGCGCATCGTCTGGCGTGGCCTGTCGAAAGGGGCGACCGATGCTAAGCATGGCGATTCCTCACCTTGAGTACCGTGGCATACCGCTATCAACGGTGTGCCTGCCAACGCGGATTCTGTGTGGCGATGAAGTGAAGCACAATGCACAAAAGGCCATTACGGCATGCGCGCGGCTGGATATACGAGTTATGTATCGAACATAACTCAGAATGCGCCTTTCCATTGTTCAGTGTCGATGAACCAGCGTTCCTCATGAATCTTGTTATTTTCGAACTTGAAAAGAACGGACAGTTGAGAGCTGGCAACTTTATCTGCTTTCCATTCAACAATAGAGACAACTTCATCTTTTCCTTCAAGCTGGCGAAGCCCGGTGATTTCGAAGCCTGGCGGGAGGATTTTTCCGAGTCCATCCAGCGCGGAACGGAATGCATCGCGCCCTTTCAGGCGGTCGGTCTGCCCGGGCATAATGAAGGTCATGTCTTCAACGTAGTCTGCTACCAGGCTATCAAAGTCTCCTGCGCCGAGTGCTTCCCAACCCTTCTGTACTATATCGGCTAAAGTCATCGGCTTATCCTCGAATATTAGTCAATAGGACGTGGCTAAGTTGTTCAATAACGAGAGTCCTCAAGGACACCTTGTTGTTGAACACTCTAACTATAGTATCTACTTGCTGGAGGAGGGGGCGACGACCCCTGACGTTTGCCCGGAGGGTCTGTGGTGGCGGGAGCACTCGAGTGCTGGTACGGGCTCGCACGGCGATTCGTTCGGGTGATCGTGCGGCACATTGCTGATCCACGGCGTTCGCGCCACTAGCCGGGCCACGCGAATCGCGGCGCGTAACGATCACGACAAAGCGGGTCCTGGCCAACAACCTGCTGGTCGG
>NZ_JBFIIG010000235.1:0-5677 GCF_041601375.1 Pseudomonas sp. | reverse complement strand
TCAAGCTTCAATCGATAAACTTCGAGTAAAAGCCTGACCGCGCCATCCTGCCGCTTGCAGCTTACCGCTGCTTTTCTGTGATCCATGTCCACTTCGCGGGTTTACCGCAGCCCCGGCTAGCCACCATAATCCACCCATTCTGCTCAAGGAGACGGCCTTGCCGAGCGAGCTCAATTCCGCTGCTGATGCCTCGGTCCTGCTGGTGCAGCTGTCCGACAGTCATCTATTTGCCGACGCGAACGGTAAGCTGCTGGGCCTGGATACCCAGGACAGTCTGCAGCAAGTGATCGAGCGGGTGCTGCAAGAGCAGCCGCAGATCGACCTGATGCTCGCCAGTGGCGATCTGTCGCAAGACGGCAGCCTGGCCTCCTACCAGCGCTTTCGGCAGATGACCGAGGTGCTGGCGGCGCCGGCCCGCTGGTTTCCCGGCAACCATGACGACGTCCCGGCCATGCAGGCCGCCTGCGCCGATAGCGATCTGCTGGAACCGGTGATCGACCTGGGTAATTGGCGCATCATCCTGCTCGACTCGTCGATTCCCGGTGCGGTGCCCGGCTATCTTGACCCGCAACAGCTGGCCCTGCTGGAGCGTGCGCTCGGCGAAGCGCCGGAGCGCCACCACCTGATTTGCCTGCACCATCACCCGGTGTCCATCGGTTGCCGCTGGATGGAGCCCATCGGCCTGCGCAACCCCGAGGCGCTATTCGCCGTGCTGGAGCGCTTCAGTCAGGTGCGTGCGCTGCTCTGGGGGCATATCCATCAGGAATTCGATCAAGTGCACAAGGGGCTGCGCCTGCTGGCGTCGCCCTCCACCTGCGTGCAGTTCGCCCCGGGCAGTGAAGAATTCCAGGTCGACACCAGTGCGCCCGGCTACCGCTGGCTGCGCCTGCACGCCGACGGCCGGCTGGATACCGGCGTGTCGCGGGTGACCGGGATCGACTTCGAGGTGGACTACACGGTGAAAGGTTATTAGCCGCTGCTGGCGCCGCACGCGTACCTACGTGCAGCTTGCAGCCTGATGCCCCGCACTAGTAGCCTCCCGCTCCATGACTGCATCTATTCTCTATCTCCACGGCCTCAACAGCTCGCCCGCTTCGCTCAAGGCCAGCCAGCTGTCGCGTGCCATGACGCGCATGGGGCTGGCGGCGCAGCTGCGGGTGCCGGCCCTGGACCATCATCCGCGCCGGGCCATCGCCCAGCTCGAGGCTCTGATCGCCGAACTCGGCCGGCCCGTGCTGGTCGGCAGCTCCCTGGGCGGCTACTATGCGACCCACCTGGCCGAGCGCCATGGCTTGCGCGCGCTGTTGATCAATCCGGCGGTGCGTCCGCACCTGCGTTTCGATGGCTATCTGGGGCCGCAGCACAACTATTACAGCGGTGAAACCTGGGAACTGACGGCCGATCATGTGCAGACCCTGGCCGAGCTGGACGTGCCGCCGCCGCAAGATCCCGCGCGTTACCAGGTGTGGTTGCAGACCGCCGACGAAACCCTCGATTACCGCGATGCCCAAGCCTATTACCGCGCCTGCGCGCTGCGTATCCAGGCCGGTGGCGATCATGGCTTTCAGGGGTTTGCCGCGCGCCTGCCCGCGCTCTTCGCCTTCGCCGGTATTGCGCCGCAACTGTGGCGCGATAGCGACTTTTCCGACCTTTAATAACGACCAGAGAGCCCATGGCCAGTTACAACGCAGACGCCATCGAAGTCCTTTCCGGCCTGGATCCGGTGCGCAAGCGCCCGGGCATGTACACCGACACCAGCCGGCCCAACCACTTGGCCCAGGAAGTCATCGACAACAGCGTCGACGAGGCCCTGGCCGGTCACGCCAGCTCGATCCAGGTGATCCTCCACGAGGACAGCTCCCTGGAAGTCATCGACGACGGTCGCGGCATGCCGGTGGATATTCACCCCGAAGAGGGGGTCTCGGGGGTCGAGCTGATCCTCACCAAGCTGCACGCCGGCGGCAAGTTCTCCAACAAGAACTACCAGTTCTCCGGCGGTTTGCACGGCGTCGGCATTTCCGTGGTCAACGCCCTGTCGACCCGCGTCGAGGTGCGGGTCAAACGCGATGGCAACGAATACCGCATGACCTTTGCCGACGGCTTCAAGGCCAGCGACCTGCAGGTGATCGGCACGGTCGGCAAGCGCAACACCGGTACCAGCGTGCATTTCTGGGCGGATACCAGGTATTTCGATTCGCCCAAGTACTCGGTCAGCCGCCTCAAGCATGTGCTCAAGGCCAAGGCCGTGCTCTGCCCGGGGCTGCACGTCAGCTTCGAGGACAAGGCCAGTGGCGAGCGGGTCGAGTGGCTGTACGAGCAGGGGCTGCGCTCCTACCTGGTGGATGCGGTCAGCGAATTCGAACGCCTGCCCGTCGAGCCGTTCTGCGGCAGCCTGAGCGGTAACAAGGAGGCGGTCGACTGGGCGCTGCTGTGGCTGCCGGAAGGCGGCGATACGGTGCAGGAAAGCTACGTCAACCTTATCCCCACGGCCCAGGGCGGCACCCATGTCAACGGTCTGCGCCAGGGCCTGCTGGACGCCATGCGCGAGTTCTGCGAGTTCCGCAGCCTGCTGCCGCGCGGCGTCAAACTGGCGCCGGAAGACATCTGGGAGCGCATCGCCTTCGTCCTCTCGACCAAGATGCAGGACGCACAGTTCTCCGGCCAGACCAAGGAGCGCCTGTCCTCGCGCGAGGCCGCGGCCTTCGTCTCCGGGGTGGTCAAGGACGCCTTCAGCCTGTGGCTCAACGCCCACCCGGAACTCGGCCAGCAGCTCGCCGAGCTGGCGATCAGCAACGCCAATCGCCGCCTCAAGGCCGGCAAGAAGGTCGAGCGCAAGCGCATCACCCAGGGCCCGGCGCTGCCCGGCAAGCTGGCCGATTGCGCCGGCCAGGACCCGCTGCGCTCCGAGCTGTTCCTGGTCGAGGGCGACTCCGCCGGCGGCAGCGCCAAGCAGGCGCGCGACAAGGAATTCCAGGCGATCCTGCCGTTGCGCGGCAAGATCCTCAATACCTGGGAAGTGGATGTCGGCGAAGTGCTGGCCTCCCAGGAAGTGCACAACATCGCCGTGGCCATCGGTATCGACCCCGGTTCCAACGACCTGGCCCAGCTGCGCTACGGCAAGATCTGCATCCTCGCCGACGCCGATTCCGACGGTCTGCACATTGCCACCCTGCTGTGCGCGCTGTTCGTCCAGCATTTTCGTCCGCTGGTGGATGCCGGACACATCTACGTGGCCATGCCGCCGCTGTACCGCATCGACCTGGGCAAGGAGATCTTCTATGCCCTGGACGAGGCCGAGCGCGACGGCATCCTCGACCGCCTGGTCGCCGAGAAGCGCCGCGGCAAGCCGCAGGTCACCCGCTTCAAGGGCCTCGGCGAGATGAACCCGCCGCAGCTGCGCGAAACCACCATGGACCCCAATACCCGGCGCCTGGTGCAGCTGACCCTGGCGGATTATCCGAGCACCCAGGAACTCATGGACATGCTGCTGGCGAAGAAGCGCGCCGGCGACCGCAAGTCCTGGCTGGAGTCCAAGGGCAACCTGGCCGAGGTGCTGCTTTGATGCGGCGACTGGCTGCCGCCCTGTTGCTGGTCGCCGCCCCGGTCCTGGCCGAGACCCAGGCCCTGGAGGAACTGACGCTGGTCAGCGAGCACTCGATCGAGGGCATCGCTGCCGGCAACCTGTCGGGCCTGGCCTGGTGCGGCGAGGCGCTCTGGGCCGTTTCGGATCGCGAGGATGACCGCTTGTATCGGCTGGCTGCCGGCGACACTGTCTGGCAGGCCGAGGCCGAACACTTTGTCGCCCCGCCCTTGTCCTCGACCCTGCTGCCCTGGGGCTTGCGCATGCGCACCTGGGTCACCGGTCTGGTGCGCGGCGGTAGTCTGGATTTCGAAGGCTTGTCCTGCGATGCCATTGGCAATCGCTACCTGGTCAGCGAGGCGCGCGGTGCCGTGTTGTGGATCCCGCCAGTCGGGGCGCCGCAGTGGCTGGCACTGCCCGATGGCATGGTGCGCCAGGCGCGTGCCAGCGGCATGCTCTGGCACTTCAATGCGCTGCTCGAGGGCGTGGCCATCGATCCCGCCGGCGAGCGCTTGTGGTTGGCGGCCGAACGCCGGCGCCGCGGCCTGCTGGTGCTGCACAAGAACGGTTCGAGCTGGCGCTGCACCGGTGGTTGCGTGCTGATGAGCGAAGGCGGTAACGAATCCTCACCGCCGCAGCTGGGTGGCGAGGCGCAAGCGCGGGATTTTTCCGGGCTGGCCTTTCACAAGGAAAAACTCTTCACCCTCGAGCGTCAGGCCCATCGCATCTGTCGGCGCAAGCTGAGCGATGGCGGGGTCGAACGCTGCTGGTCGTTCGCCGCCGAAGCCTTGACCGATGCCCGGCGTTATCCGCCGCCCTATGGCCTGGCCGAAGCGCTGTGGATCGACGAGCAGGGCGCCTGGATCGGCAGCGACCATGGCCGGCACACCCGTGCCGATGGCGAGCAGCGCCCGGTCGTCTGGCGTTTCGCCGCACCCAAGGGCGGCTGGGGACGCACCCGGTGAGTACGCAGACTCCGGGGCGGCGGGTCGGCCGGGTGATGCTGGTACTGGCCTGGGGCGCCGCATTGCTGCTGGCCACGCACTTCTTCGGTAAATGGGAGGAGCGCCGTGATAACCCGAACCAGGCGCCGCAGTCGTTGCAGGGCGAGGGCTATATCGAGGTGCGCCTGCTGAGCAGTCGCGGCGGGCATTACCTGCTGGGCGGCCAGATCAACGGCGCCAGCGTGACCTTGCTGCTCGATACCGGCGCCACTGCCGTCGCCGTGCCTGCCGCCCTGGCCGAATCCCTCGGCCTGCAGCGCGGTGCGCCGGTGCAGATCCGTACCGCCAATGGCACCGTGGTCGGCTACCGGACCCAGCTGGCCAGCCTGCAGCTCGGCGAAATCCGGCTGCATGACGTTGCCGCCCTGATCACGCCGGGCATGGACGGCGATGAGGTGCTGCTCGGCATGAGCGCCCTGAAACAACTCGAATTTACCCAGCGCGACGGCACCCTGGTGCTGCGCCAGACCACTTCGCTTGACTAAATTTTCTGATCAATGAGGCACGCATGAGCGAACCCCTCGATTTGAGCCTGGACGGTGTCGAACGCCGCTCCCTTGCCGACTTTACCGAGCAGGCTTATCTCAATTATTCGATGTACGTGATCATGGATCGCGCCCTGCCGCATATCGGCGACGGTCTCAAGCCGGTACAGCGGCGGATCGTCTACGCCATGAGCGAACTGGGCCTGGACGCCGATTCCAAGCACAAGAAGTCGGCGCGCACCGTCGGCGACGTGCTCGGCAAGTTCCACCCGCACGGCGACTCGGCCTGCTACGAAGCCATGGTGCTGATGGCCCAGCCGTTCAGCTACCGCTACACCCTGGTCGACGGCCAGGGCAACTGGGGCGCGCCGGATGACCCCAAGTCGTTCGCCGCCATGCGTTACACCGAGGCGCGCCTGTCGCGCTACTCCGAGGTGCTGCTGACCGAGCTGGGTCAGGGCACCGTCGACTGGGTGCCGAACTTCGACGGCACCCTCAACGAGCCGGCGACCCTGCCGGCGCGCCTGCCCAACATCCTGTTGAACGGCACCACCGGCATCGCCGTGGGCATGGCCACCGACGTGCCGCCGCACAACCTGCGCGAAGTG
>NZ_JBFIIG010000234.1:0-5702 GCF_041601375.1 Pseudomonas sp. | reverse complement strand
GCGGATTTACGCGGCAGTATCGGCCTGCTATTCATAAAAAAACGCCCCAGGCCATCGACGCCCAGGACGGTGAAGATGTCCAAGACCCGCTACCCAGTTGACCGCAAAGCTGCTCCGCTTAAGTGAACAGCATTGCGCTATAAGCGGCCTTTTTTATTAGTGTCGGTTGCCGTTTCGCGACTACGAGATGGCAACAGACCCTATTCATGGCGAGGCAATCAATCTTCCATGGCGCCCATGGCGGTGGTGTTGAAGCCGCCGTCGACATACATGATTTCACCGCTGACGCCCGAGGCCAGGTCGGAGCAGAGGAAGGCGCCGGCGTTGCCGACTTCTTCGATGGTCACGTTGCGGCGCAGGGGAGTTTGCTTCTCGTTGGCGGCGAGCATCTTGCGGAAGCTCTTGATTCCCGAGGCAGCGAGGGTGCGGATCGGGCCGGCGGAGATGGCGTTGACCCGAGTGCCTTCCGGACCGAGGCTGCCTGCCAGGTAGCGTACGCCGGACTCCAGGCTGGCCTTGGCCATGCCCATGACGTTGTAGTTGGGCATGGTGCGTTCTGCACCCAGGTAGGAGAGGGTCAGCAGGCTGCCGTTACGGCCTCGCATCATCTCGCGACCGGCCTTGGCCAGGGCGACGAAGCTGTAGGCGCTGATGTCGTGAGCGATGCGAAAGCCCTCGCGAGTGGTGACATCGGTGAAGTCGCCATTGAGCTGGTCGCCGGGGGCGAAACCGACCGAGTGGACGATGCAGTCCAGGCCATCCCATTGCTTGCCCAGGGCTTCGAACGCCGCGGCGATTTCCTCGTCGCTGGCGACGTCGCAGGGAAAGCACAGCTCGGGACCGGAGCCCCAGCTGGCGGCAAACTCTTCGACGCGACCCTTGAGTTTTTCATTCTGGTAAGTGAAGGCCAGTTCGGCGCCCTCACGGTGCATGGCCGCGGCGATGCCCGAGGCAATGGACAGTTTGCTGGCAACGCCAACGATCAGTACGCGCTTACCGCTTAGAAAACCCATGTGTGCTCTTCCTCTTCCTGCTTTAAGGATTTAGTCAGCAGTGCCGGGAGCCAATAAGGCGGCTTCCAGCAACTGCTGGGTATAAATATGCTGTGGCGCTGCGAAGATCGCAGCTGCCGGGCCTTGTTCGACCGCTTGACCTTCCTTGACCACTATCAGGTGGTGGCTGATCGCACGAACCACCGCCAAGTCGTGGCTGATGAACAGGTAAGTCAGGTTGTACTTGGCCTGCAATGAACGCAGCAACTCCACTACTTGGCTCTGAACGGTACGGTCGAGCGCCGAAGTCGGCTCGTCCAACAGTATCAGCGCCGGTTTCAACACCAGTGCGCGGGCAATGGCAATGCGCTGGCGTTGCCCGCCGGAAAACTCGTGGGGGTAGCGGTGCCGGGTATCCGGGTCCAGGTCTACCTCCAAAAGTGCGTCGATGATCGCCTGTTCCTGTTCCGCCGCCGTGCCCATGCCATGAATGCGCAGACCCTCGCCGACAATCATGCCCACCGTCATGCGCGGGCTCAGGCTGCCGAAGGGGTCCTGAAAGACCACCTGCATCTGTCGGCGCAACGGCCGGACCTGATGCTGCGTCAGCCCATCCAGAGCCTGACCCTGGAAGCGAATGGCGCCCTGGCTGCCGATCAAGCGCAGGATTGCCAGACCCAGGGTGGACTTGCCGGAACCGCTCTCGCCAACGATACCCAGGGTTTGGCCCTGGGGCAGGCTGAAATTGATCCCGTCCACCGCTTTCACATAATCGACGGTTCGGCGCAGCAGGCCCTTCTTGATCGGGAACCAGACGCGCAGATCGTCGACTTCCAGCAGCGCTTCGCCGGCCGGGTTGGCCACCGGCTCACCGCGCGGCTCGGCACCGAGCAGTTCCTGGGTGTAGGGATGTTGCGGCGCATGGAACAGCTGATCACACGACGCTTGTTCGACGATCTTTCCCTGCTGCATGACACATACGCGATGAGCAATTCGTCGAACCAGGTTGAGATCGTGGCTGATCAGCAGCAGCGCCATGCCCATGCGCGTCTGCAGATCCTTGAGCAGTTCGAGGATTTTCAGCTGCACGGTGACGTCCAGCGCGGTGGTCGGCTCGTCGGCGATCAGCAGTTCCGGTTCGTTGGCCAGGGCCATGGCGATCATCACGCGCTGGCGTTGGCCGCCGGAGAGCTCATGGGGGTAGGCCTTGAGGCGCTTGTGCGGCTCGGGGATGCCGACCAGCTCGAGCAGCTCCAGGGTCCGCGCGGTGGCCGCTTTGCCGGTCAGACCTTTATGTAGGGTCAGCACTTCATTGATCTGCTTTTCGATGCAGTGCAGCGGGTTCAGCGAGGTCATGGGTTCCTGAAAGACCATGGCGATGCGGTTGCCGCGGATGTTGCGCAGTTTGTTCTCGCTGAGTGTGAGCAGATCTTGCCCGGCATAATGGATGCTGCCGCTCGGATGCTGGGCCAGGGGGTAGGGTAGCAGGCGCAGGATCGAGTGGGCGGTGACCGATTTGCCTGAGCCGCTTTCGCCGACCAGGGCCAGGGTCTCGCCGCGGTGGATCGTGAAGTTGACGCCTTCGACCACGCGCTGCCTGGAGTCGCCACTGGCGAATTCGACGGCCAGGTCACGCACTTCGATAAGGGTATCGGATCGGGTCATCTTATTTCCTCGGATCGAAGGCATCGCGTGCCGCTTCGCCGATAAACACCAGGAGACTGAGCATCAGCGCCAGCACGCTGAAGGCGCTGATACCGAGCCAGGGCGCCTGCAGGTTGGACTTGCCCTGGGCGACCAGTTCGCCCAGCGAAGGCGCGCCCGGCGGCAGGCCGAAGCCGAGGAAGTCCAGCGCGGTCAGGGTGCCGATGGCGCCGGTGAGAATAAAGGGCATGAAGGTCATGGTCGATACCATGGCGTTGGGCAGGATGTGGCGAAACATGATGGCGCCGTTCTCCATGCCCAGGGCGCGGGCGGCGCGTACGTACTCCAGGTTACGGCCGCGGAGGAACTCGGCGCGCACCACATCGACCAGGCTCATCCAGGAGAACAGTAGCATGATGCCCAGCAGCCACCAGAAATTCGGCTGGACGAAGCTGGCGAGAATGATCAGCAGGTAGAGCACCGGCAGGCCCGACCAGATCTCCAGAAAACGCTGCCCGACCAGATCTACCCAGCCACCGTAGAAGCCCTGCAGGGCACCGGCGAATACGCCGATGATCGAGCTGAGCACGGTCAGGATCAGGGCGAACAGCACCGAGATGCGGAAGCCGTAGATCACCCGGGCCATGACGTCGCGCCCCTGGTCGTCGGTACCCAGCCAGTTGGCGTGCGATGGCGGTGCCGGTGCGGGTACTTGCAGCTCGTAATTGATGCTGGAATAGCTGAAGGGGATCAGCGGCCAGAGCATCCAGCCGTCTTTCTGCTCGATCAGCTCCTGGATGTAGGGACTCTTGTAGTTGGCTTGCAGGGGGAATTCGCCGCCGAAGACGGTTTCTGGATAGCGTTTGAGTACCGGGAAATACCATTCGCCGTCATAGCGTACGGCCAGCGGTTTATCGTTGGCGATCAGTTCGGCGCCCAGGCTCAGGCCGAACAGGGCAAGGAAGATCCACAGCGACCACCAGCCGCGTTTGTGCGCCTTGAACAGTTCGAAGCGCCGTCGATTGAGGGGGGAGAGCGTCATCTCAACCCTCCCGGCTTTCGAAGTCGATGCGCGGATCGACCAGGGTATAGGTGATGTCACCGATCAATTTCACGACCAGCCCCAATAAGGTGAAGATGAACAGGGTGCCAAAGACCACCGGATAATCGCGGTTGATCGCCGCCTCGAAACTCATCAGGCCAAGACCGTCGAGGGAGAAAATCACCTCGATCAACAGCGAGCCGGTGAAGAACAGGCCGATAAAGGCTGCCGGGAAGCCGGCGATGATGATCAGCATGGCATTGCGGAACACGTGGCCGTAAAGCACACCGTTGTTGCTCAGGCCCTTGGCCCTGGCGGTGACCACATACTGCTTGTTGATTTCGTCGAGGAAACTGTTCTTGGTCAGCAGGGTCAGGGTGGCGAAGTTGCCGATCACCAAGGCGGTCACGGGCAGGGCCAGGTGCCAGAAGTAGTCGAGGATCTTGCCGCCGAGGCTGAGCTCGTCGAAGTTGTTCGAGGTCAGGCCGCGCAGCGGAAACCAGTCGAAGTAGCTGCCGCCGGCGAACACCACGATCAGCAGAATGGCGAAGAGGAAGGCGGGAATCGCGTAGCCGACGATGATCGCCGAACTGGTCCAGACATCGAAGGCGCTGCCATGGCGGGTGGCCTTGGCGATGCCCAGCGGAATCGAGACCAGGTACATGATCAGGGTGCTCCACAGCCCGAGCGAGATCGACACCGGCATCTTTTCGATGATGAGGTCGATCACCTCCGCGTCGCGGAAGAAACTTTCGCCGAAATCGAAACGGGCATAGTTTTTCAGCATGATCCAGAAGCGCTCGGGAGCCGGTTTGTCGAAGCCGTACAGTTGCTCGATCTCGGCGATCAGCTCCGGGTCGAGGCCCTGGGCGCCGCGATAGTTGGAGCCGGCGACCGCCACTTCGGCGCCGCCGCCCGCGATGCGGCTGGTGGCCCCTTCGAAGCCCTCCAGCTTGGCGATCATCTGTTCCACCGGCCCGCCCGGGGCGGCCTGGATGATGATGAAGTTGATCAGCAGAATGCCGAACAGCGTGGGAATGATCAGCAACAGGCGACGAAAGATATACGCCAGCATCTTATTGCTCCGTGCTCGCGGCTGTGGCGTTGTCCGTGGCGGCGGGTTCCTGTTGCGGGCGAGCCCACCAGGTATTCAGGCCGATGTCGTATTTGGGGGTGACTTTCGGATGCTCGAAGCGGTTCCAGTAGGCCACGCGCCAGGTCTTGATGTGCCAGTTGGGGATGACGTAATGGCCCCACAACAGCACCCGGTCGAGTGCCCGGGTGTGGGCGACCAGGCTTTGCCGTGAATCGGCGTTGATCAGGCCTTCGACCAGTTGGTCGATGGCCGGATCTTTCAGGCCGATGAAGTTGCGGCTGCCGGGGTTGTCGGCGCTGCTGGAGTGCCAGTATTCGCGCTGCTCGTTGCCCGGTGAGTTGGACTGGCCAAAACCGCCCACGATCAGGTCGAAATCCCGCGAGCGCAGGCGGTTGATGTACTGCGAGACGTCGACCCGGCGAATCACCAGCTCGATGCCGAGATCGGCCATGTTGCGCTTGAGCGGCAGCAGCACGCGCTCGAATTCGGTCTGGGCGAGGAGGAACTCGAAACTGACCGGCGCGCCTTCGGCGTCGAGCATCTGGTCGCCTTCGATGCGCCAGCCGGCTTCTTGCAACAGTTGATAGGCGCGCCTCTGCTGTTCGCGAATGATGCCGCTGCCGTCGGTGACGGGCACGCGGAATTCATCGCTGAACACCTGCGCCGGGATCATGCTGCGCAGCGGTTCGAGGAGCTTCAGCTCATCGGCGCTGGGGAGGCCGCTGGAGGCCAGTTCGGAGTTGTCGAAATAGCTGCGGGTACGGGTATAGGCCCCGTTGAACAGCTGGCGGTTGGTCCATTCGAAGTCGAACAGCAGGCCTAGCGCCTCGCGTACCCGTTTGTCCTGGAACAGCGGGCGGCGGGTGTTGAAAATGAAGCCCTGCATGCCGGTGGGGTTGTGGTTGTCGATCTCTTCCTTGATCAGCTG
>NZ_JBFIIG010000233.1:0-5710 GCF_041601375.1 Pseudomonas sp. | reverse complement strand
GGCATTCTACTCCTGATCCGGGCCCGCGACCGCGTCCCTGGGCGCGGGTGATCGGCTCCCTGGCGTTATTCGGTTTTCTGATCGGCCTGATGATCGGCCGTATGCTGCAGCCCGACCCTTTGCGGCTGGCCAGTGTCGAGGTGGTGGAGCAGGGACTGCAGCTGTGGTTCAACGTCGAGCCGAAGGCGCGTGCCGACCACATCGACGGGGTGTTTTTCCTGCGGGTCGAGAGTCTGGGGCGCGAGCAACAGGGGCAGTTGCGCCTGCAGGGCAAGGTGGTCAATTGGCGGCTGCGGCGCGAGGGGCGGGACTTGCTGCTGCGGGTGCTGGCGGCCCGTCCGCTGCGCGGCGAGTGGCATGCCGAGGAGCTGGACGGGCGCTGGCGGCTGACGATCAGCCTGGCGTACGAATAAAAGAGGGGATTCCCCGGCCTGCCTGTACCAAGGTCCCCAAAACTGGGATTGCTTAAGCATATGCAGGGTGTGTGCCAGTTTTATTGCAGTGCTTGCAGGGCTTGAAAATACTGGGCTTCAGCCCTTTTGGCAGGCTGCCCGACGAGCAGTATGGTGAGCCTTGGCGGTGCAGGGGGCGCGGATGGTGCATTGTCAGGGCGCAAATGCCGCAGGCCATCAACCGCGCAAGCTGTGGCAGGCGCCAGGGTTTTTGTCCGTATGGGCCCTGTCTGATGTTCGCGGAAACGGCGAGCGTCGGGCCGGCGCCCGGTTCGGCGAGGGTGCGCCGTGCGTGGAAATGATCGTGGCAGCGTAAAAGATCCCCCGTCGTCCAGACAACCGCGCTGTCGCGCAGCAAACTGGGTGCGCGCAGAGCCCGCCGTCGTAGGATCGGCTTCAGCCGCGAAGCTTTGCTGTGCCGCGAAGAATTCGCGGCTGAAGCGGAACGCCGCCCGGCCGCTCCTACAGAGGACGTAATAATCAATAAAATCAATGGAATACAGGTTTTTTGATGAGGGATCCCCCGTCGTCCAGACAGCCGCGCTGTCGCGCAGCAAACTGTGTAGGAGCCAGCTTGCTGGCGATGCTTTTGATCTGCAGATATCGCCAGATCGCCGGGACGCCAGATCGCAGCAAGCTGGCTCCTGCAGGGCTCATTTCATGATCTAATTTCTATCTATAAAACAACGGGTTATTTCTTGTTTGAGAGCGGCTGCAGCCGCCAACTCCGCAGATAGGCCCGCTCCCGCAGGAATGCCGATAGCCTCCTGGCCGGGCACATGGTCAATGAAAAAACGGGCCAGCGGCCCGTTCTTGCGTATCCAGCTGGCGCTTAGGTGTCGTCGTTGTCGTCGTCGTCAGTGCCGTCGACCTTCATGCCCAGTTCCTTGATCTTGCGGGTCAGGGTGTTGCGGCCCCAGCCCAGCAGCAGGGCGGCGTCACGGCGGCGGCCGGCGGTGTGCTTGAGCGCTGTTTCGATCATGATCCGCTCGAAGGCCGGTACGGCGCTGCCGAGCAGATCCGACTGGCCGCGGGTCAGGGCCTGGTCGGCCCATTGGCGCAGGGCCTGTTCCCAGTTGCTCACCGGTGCGCTGTCCTGCGGTTGGCTGAGCAGTTCCGGGGGCAGGTCGCCGACGTGCACTTCGCGCCCGGAGGCCATCACGGTGATCCAGCGGCAGGTGTTCTCCAGCTGGCGCACGTTGCCCGGCCAGGGCAGCTGCTGCAGGTAGTCCTCGGTCCCGCTTTTCAGCAGCTTGGGTTCGACGGCCAGTTCCAGGGCGGCGCGGGCGAGAAAGTGGCGGGCCAGGGTGGGGATGTCTTCGCGCCGGTCGGCCAGGCGCGGGATGTGGATGCGGATCACATTGAGGCGGTGGAACAGGTCTTCGCGGAACTTGCCTTCCTGCACCAGGGTTTCCAGGTTCTGGTGGGTGGCGGCGATGATCCGCACATCCACCTTGACCGGGGTGTGGCCGCCGACCCGGTAGAACTCGCCGTCGGCCAGCACGCGCAGCAGGCGGGTCTGGGTGTCGGCCGGCATGTCGCCGATTTCGTCGAGGAACAGGGTGCCGCCGTCGGCCTGCTCGAAACGCCCGCGGCGCAGATTGGCGGCGCCGGTGAAGGCGCCTTTTTCGTGGCCGAACAACTCGGACTCCATCAGGTCTTTCGGGATCGCCGCCATGTTCAGGGCGATAAAGGGCGAAGCGGCCCGTGGGCTGTGGCGGTGCAGGGCGTGGGCGACCAGCTCCTTGCCGGTGCCGGATTCGCCGTTGATCAATACCGTGATATTGGAGTGGGAGAGCCGGCCGATGGCGCGAAACACCTCCTGCATGGCTGGGGCTTCGCCGATGATTTCCGGCGTGCGCGGTTGCTCGATGGGCGCCTGCAGGCCTTGCTGCTCTTGGGCGTGCTGATAGGCGCGCTTGACCAGGGAGACGGCTTCATCGACGTCGAACGGCTTGGGCAGGTACTCGAAGGCGCCGCCCTGATAGGACGCCACTGCGCTGTCCAGGTCGGAATGGGCGGTCATGATGATGACCGGCAGGCGCGGGTAGAGGTTGCGGATCTGCGCCAGCAGTTCCAGGCCGCTGGAGCCGGGCATGCGGATATCCGAGACGATCACATCCGGTTGTTGCCGGCCGAGGTGGCTGAGCACGCCGTCGGCGCTGTCGAAGCTCTGGGTGGTCATGCCTTCCTGTTGCAGGGCTTTTTCCAGCACCCAGCGGATGGAGCGGTCGTCGTCGACGATCCATACGGTTTCACTGCGACTCATGACGGAGTTACTCCTTGTTCAAGCGGCAGGAAGATCGAGAACACGGTGTGACCAGGATGGCTCTCGCACTCGATCAGCCCCTGATGCTGACTAATGATGTTCTGGGTGATCGCCAGGCCCAGCCCGGTGCCGTCGGCACGCCCGCTGACCATGGGGTAGAAGATGGTGTCCAGCAGCTCGGCAGGGATGCCGGGGCCGTTGTCGATGATTTCCAGGCGGGTCACCAGGCGGTGGCGGACATGGCCGATGGTGAACTGGCGCAGGGTGCGGGTGCGCAGGGTGATGCGGCCCAGGCGCATTTCGTTCTGCGCACCGATGGCCTGCATGGCGTTGCGCACGATATTGAGCACGGCCTGGATCATCTGTTCGCGATCGATCAGGACGTCGGGAATGCTCGGGTCGTAATCGCGCACCAAGATGATGCTGCCCTGGCTTTCTGCCTCGACCAGGCTGCCGACCCGCTCCAGCACTTCGTGGACGTTGGTCATCGCCAGCGACGGCAGCTTGTTCGAGCCGAGCATGCGGTCGACCAGATTGCGCAGGCGGTCGGCTTCTTCGATGATGACGCTGGTGTAGTCCCTGAGGTCTTCGTTGGGCAGTTCGCGGGCCAGCAACTGGGCGGCGCCGCGGATGCCGCCGAGCGGGTTCTTGATCTCGTGGGCCAGGCCGCGCACCAGCAGCTTGGTGGTTTCCTGCTTGGACAGCTGCGCCTCTTCCTTGGTGATGCGCAGCAGGCGATCGCGCGGATGCACCTCCAGCAACAGCAGGGTCTCGCCGCGATTGATGATCGGCGTCACCGCGTAATCGACGGTCAGGGTCTGGCCGGTGACGGCGGTCAGCACCGCCTCGCGCTTGTTGAACGGGTGCGCTTGCTCGACGGCCTGGCGCAGCGCGCTCAGGGCTTCGGCCGATTCGGTGAACAGCTCGCTGATGAATTGTCCGTGGCTGCGCTGGCCGCTGACGGCCAGAAGCATTTCCGCCGCCGGGTTCATGTACTCGAGACGCAGGTCGGCGTTGAGCAGCAGGGTGGCGGTGGTCAGGTTGTCGAGCAGCAGGCGGTGCAGTGCGTCATTGATAGTCATAGGCAGAGGCTTCCGGCAGTGCAGCAGGAAAATGCAAGAAGCAAACCAAAGCCCCGAAAAGACGCGCGGAATCAGTGATGGCGGCAAATTGGGGGCGATTCGGTTCGGCCGTCGGGCAGGCAGACGAACCAAAACAGGGAAAGTATAGTGGCTGGGGTGATGCTGGGCACCAAAATGGTGCGAGCGCGGGGTCAGATAAAGGGCACGAAGGGGATGTCGCGCTTCTCCGCGGGCTTGTCCTTGAGCGGGCATTCCGGGCGCACGCCGTAATCGTCTTGCTTGCAGGGGTTGACCTGGCGTTTCTGCGCCAAGGAAATACGCAGCATATGCAGCGGCTGGCTGGGGGTGCGCTCTAGGGTGCGGCCCTGGGCATCGATGATTTCCACGGCCAGTTGATGGGTGCCGCGGTCGATATTCTCCAGCGCAAAAACCGGGCTGCGTCCGCCTTCGTCGCGTGGCTGGCCATCCAGCAGCAGGCGAAAGCGGTGGCCGCTGTGCAGTGCCGGTTCGCTGCTGGCGGTGACGATCAGGTTGCCGGCGTTGTCGCGGACGGTCGCATCGGGCAGCGGCAGCAGAATGCGCAGCATCCGATAGGATAGCGTGGGTGCCGGGGGGGCTGCCGCGGGCGCTGGCGGTGCGCTGGCGGGCATGCTCATGTTGTTGGTCGCAGGCAGTTCAATGCGTTCTGCATTGTCGCTGGTTGGGCGGTCGGTGAAGACGCGGTTGCCGTCCGCGTCGACATAGGTATAGACCTGGGCGGCGGCCGGCAGGCCAACCAGTAACAGGCAAAGCAGCAGGGTGCGCATGGGTCAGGGGGCCGGATTGGGGGATGGTGGTGGCGATGGTGCCGGGAGAAACGCCGGGCTGCTGGTATGGACCCGCTGTACGGTGAAGGTGACGGAGTCGCTCTGTTGAATCGGCTCGTCACCGCTCAGCACTTCGACCGCCAGGCTGTGTTCGCCGCGAGCGATATTGACCAGTTGCAGGCGCGGTACGTTGCTCGGCTGGCCGTAGGGTTGGCCATCGAGCAGCAGACGCAGGCGGTGGTTGGGGGCCAGGCGTGGCTCAAGCTCAACCCCGACGCTGAAGGTGCCGTCGTTCTCGCGCAGTGCGCCGTTGCTGGGCAGGCCGGTCAACTGCAGGGTGCGATAGGGCGCTTCGACCCCGCTGTCGTTGCTGTCGGTGCTCGGCGGGGGCGGCGGTACCTGCATTTCCACGGTATTGGTCGGCGGCAGTTCGACGGGTTGCGCCGCCGCGTCTTGCGGCGGCTGGTTGGTGAACACCGTGTTGCCGTTGACGTCGGTGTACTTGTAGATCTGCGCCGCCGCGGGTAGCGCCAGGCTCAGCAGCAGGCAGGTGAGTATCAGGCGCATGGCCAATCTCCGAATAGAGTCCCGTCAAGACTTGCACTGGTGGATCGCGCTGGCAAGGGCGGGCGTGTTGCTATCTGTACCAGCGCAACAAATCAGCTTCTCGGTGGGGAGGGCTTGGGGTGGCTAGCCATAAAAAAGGCTGTGTCTGCGTTAGTGGTTGAAAGGGGTTTTTGACAGTAAATCTGCGCGCCCGGCCCACCCTACGAAATTGCTCTTCAACTAGTAGCGGATACATGACCACAAAAAAGGCCACCCGAAGGTGGCCTCTTGTCTTGCTTACTGGCTTAGACGCTGTAGTACAGGTCGTATTCCAGCGGGTGTACGAAGGTGCGAACCTTGATTTCTTCCTCGCTCTTCAGCTCGAGGTAGGCGTCGATGAAGTCGTCGGAGAACACGCCGCCCTTGGTCAGGAACGCGCGGCCCTTGTCCAGCTCTTCCAGGGCTTCTTTCAGGCTGCCGCAGACTTGCGGGATCAGCTTGCCTTCTTCCGGCGGCAGGTCATAGAGGTTCTTGTCGGCAGCATCGCCGGGGTGG
>NZ_JBFIIG010000232.1:0-5742 GCF_041601375.1 Pseudomonas sp. | reverse complement strand
TACGGCTTGTGGCATGGCCGGCGTCCACTGCGGCAGACGGTTGCCGGAGACCTTGCGCAGGCCCGTCGAGGTTTTCGCCAGCAAGGGCGCGCCGAGCACCTTGCGCACCGTATTGACGGCCATCAGGCTCAGGCGGGCGCCCTTCAGGGCGGTGGCGTAGTGTTCGGCCAGCCAGCTGGCGCTGCCCTGATGAGTCGCCGTGCGGGCGCGCAGTTTGCGTACCAGGTCGCCGGTGTTGATCCCCACCGGGCAGCGCTGGGCGCACAGGCCGGTGGCGGCGCAGGTGTCGATACCCTGATAACGGTAGTCGCGCTCCAGTGCGGCGGTGTCGATGCCCGCGCGCTTTTTCGCCTGGATGTCGCGCCAGATGACGATGCGCTGGCGCGGACTCAGGGTCAGCCCCTTGGACGGGCAGACCGGCTCGCAGAAGCCGCACTCGATGCACTTGTCGACGATCACGTCGGCGGCGGGTAGCGGCTTGAGGTTTTTCAGGTGGATATCGGGGTCTGTGCTGAGTACCACGTCCGGATTGAGAATGCCGTGCGGGTCGAACAGGCGCTTGAGCTGCCACATCAACTGGTAGGCATCCGCGCCCCATTCCAGTTCGACGAAGGGGGCCATGTTGCGCCCGGTGCCATGCTCGGCCTTGAGCGAGCCGCCGAACTCGACCGCCACCAGTTGCGTCACCTCATCCATGAATGCCGAGTAGCGGGCGACTTGCAGCGGGTCGTCGAAGCCCTGGGTGAAGACGAAGTGCAGGTTGCCTTCCAGGGCGTGGCCGAAAATGATCGCCTCGTCGTAGTGGTGCTTGTCGAACAGCGCGAGCAGGCGATTGACCCCTTCGGCGAGCTGTTCGATGGGGAAGGTCACGTCCTCGATGATCACCGTGGTGCCGGTCTGGCGCACTGCGCCAACGGCGGGGAAGGTGTCCTTGCGGATCTTCCACAGCAGGTTGTACACGGCCGGGTCTTCGCTGAAGTCGACGCGCTTCTCCAGGGGGAACTCGCTGACCGAGGCCATGATCAGCGCGAGCTGTTCATGCAGCAGGCTCTGGCTGGCGGCGCGGGATTCGATCAGCAAGGCGCAGGCACCATCCGACAGGCTCTTCACCCACTCCGGCATGCCCGCCTTGTTCTCTACCGAACGCAGGCTGCGCCTGTCCAGCAGCTCCACCGCGGATACCGGCTGCAGCTTGAGCACGGTCACCGCGCGGCAGCAGCTCTCCACATCGGGGAACACTAGCAGGGCGCTGGCCTTGTGTGGGTGGTCGGGCACCGTGTCGTAGGTTACCGCGCTGATAAAGCCCAGGGTGCCTTCTGAGCCGACCATCAGGTGGCTGAGGATATCCAGTGGCCGGTCGAAATCGACGAGGGCGTTGAGCGACAGCCCGGTGGTGTTCTTCAGTCGGTATTTATGCCGGATTTTGGCGGCCAGCGCGCCATCGGCGCGGGTCTGCCGGCCCAGTTCGGCCAGTTGCTCGAGCAGTTCGGCGTGGCTGGTTTCGAACGCCGCCACACTCTGCGGGTCTTCGCTATCCAGCACCGTGCCGTCGGCCAGCACCAGGCGCATGCCGGCCAGGGTGTGGTAGCTGTTCTGGGCCGTGCCGCAGCACATGCCGCTGGCGTTGTTGGCGACGATGCCGCCGATCTTGCAGGCATTGATCGAGGCTGGGTCGGGTCCGATCTTGCGCTGAAAGGGCGCCAGCACGGCGTTGGCCTGGGCGCCGATTACCCCAGGTTGCAGGCGAATCTGCCGGCCCTGGCCACGGATTTCCCGGTCATTCCAGTTATCGCCCAGCAGGATCAATACCGAGTCGCTGATCGCCTGGCCGGACAGGCTGGTGCCAGCGGCGCGGAAGGTCACCGGCACTTGTTCGGCGCTAGCCAGCTTGAGCAGGGCGACCACTTCCAGCTCGGACTCGACCCGGATCACCAGCTGTGGAATCAGCCGGTAGAAGCTGGCATCGGTGCCGAAGGCCAGGGTCGACAGCGGGTCGTCGAAACGCCGCTCGCGGGGGATCAGGCGCTTGACGGCGGCAAGGAAGGCGGCGGGCAGGCTCATGGGCGCTCCGGGTTATTCTCAGTACAGGTGTGTAGTTAGCGGCTCAGCGACCCAGTTCACGCACCAGCGACTCGGCGCTGATTTCGCTGATCGACTTGGCGCCGGTCAGGACCATGGCCACGCGCATCTCTTTCTCGATCAGGTCGAGCAGGTTGCTTACGCCTGCACCGCCGGCGACGGCCAGGGCGTAGATGAAGGCGCGACCGAGCATCACGGTGTCGGCGCCGAGGGCGATCATGCGCACCACATCCAGGCCGGTGCGAATACCCGAGTCGGCGAGGATCGCCAGGTTGCCCTTGACCGCGTCGGCGATGGCCGGCAGCGCCCGTGCACTCGACAGCACGCCATCGAGCTGGCGGCCGCCGTGGTTGGAGACGACGATGCCGTCGGCGCCGAAGCTCACCGCGTCCTTGGCGTCCTGTGGGTCGAGGATGCCCTTGATCACCATCGGGCCGTCCCAGAACTCGCGGATCCATTCCAGGTCCTTCCACGAGATCGACGGGTCGAAGTTGGCGCCGAGCCAGCCGATGTAGTCCGCCAGGCCGGTGCGGCTGCCGCGGTAGGCGGAGATATTGCCCAGGTCGTGGGGCTTGCCCAGCAGGCCGACGTCCCAGGCCCAGCTCGGATGGGTCATGGCCTGGATGATGCGGCGCAGCGGCGCATTCGGCCCGCTCATGCCGGAGTGGGCGTCGCGATAGCGGGCGCCCGGTACCGGCATGTCGACGGTGAACACCAGGGTGGTCACGCCGGCGGCCTTGGCCCGCTCCAGCGCATTCTTCATGAAGCCGCGATCCTTGAGGACGTAGAGCTGGAACCACATCGGCCGGTCGATGGCCGGCGCCACCTCTTCGATCGGGCACACCGATACGGTCGACAGGGTGAAGGGGATGCCCTTGGCCGCCGCCGCCTTGGCCGCCTGCACCTCGCCGCGCCGCGCGTACATGCCGGTCAGGCCGACCGGGGCGAGCGCCACGGGCATCGACAGGGTTTCGTTGAACAGGCGGGTTTCCAGGCTCAACTCGGCCATGTTGCGCAGCACCCGCTGGCGCAGGGCGATGTCGGCCAGGTCCTCGACGTTGCGCCGTAGCGTGTGTTCGGCGTAGGCGCCGCCGTCGAGGTAGTGGAACAGGAACGGCGGCAGCTTGCGCTGTGCCGCCGCGCGGTAGTCGGTGGAGGCGGAAATGATCATCGGATTCATCCTTTGCCAGGAGCAGGCTGTTCTCGCCCGCACAGACCGGCCCCTCAACTATGAGGGGTCGGTCTGGCCGGGTATACGGGGTCGTGAAAAGTTGGCGTCGGTCAGCCAGCGAGCAGCGGATCGCCAGCGCCCAACAGGTAGATCGCGATCAGGGCGATCACGCCGGTAAAGAGCACGTAGTACAGCGTAGGCCAGATGGTCTTGCGCAGGATGCTGCCTTCGCGGCCGAGCAGGCCGACCGTGGCGGAGGCGGCCACCACGTTGTGGATGGCGACCATGTTGCCGGCGGCGGCTCCAATCGCCTGCACCGCGACGATCAGTGCGCTGGAAATGCCCAGGTTAGTGGCTACGCCGAACTGGAACTGGCTGAACATCATGTTGCTGACGGTGTTGGAACCGGCGATAAAGGCGCCCAGAGCACCGATGCTCGGTGCCAGCAGCGGATAGATGCCGCCAACGCTCTCGGCCACCCAGCGAGCCATCAGGATCGGCATGCTTGCCAGGTCGGCGCTATTGACCCCCGAGTTGATCAGGATGCGCACCATAGGCACGGTGAACAGCAGGACGAAACCGGCGCTGAGCAGCACCCCGGAGGATTCCTTGACCGCCGAGCCGAGGTCGCGCAGCTTCATGCCGTGGAAGAAGAAGGTGGCGGTGACCACGGCCACCAGGATGCCGCCCGGCAAGTACAGCGGCATGAAACTGGCGCTGACCCCGGTTTCACCGAGCAGGTCGGGGAAGTTCACCACCACCGCTTTCAGGGCGGCACCGACTTGCGGCACGACTCGGCTGATCACCAGCAGGACACCGACCAGCACGTAGGGCAGCCAGGCGCGCAGGGAGCTCATGGGCTTGGCGGTCAGTTGGTCCAGCTTCATTTCGATGGTGCCCAGCCATTCGCTCGGCCATTTGTCCGCCGGAGCGAAGTCCCAGGTGGTTTTCGGCAGCAGAAAGCCCAGGCGTGCGGCGCTGGTGACAATCGCCAGGCCGATCAGGCCGCCGGCCAGCGACGGAAATTCCGGGCCGAGGAACACCCCGGTGAAGGCGTAGGGGATGGTGAAGGCCAGGCCGGCGAAAATCGCGAACGGCAGGACTTCGAAACCGGCTTTCCAGCTTTTTTCGCTGCCGAAGAAGCGCGTCAGCATCAGCACCATGATCAGCGGCATCATGGTGCCGACGATGGCATGGATGATCGCCACTTCACTGGTGATCAGCTGCAGGAACTGCGCCCAGGACGAGCCTTGCTCGAGCAGCTGCGCGCCGATGGTGGCCGAATCCAGGCCGGTGCTGACCCCGACGATGATCGGGGTGCCCACCGCGCCGAATGACACCGGCGTGCTCTGTACCAGCATGCCAAGCATGACCGCGGCCATGGCCGGGAAGCCGATGGCCACCAGCAGCGGTGCGGCAATCGCCGCCGGCGTACCGAAGCCGGAAGCACCTTCGATAAAGCAACCGAACAGCCAGGCAATGATGATCGCCTGAATTCGTCGGTCCGGGCTGATAATGGCGAAGCCGGCGCGGATCGCGGTGATGCCGCCGGAGTGCTTGAGGGTGTTGAGCAGCAGGATGGCGCCGAAAATGATCCACAGCAGGCTCAGGGTAATCAGCAGGCCTTGCAGGGTCGAGGCGAGTACGCGGTTGAAGCTCATCTCCCAGGCGAACAGGCCGATGGCGGCGGTTACAAGGTAGACCAGCGGCATGGCGTGCTTGGCCGGCCAGCGCAGGCCAATCAGCAGAATGGCTGCCAGCAGTATCGGAGAAAAGGCGAGTAGGGCAAGAAGACCAAGTGACATGTCGGTCTCTCCTTAGCGGCGCGCAATGCGCATGGGTGTATGCGGATGCAGCGGTGCGGCAAGTGGTTTGGCGATGACCGGCATGGGAGACCTCGTGAGATTCTTGGAATTGTTTTGGATTCAGGTAAATTGGTAATACCAATTTACAGTTCAGCGTGGCCAGAGTAAAAGTGGATGCTTGCCACTGTCAATTAGCAGACTTGCTACTTTGGTCGGATACCCTGTTCTTGTAAGGGGTTCTGCACCGCTATAGGCTTGCTCTACACATGCCTGAGAAGGGCGTTGCAGGTGGTCAAACCAGTGAGGTTCGGGTTATGGAAGTAGGTCAGGTGCACCAGCGCCGTTTGTCGGACGATATCGTCGTTCAGCTGGAAACCATGATTCTGGAAGGCACGTTGCGGGCGGGCGAGCGGCTACCCGCCGAACGCGCGCTGGCCGAGCGCTTCGGTGTGTCGCGCCCGTCATTGCGTGAGGCGATTCAGAAACTGGCGGCCAAGGGCCTGCTGGTCAGTCGCCAGGGCGGCGGCAACTATGTCGCCGAGTCACTCGGTTCCACCTTCAGCGATCCGCTGTTGCAGCTGCTGGAGAGCAATCCGGAGGCCCAGCGCGATCTGCTGGAGTTTCGCCACACCCTGGAAGGTTCTTGCGCGTTTTATGCGGCGCAGCGCGCCACCGAGCTGGATCGCC
>NZ_JBFIIG010000231.1:0-5774 GCF_041601375.1 Pseudomonas sp. | reverse complement strand
GCGGCGCTCAACCCCGAGTTTCACCTGTTCATCCACCTGCTCACGGCGGAAGAACTGGAACCCTACCTCGCCGCCCTCGACGGCAAGACGCCCGCCGAGCTGCCGCTGTACGGCGTGCCCTTCGCCATCAAGGACAACATCGACCTGGCCGGCATCCCCACCACTGCCGCCTGCCCGGCCTTCGCCTATGTGCCGGCGCAGAGCGCGACCCTGGTCGAGCAACTGCTTGCCCTCGGCGCCGTGCCGCTGGGCAAGACCAACCTCGACCAGTTCGCCACCGGCCTCAACGGCACCCGCTCGCCCTATGGCGAATGCCGCAACAGCGTGCATCCGGCCTACCCCTCCGGCGGCTCCAGCGCCGGCTCCTCGTTGGCCGTGGCGTTAGGAGTGGCCAGCTTCGCCCTGGGCACCGACACCGCCGGCAGCGGCCGGGTGCCGGCCGCACTGAACAACCTGATCGGCCTCAAAGCCACTAAAGGACTGCTTTCCACCGCCGGCGTGGTGCCGGCCTGCCACACCCTGGATTGCGTGACCTATTTCACCGCCAGCGCCGCCGAGGCCAGCCAGCTGCTGGCGCTGACCGCCAGCCTCGACCCGCGCGATGCCTACAGCCGCAGCAACCCGCAATGGAACGATGGCACAGCCTTCGGCAGCCCACGCCCGGGTTTCCGTTTCGGTGTGCCCAACCAGCTGGAGTTTCTCGGCTGCGCCGAGAGCCCGGCGCAGTTCGCCGCCACTGTCGAACAGCTCAAGGCCCTGGGCGGCGAGGCCATCGAGATCGACTTCGCCCCCTTCCTCGAAGCCGCCCGCCTGCTCTATGAAGGCCCTTGGGTCGCCGAGCGCTACAGCGTCGCCGGTGAACTGATCGAAGCCCAACCCGATGCGGTGCTGCCAGTGATCAAGGCCGTACTGGAAAAAGCGCCGGGCACCACCGCCGTGCAACTGTTCCGCGCCCAGTACCGCCTGCAGGCACTGAAAGCCATCTGCGACCGCATCATGGGTGATCTCGACTGCGTACTGACCCCGGCCTACCCGCGCCCGGTGACACTCGCCGAACTGCACGCCGAGCCGCTCAAGCGCAATTCCGACCTGGGCTATTACACCAACTTCATGAACATGCTCGACTATGCCGCCGTCGCCGTACCGGCTGGGTTCATGGCCAACGGCCTGCCCTGGGGCGTGACCCTGTTCGGCCGCGCCTTTACCGACCAGTACCTGCTCAGCCTGGCCGATGGCCTGCAGCGCCAGCAGCAACTGCCGCTGGCCGGCGAGCGTGCCCTGGCCCCGAGCGCGCCGAGCAGCGCCGCGCGCAACGACCGGGCGCGCCTGGTGGTCTGCGGCGCGCACCTGGATGGCTTGCCGCTCAATTGGCAACTCAGGCAGCGCGGCGCCACCCTGGTCCAGGCCACCCAGAGTTCGCCGGACTACCAGCTGTACGCCCTGGCCGGCGGCCCGCCCTATCGCCCCGGCATGCTGCGCGTGGCAGAGGGCGGCGTCGCCATCGCAGTGGAAGTCTGGGAGCTGCCGAGCAGCGAGCTGGGCTCCTTCCTCACCGGCATCCCGGCGCCCCTGGGCCTGGGCAAGGTGCAGCTGGCAGACGGCCAATGGCTGAGCGGGTTCATCTGCGAACCCTACGGCCTGCAAGGCGCCGAGGACATCAGCCACTTCGGCGGCTGGCGCGCCTATATGCAGAGCAGGCGATAACCCTGCTGCAGGAACCAACCGATGACGCCATGCCAATTGCACGCTAGCATGGCGCCATCATTTCGCGAGCAGTACCTGCATGCCGTCCGTTCCCTCGACTACCAGTCAACGTCCGCTGGTCCTGCTGCTGCTGGTATTGCTCGGCTGCGGCTTCCTCGCCACCTCGCTGGCCAGCTACTACGCCGCGCTCGAATCGATCCGCGACAACATTATCAACACCGAACTGCCGCTGACTTCGGACAACGTCTACTCCGAGATCCAGAAGGACCTGATCACGCCGGTGCTGATCTCCTCGATGATGGCCCGCGACACCTTCGTCCGCGACTGGGTGATGGCCGGCGAGCAGGACGTCGCCCAGATGACCCGCTACCTGCGCGAGGTGCAGGAGCATTACGGCGCCGTCACCAGCTTCTTCGTCTCCGACAAGACCCTCACCTACTACCAGGCCAAGGGCGTGCTCAAGCACGTCGCCGCACAAGAGCCGCGTGACAGTTGGTACTTCCGCGTGCGCGACTTGCAGGCACCCTACGAAATCAATGTCGATGTCGACATGGCCAACCAGGATCGCCTGACCGTCTTCATCAACTACAAGGTATTCGACTACGACCAGCGCTTTATCGGCGCCACCGGCGTCGGCCTGAACGTGGACGCGGTGGTCCAGTTGATCGATGACTACCAGGCGCGCTACGACCGCAGCGTGTACTTCGTCGACACCGACGGCCGCATCGTGTTGACCGGCGCCACGGGCGGGCCACTGGGCGCCAAGGTCGGCCAGGCGCTCAGCGAAGTGCCAGGGCTGGAAGAACTCCAGGCGAAACTGCCACAGCCGCAAACCGGCGACTTCGAGTATCAGGAACAGGGCCGCGGGCACTTTCTCAACGTGCGCTTCATTCCCGAGCTGGACTGGTACCTGTTCGTCGACAAGCACGAAACCGGCGCCTTGGCCGGCATTCGCCAATCGCTGTACCTCAACCTGCTGATCTGCCTGGTGGTCACCGTCATCGTCCTGAGCCTGGTCAGCCTTGCCATGCGGCGCTACCAGAAACGCATCGCCGCCCTGGCCACCACCGACCAACTCACCGAGTTGCTCAATCGCCGCGGCTTCGACCTGCTGGCCAACCAGGCGATCCAGGAAGCACGGCGCAATCCCAGCCCACTCTGCGCCCTGTTGCTCGACCTGGATAACTTCAAGCGCCTCAACGATAGCCACGGCCATCTGGCCGGTGACCAGGTGCTACGCGGATTCGCCAACAAGCTGCGCGACAACCTGCGCCAGTCCGACATCATCGGCCGCTGGGGCGGTGAGGAATTCATCCTCCTGCTCAAGGACACCTCGCTCGAGCAGGCGCGCCTGCTGGCCGAGAAAGTCCGCCAGCAGACCGAGCAAAGCAGCTTCGACTACCAAGGCGCCAGCCTGCAGATCACCACCAGCATTGGCCTGGCCGAACTGCATGCCGATGACTCGCTGAACGAACTGCTCGCCCGGGCCGACCGCGCCTTGTACCGCGCCAAACAAGCCGGGCGTAACCGCACCTGCGAAGCCAGCACATGAATACCAGCCAGTGTCCGTGCTGCGGTCAGCGCAACCAGTGCGCCCAGGCCGAGTCCGCCACGCCCGTGAGCGAGTGCTGGTGTTTCGGCGCCGCTATCGACCCCGCGGTGCTCGACAGCCTGCCGCCCGAACAGCGCAACCGCGCCTGCCTGTGCCCGCGCTGCGCCCAGGGCTTGCTGCCGAGCACAACACCAGCCGCCGCCGACTAGCCATGCGCCTCGACCGTTTCCTCAGCAACCTGCCGCGCTTCAACCGTCAGGAGGCGCGCCAGCTGCTCGCCAGTGGTCGCGTGCGCGTGGATGGCCAGGTCAGCCGCGACAGCCGCGACGAAGTACGCGTCTTCAGTCGCGTCGAGCTGGATGACGAGGTGCTGCAGGCTGGCAAAGCCGCACGCTACTTCATGCTGCACAAACCGCCTGGCGTGGTCAGCGCCACCGAACATCCCGAGCACCGCACCGTACTCGACCTGCTCGACGAGCCGGACACGTATGAGCTGCACCTGGCCGGTCGCCTCGATCTCAACACCAGTGGCCTGCTGCTGCTCACCAACGACGGCCAATGGTCGCGCCGGGTAACCGCGCCCACCGGCAAACACCCCAAGGTCTATCTGGTCGATACCGAAGACCCGATCGACCCGGCCTGCATCGAGGTCTTCTCCCGCGGCCTGTACTTTCGCTTCGAGGACCTGCTCACCCAGCCCGCCGAATTGCAGATCCTCGCCCCGCGCCAGGCCTGCCTGACCCTCTACGAAGGTCGCTACCATCAGGTCAAGCGCATGTTCGGCCACTTCCAGAACAAGGTCGTCGCCTTGCACCGCCTGAGCGTGGGCACGATCCTGCTCGATGAACGCCTCAGCCCCGGTCAGTACCGCGCCCTGACGGCCGAAGAAATCGCCAGTTTCGCCAGCCACTGACGCCGATTTCGCCATTAGTCACACCCTTAGCAAGCTAACCGATAAACGGTAGTGCACTACCCAAATAAAGCCTTGCCAGTATCAGGAGCCACTGCTTAAATCCCCCCATAAGGTCTTGATGTGACCAGCCAGTCACGGACAGCCATCTAAGCGTTCCATCGGTTACTTGCGCTCTGCGCGAAAGGGTTCCTGCCTGGTAACACGACATCTCTCCAGCCCCGTGCAAAGGCTGGTGCGGATGCTCTATTTCAGCCCTTACCGATTGAAAAATAATTCTTATAAAAACCTCCAGCCTGACATTCGCTTGTCATGTCCAGGCGCTTTGCTATCTGTCCTACTTGCTCGGTAATCGGCCCCGCCCCGCCGCTTGCCACGTACCACTTGCGCCTGGAGAAACAACATGCAGCCAACCATCGCTGTCGTCGACATACACGGAACTTACAAGGTTCACACCGAGTTTTACTCCAGCCCCAGCGCCCGCAAGACCATCATCCTGGTCAACGGGTCACTGTCGACCACTGCCGCATTCGCGCAGACGGTCAAATACCTCAACACCCAATTCAATGTGGTGCTCTACGATCAGCCTTACTCCGGCCAATCGAAGCCGCACAACATCCACAACCAGCCCCTGACCAAGGAAGATGAAGCGCGCATCCTCCTGGAGCTGATCGAGCACTTCAAAGCCGACTACCTGCAGTCGTTCTCCTGGGGTGGCGTCGCCGCCATGCTGGCCCTGGCGCAGCGTCCGCCGCGCATCGAAAAAGCCGTGATCGCCTCGTTCTCGCCGCTGATCAATGCGCCGATGCTCGACTACCTGCAAAAAGGCATGGCCACGCTGCAGGCCGTGGATGGCGTAGGCCTCGGCCACCTGGTCAACAACACCATCGGCAAGCACCTGCCGTCGCTGTTCAAGCGCTTCAACCATCGCCACATCAGCAGCCTGGACGATCACGAATACCGCCAGATGCACGCCCATATCGACCAGGTCGTGCACCTGGAAACCCATTGCGAGATGGAATGCCTGGCCGGCATCGACATTCCCGTGCTGTTCGTCAATGGCGAGCACGACGAATACACCTCGGCCCAGGACGTGCGCGTATTCGCCGAGCACCTCAATGATTGCAAGTTCGCCACCATCGACAATGCCGGGCACTTCCTCGACATGGAACACAAGGCCGCCTGGCAGCAAAGCAGCGAAGTACTGCTGGGCTTCCTGCAAAGCCAGCCGCAGCGCCAAACCGGCTACCGTGCGCCGCTCGACGTGCAGCATGCGCTGGCCGTATGAACCACACCCAGGCCCGTCCGCATCGAGCCGCAGTAAAAAGGACTCGATGCGGACTTCATTTCAGCCGCGACTTCCGGTATAAAGGCTCCCCCAAGCGGGCGTCGTATAATGGCATTACTCCAGCTTCCCAAGCTGATAACGAGGGTTCGATTCCCTTCGCCCGCTCCAGTCTCATATTCCGACATGCCCACGCAGGCAGTGAAGCCCCCTGAGAACCGGCCCTTGAGCCGGTTTTCTTGCATCTGAACGGCCTCTTTAATCCCTCTCGGTCATGTATGGCTTTCGGTGTGATTGCACGGCTGTGTCCCAGCCAGGTGCCT
>NZ_JBFIIG010000230.1:0-5775 GCF_041601375.1 Pseudomonas sp. | reverse complement strand
GTTGGTAAGCGGCCACAATCTTCTCGGCATTGGGCAGGGCCCATTGCTCCATGACCGGGGTGAAGGGAATCGGGATATCCGGGAAGGCCACCCGCTGCGGCCGCGCCTTGAGCATGCCGATGTCGTGCTCGACCACGCTGGCGATGATCTCGCCGCTGACGCCGAAGCTGTGATAGTCCTCGTCGACCACGATCAGCCGGCCGGTCTTGCGCACCGAGGCGATCACGTGGTCGCGGTCCAGAGGTACCAGGCTGCGCAGGTCGATGACCTCGGCGCTGACACCGTCCTGTTCCAGCTGGTGAGCCGCGCGCAGGGCGTGGTGCACGCCGACGCCGAGGCTGACGATGGACACATCCGTGCCCTCGCGCACGGTCTTGGCCTTGCCGATTTCCAGGCAGTAGGGCTCCTCCGGCACCGCCACCGTGGCGCCTTTCTCGGTGCCCAGCCAGCCCATGCCTTGCAGGGCCTTGTGGAACAGGAAGATCACCGGGTTGTCGTCGCGGATCGCCGCGGTCATCAGGCCCTTGGCGTCATAGGCGTTGCTCGGCACCACCACCTTCATCCCCGGCAGGTGGGCGAAGGTGGCGTACAGGCACTGCGAGTGCTGGCCGGCATCGGAATAGCCGGCACCGGTGGAGGCCATCAGCACCATCGGCACCCTGACCTTGCCGCCGGAGAAGTAGGTGTTTTTCGCCATCAGGTTGTAGATGGCGTCCATGCACACGCCGAAGAAGTCGACGAACATCAGCTCGACGATCGGGCGCATGCCATCGGAGGCCGCGCCCACCGCCGCGCCGATAAAGGCGGTCTCGGAGATCGGCGTGTCGCGTACCCGCGCACCGCCGAACTCTTCATGCAGGCCGCGGGTGTTGCCGAATACCCCGCCGAGCGGGCCGATGTCCTCGCCCATCACGAACACACGGGGATCGAGGCGCATTTCCTGGGCCACCGCCTCGGCCATGGCGCGGGCGACGGTGAGTTTGCGTTGTTTGACTGCTGTGGTCATGGTTGTCTCCTGGGATTCTTGGCCGGTTAGCTCGCCAGCGCGCTTGGGCTGACGATGATCTTGACGTTGTGATCCTTGTTGTTGACCAGCTCTTCGAAGCCCTGCTCGATGATCTGCTGCAGGCCGATCCGCCCGGTGATCAAGGGCGTGACGTCGATGCTGCCGTCGGCGATCAGGGCGATCACGTCGGCGAATTCGCCGGCATAGGCGAGCGAGCCGATGACCTGCTTCTCGGTGGCGACGATCTCGAAGAAGTTGAACTCGCTGGGTTCCTCGAAGATACCGACCATCACACAGCGCCCGGCCTTGCGGACCACGTCGATGGCCAGCTTGGCGGTGGCCTTGTGGCCGATGCACTCGAAGGAAACCGCGGCGCCGTAGCCCTCGGTCAGCGCCTTGACCGCCGCGACGGCGTCGCACTGGCTGGGGTCGATAATGTCGCTGGCGCCGACTTCCAGGGCCTTGGCCTTGCGTGCGGCGGACATCTCCAGGGCGATGATGCGCGTGGCACCCGCGGCCTTGGCACACATGATGGTGCACAGGCCGATGGTGCCGGCGCCGACCACCACCACGGTCTGGTCGAGCAGGCTGCCGGCCTTTTTCACCGCATGCATGCCCACGGCCAGCGGCTCGATCAACGCGCCGGCCTCGCTGGGGAAGCCCTCGGGCAGGCGATAGAGCAGGTTGGCCGGCACATTGACCAACTCGGCGAAGGCGCCGTTGTTCATCAGCCCGGTAAAGGCCAGGTTCTCGCACAGGTTGTACTGGCCCTGGCGGCAGAACAGGCACTGGCCGCAGTGCTGGCAGGCATCGGCTGCCACCCGCTCGCCGCAGGCAAAGTCGCTGACGCCTTCGCCCAAGGCGACTATCTCGCCACTGAACTCATGGCCGAGGATGCATTGGCCCTGCAGCCCGGTGAGCGGGTGCGGGCTGTCCATCGGGATGAACACCGGCCCGGCCAGGTACTCGTGCAGGTCGGAGCCGCAGATGCCGCACCAGTGCACCTTGATCTGCACCCAATCGGGTGGCGGCGTGCCGGGAAGGGCGACCTGTTCCAGGCGGATGTCGCGGCGTCCATGCCATACCGCGGCGGTCATGCTGGCTTGCTGATTCATAAGCACATCCTTTCTGTCTGTTGGTATGGGCGTGCGGGCACGACGTTCAAACGAATACCTTCTCCAGCGCTTCTTCGGGCGCCGGGTAGGGGCTTTCGCGGGCGAACAGCACGGCCTCGTCGACCCGTCCGCGGGCGCGGGCGGCGATCTCCTCGGCGGCGCGCTCATCCAGCACGCCCAGCTCGAGCAGGCGCTGGCGGTAGGCGGGAATCGGATCCTTGGCCTGCAGCGCCTCCTTCTCGCCGGCGGGGCGGTACTGCTCGCCGTCGCCCATGAAGTGGCCGGCCAGGCGCGAGGTCTCGATCTCGATCAGGCTAGGCCCGCCACCGGTGCGGGCGCGCTCGATGGCATCAGCCGCGGCGGCGAAGATGGCGTCGGCGTCGTTGCCGGGGACGAACACCCCGGGCATGCCGTAGGCCGCCGCGCGCAGGTAGTTGCGCTCGATCGCGGTGGACGCCTGCTTGGCCACCGAGATGCCCCAGGCGTTGTCCTCGATGACGAACACCACCGGCAGCTTCCACAGGGCGGCGAGGTTCAGCGTCTCGTGGAAGGCACCCTGGTTGGCCGCGCCCTCGCCGATAAAGGCCACCGCCACGCCCGGCTTGTCCTGCAGCTGGCGCGACAGCGCCGCGCCCACGGCCGGGCCCATGCCTTCGGCGATGATCCCCGAGCAGGAGAAGTTCACCCGGGCATCGAACAGGTGCATATGGCCGCCGCGTCCGCCGGACAGGCCGGTCTTCTTGCCGAATATTTCGGCGACCATCTCGTTGAGGTGCACACCCTTGGCCACGGCAATATGGTGCGGGCGATGGGTGGCGGTGACGATGTCCTCGGCGTTCAAGTGTGCGCAGACGCCGACGGCGCAGGGTTCCTGGCCGTTGGACAGGTGCATTTCACCGGGGATCGGCCCGTTGGCCATGTTGAATACCGGGGTCTTGCCTTCCATGTAGATGCGCTCGATGGACTCCTCCAGGTAGCGGCTGACGAGCATCTGCTCGAACATCCAGAGGCGCTGCGCGTTGCTTGGTACGGTCATGTGCTGGGCTCCATTGTTTCTGTCAGAGGGCACGCTGGCTGAGCTGCGTGCCGATGTACTCGGCCTGGCGCAGGGCCAGGGCGACGATGGTCAGGGTCGGGTTCTGGCCGCCGCTGGTGGTGAACTGGCTGCCATCGGAGACGAACAGGTTGGGGATGTCGTGGCTCTGCCCCCACTTGTTGACCACCCCGTCGGCGGCCTTGGCGCTCATGCGGTTGGTGCCCATGTTGTGGCTGGCCGGGTAGGACGGCAGGCGGATCACCTCGGTAGCACCGACCGCCTCGTAGCACTTGCGGGTCTGCTCGACGCCGTGCTCGCGCATGGCGACGTCGAAGGCATGGTCGTCCTTGTTCACCACCGGTACCGGCAGGCCGTACTGGTCCTTCTCGCTGGCGTGCAGGGTGATGCGGTTGCCCTCCATGGGCAGGTCCTCGCCACATAGCCAGACCCCGGACATGTGGTCGTAGCGCTCCATCTTCGAGGCGAAGGCGCGACCCCAGCCCTGTGGCGTCGGGTCGAGAAAAGCGGACATGAACGGCAGGCCGAGCGACAGCACTTCCAGGCGGTAGCCGCCGATAAAGCCGCGCGAGGTGTCGTTGTACGACTCGTCGGAGATCACCCCGGCGCAGGTGGTGCCGCGGTACATGTGCACCGGCTTGGGCAGGGTGGCGTAGATGCCGGCGGTGGTGTGGGTCATGTAATTGCGCCCGACCTGGCCGGAGGAGTTGGCCAGACCGTCCTTGAAGGTCGACGATTCGGAGTTGAGCAGCAGGCGTGGCGACTCGATGGAGTTGCCGGCCACGCACACCACCCGCGCCTTCTGCCGCTGCTGGCGACCCTGGGCGTCGGCGTAGACCACCGCATTGACCTTGCCGCGGGCGTCATGCTCGATGCGCAGGACCATGGACTGCGGACGGACTTCGCAGTTGCCGGTGGCTTCGGCGCGCGGGATGTCGGTGTAGAGGGTCGACCACTTGGCTCCGATGCGGCAGCCCTGCATGCAGAAACCGATCTGCATGCAGCCCGGCCGGCCGTCGTAGGCCTGGGTATTGATCGCCATGGGGCCAGACTGGATTTCCTTGTAGCCGACCCGTTTGGCACCCTCGGCCAGCACCTTGAAGGAGTTGTGCCATTGGTGGTAGGGCATGCCGGTGGTGGGGCCGGTCACGCCCATGTGCCGCTCGGCCTTGACGTACCAGGGTTCCAGCTCCTCGTAACTGAGCGGCCAGTCGAGTAGGTTGGCCCCCTTGATCTCGCCATTTTCCGTGCGCATGCGGAACTCGAAATCACGAAAGCGCAGGGCCACGCCGGCCCAGTGCACGGTGCTGCCGCCGACCGCCTTGACGATCCAGGCCGGCAGGTTGGGGTGGTTCTGCGCCACGTCCCAGCCGCCGGTGGCGATGCGCTTGTCGAGCCAGGAGATCTTGTTGAACATGGCCCATTCGTCGTTCTCGATATCATTCAGCTCGAAGCGTTTGCCGGCTTCCAGCACTACGCTGCGGATGCCCTGCTTGGCCAGAGCATGGGCCAGGGTGCCGCCGCCAGCACCGGAGCCGATGATGACCACGACGTCGCCGTCGTCTTGTGCGAATTTCGCTGCCATGGGGTGTTCCCCTCATTGTTGGAATTGGATGAGCTGCGATTGCCGAGGTGTGGGTCAGAGCCAGTCGAGGTCGTTGTAACCGCGCGCCAGGTAGCCGCCTTTCTCCACCGAGGAGCCTTCGTAGCCGAACAGTGGAAACAGCGCCGGGTTGTCGTAGAGGCCGAACATCAGGGCGTTGCGCACGGCGCGAAAGAACGGCCCGGTTTCGATCTCGCGCAGCAGGGCGACCCGATCGATTTCCGTGTTGAGGCTTTCGAAGGGCTGGCCGTGACGCCGCTCGGCGCTGGCCTGCATATCGCGCAGACCGTCGGCGATCAGCTCGGGTTGCTTGGCCACCAGTTCGGCCAGTGGCTTGGCGTAGTGCAGGTCGTTCAGGCGGTCATGCGGGTAGATGTCGCGGCCCATGCGCAGCAGGCCCTGGGGTAGGGCGGGCAGCGCCTCATCGGCGAGCAGGGTGACCGGGATCAGCTGCGCGGCCACGGTCGTGGCGCCGAGGGCGAGCAGGGACTGGCCGGAAAGGGCCATGAAGCGCCGGCGCGTGAAGCCGGTGTCGGGGCTGGGAGAGTCATGCATGGCAGTGCTCCAGGCTATTGCCGGCACATCCTGCTCGTGGGGCAGAAGTGGCCGGCGCTCATTGTTATTTGTCGAGAGAACTGTTTCTCCTCTCTCGATAACCCTGGAGCAGCTTGCGTGCCAATGCTTTGTTGTGTGGTTAGCCTATTGTTTATTAACGATTTTGTAAGATAGAAGACGGCGCTTTCGCCCGGCGTCGTAATGCACCTGTAAAGCGAGATTCTTTACAGTTGTAAAACATCTGTAAGGGGGGCGCGGAGCGCGCAGCACAGGCGAGCCAAATTCGGCTCTGGGCGGCTAATGCTGAGAACGGCTTGCTCGCCGTTCGTGATCGATTTCCCAGGGGAGAGCGTCGTTCACTCCACCCGCTGTTCGCCGGTAAAGCTCAGGGTCACCTTGCAGCGCCGGCAGAAGTAGCGGCGGCCTTTGCCGACCAGGGCGT
>NZ_JBFIIG010000229.1:0-5847 GCF_041601375.1 Pseudomonas sp. | reverse complement strand
TCCTTGTCGAACAGGCCCATCTCGCCGAAGAAGTCCCCGGGGTTGAGGTAGGCGATGATCATTTCCCGGCCATCGTCGTCCTCGATGAGGATGGTGACCGAGCCTTTGACGATGAAGAACAGGGTTTCGCAGCGATCACCTGCATAGATGATGGTGCTTTTCGCCGTATAGCGTCGGCGGTGGCAATGTGCGAGGAGTTTGTCGAGATTCTTGATTTTAGGTGTAAGGGTAATTGCGACCATGCCCGAGTCCCGAAAATAAAAAGGTAAGCCTTTGTCTGACAGGCAATTTCTTATAGTTATCTGGCCCAGTCTGCCAGTAATCCGGCGTCAGCTTAACAAACACACCATGGCCTGGGTCGATTTTGCGACATGGCTAACATCTAGCAACGGAACTTCCGCCCAGATGGCTGAAGTCAGGCCGCGAATAGGGCTGTGCTAAGCTGCGTCCCTTTTTAACAGCGGAGGCTTGGTAATGAAAGCGCGCATTCAATGGGCCGGCGAAGCCCTGTTTATCGGTGAGTCGGGCAGTGGTCATGCGGTGGTGATGGATGGCCCGCCGGAGAGCGGTGGCCGTAACCTGGGTGTGCGCCCGATGGAGATGCTATTGATCGGTCTGGGTGGCTGCAGCAACTTCGATGTGGTCAGCATCCTGAAAAAATCCAGACAGGCGGTCGAGAGTTGCGAGGCCTTTCTCGAGGCCGAGCGGGCCACCGAGGAACCCAAGGTGTTCACCAAGATCCACCTGCATTTCGTGGTCAAGGGCCGCGGCTTGAAAGAGGCGCAGGTCAAGCGTGCGGTGGAGCTGTCGGCAGAGAAGTATTGCTCGGCCTCGATCATGCTCGGTCGTGCCGGGGTCGAGATCACCCATGACTACGAGATCGTCGAATTGGGCTGAAAAGCAGCTACAAGCTTCAAGCAACAGCGGTAGGGCGGGTGCAACCCGCCATTGAAGAAGAACCTGGCGGGTTGCACCCGCCCTACCAACTGATTATCAGAGCCGATAGGCGCTCTTGGTCATGACCTTGGACAGCAGCGTCATGCCGAATTTTAGCGGTGCCGGGAAGCGCAGGCCGCCGGCCTCCAGGGCGCTGGTGGCATGGCGTTCTTCGTCGAGGCGCATCTGCTCGAGTATCGCCCGTGACTTGTCGTCGTTGGCTGGCAGCTGTTGCAGGTGGTCGTCCAGGTGCTTGACCACCTGGTCTTCGGTGGCGGCGACAAACCCCAGGCTGACCTTGTCGCTGATCAGGCCGGCGACGGCGCCGACGCCAAAGGACAGGCCATAAAACAGCGGGTTGAGCACGCTGGGGTGGCTGCCCAGCTGACGAATACGTTGTTCGCACCAGGCCAGATGATCGATTTCCTCATCGGCGGCGTGCTCCATGGCGCTCCGTACCTGTACGAGCTTGGCGGTCAGCGCCTGGCCCTGGTACAGCGCCTGGGCGCATACCTCGCCCGTGTGGTTGATGCGCATCAAGCCGGCGACATGCCGCGCGGTCGGCTCATCCAGTTCGCTCTCTGCCTGCACGATGGCCGGCGAGGGGCGACTGGGCTGGCCGCTGAAGGGCAGCAGGGTGCGCAGAGCCGCATCCGCTTGCAGGAACAGGCGGTCTACGGGGGAGTAGTGACGTTCGCAGGCCATCGGGCACCTCCGGCGAAAAGAAAGCGGCAAGTTTACTCCAATCGGTGTGCCGCGGCTTGACCGGCGTCAGGCCGTTCGGTCGGGCGGGGAGCGTCGTTCAGCCCGGCGGCCAGGTCATCTGCCGTTGCCCGAGGACATGCATATGGATGTGGTAAACGGTTTGCCCGCCCAGTTCATTGCAGTTCATCACCACGCGAAAACCGTCGTCGCAGCCTTGTTCTTTGGCCAGGCGCTGGGCGGTATAGAGAATGTGTCCGGCCAGGGCTTTGTCGTCTTCGCCGAGGTCGTTGAGGGTGTGAATGTGCTTTTTCGGGATCACCAGGAAATGCACCGGGGCCTTGGGGCCGATATCGTGAAAGGCGAACACCTGATCGTCTTCATAAAGCTTGCGCGCGGGTATTTCCCCGGCGACGATCTTGCAAAAAAGACAGTCCATGGCGCAGTCTCCCGGCCTGTTGAATGAGGCCCGAGTCTAGCGGGCTGGGTCGATTCCGGCCATATGACCGCCACAAGGAGTTGGTGTGAAGAACGATATCCACGATCTGGGCCTGGTGCTCGACTCCAGGGTCAAGCTGATCCTCATCGAGTCCTGGGACGAGCCGCGCGTGCTGGAAACCCTGACCGGTCTGGCGGTCAAGCGTGGCCTCGGCTTGCACACCTGGTCGGTGACCGAAGGCCTGCAGCGCCTGGGCTTCGGCGCTGAGCAGTCGGGCGAAGCCACGAGCCAGGAGCCGGAGGCCGCGTTGCGGCTGATCAAGGCCGATCCGCAGGCGAATCTGTATGTGCTGTGCGACCTGCATCCGTTCCTCGCCGATGACCCCAGGCTGGTGCGCCTGCTCAAGGAAATCGCCATGCGCGATACGCCGCAGGCGCCAACCCTGGTGCTGGTCTCCCATGCCTGCAAGCTGCCGGCGGAGGTGCAACGCTTTGCCGCGCGCTTCAGCCTGGCGCTGCCGTCGGAAGACGAGTTGCTGGCGATCGTGCGCGAGGAAGCCAGCCGCTGGAGCGAGGGTAATCGCAATGCCCGGGTGCGCACCGATAACCGTACCTTGCAGCAGGTGGTGAAGAACCTGCGCGGCTTGAGTCATGGCGAAGCACGGGTGCTGGCGCGCAAGGTGATCTGCGATGACGGCGCGATCACCCAGGAGGATTTGCCAGAGCTGAACAAGACCAAGTTCCAACTGCTGGACCTGGAGGGGGTGCTGAGTTTCGAGTACGACACCGCACGCTTCGCCGAGGTCGGCGGCTTGAGCAACCTGAAGCGCTGGCTGGCCGAGCGCCAGGGCATCTTTCTCGGCGCCGAGGCTGTCGACCTGCCCAAGGGCGTGCTGCTGGTCGGAGTGCAGGGCGGCGGCAAGAGCCTGGCGGCGAAGGCCGTGGCCGGCTTGTGGGGCTTGCCCCTGCTGCGCCTGGACTTTGCCTGCCTGTACAACAAGTTCTTTGGCGAGACCGAGCGCAACCTGCGCGAGGCCTTGAGCCTGGCCGAGCAGATGGCGCCCTGTGTGCTGTGGATCGACGAGATCGAGAAAGGCCTGGCCAGCGGCGAGCATGACGGCGGCGTCAGCCAGCGGGTGCTCGGCACCCTGCTGACCTGGATGGCCGAGCGCAAGGCGCCGGTATTCATGGTGGCGACGGCCAACGCGATCGACCGCCTGCCGCCGGAACTGGTGCGCAAGGGGCGTTTCGATGAATTGTTCTTCGTCGACTTGCCCGATCAGGCGGTGCGCGCGGAGATCTTCCGCATTCATCTGGCGCGGCGCGAGCTGGAACCCGTCGGGTTCGACCTGCACTTGCTGGCGCTTGCCAGCGACGGGTTTTCCGGCGCCGAGATCGAGCAGGTCGTGGTCAGCGCCCTGTATGCCGCCCAGGCGCAACAGCAGGCGGTCGATCAGGCCCTGCTGCTGCACGCTATCCACAGCACGGCGCCCTTGTCGGTGGTGATGGCCGAAGACCTCCACGCCTTGCGTGCCTGGGCTCGGGGTCGCACGGTCATGGCCTGATCAGCCGCGGCTGAGCGGTCGGTTGCGCCGCGCCGCGACCTTGCGCACCAGCCAGCGCGGCGCCAGACGTGGCGCAATGGCCAGCAGCCGATTGCGCCAGCCGGGGATGATGATCGCGCGGTTTTTATCCAGCGCCTTGAGCGTGATCAGTGCCACTTCCTCGGCGCTGATCAGTCGCTTGTCGTGTACTGGCGCTGCGCTGTCCATCTCTGTCGAGCACAAGTAGGCGTTGCGCATCGGCCCCGGGCAGAGCACCGACACGCTGACGCCGTATTCCTTGAGTTCTTCGCGCAGGCCTTCGGAGAAGTGCAGGACGTAAGCCTGGCTTGCGTGGTAATTGCTCATCCATGGGCCGGGATGAAATCCCCCCAGCGCGGCGACATTGAGGATCTGCCCGCTGCCCTGTCCCGCCATCACCGTGCCGAGGGCATGGCAGAGTCGGGCGAGTGCGAGGACGTTCACCTCGATCAGCTGTTGCTCGCCACGCCAGTCCTGGGCGACGAAGGCGCCACAGGTGCCCACCTCGGCGCCGTTGATCAGCAGGTCGATGGACAGCTCGTTCTGCTCCAGCTCATGCAGCAGGCCGGAGAGTTGCAGCGGCTCGCCGAGGTCGCAGGCGCGGAACAGGACGTCCACGGCAAAGCGCCGGCTCAGCTCGCCGGCGATGCTGTCCAGCGCATCGCCTTGCCGGGCGACCAGGATCAGGCTACGCCCACGACGTGCCAGGGCTTCGGCCAGGGCCAGGCCGATACCGCTGGAGGCGCCGGTTATCAGGGCGTAACGGGGCATGGGGGTTCTCCGTGAGGGGCGGGTCTGGCCTCCTGCCGCGATGAGGCTTGCGCTGCGGGTCAGAGACCCGCGCGGATCGCATAGTCCTGGTAGGCCGGCAGGGCGATGGCTGCCAGGATGCCGAGTATCGGGACCAGTAGCCAGAGCCAGGCCAGTAGCTTGACCGCGCGGCTGTTGGGCGGTGCTGGCGGGCCGTAGCGATTGGCCCCGGTTGTGCCAGGAATGATCAGCAGCAGCAGGGCGAAGACGCCACCGACGATCGGTACCAGGTTGATCAGCCAGAGCCAGCCGGACCAGCCGATGTCATGCAGGCGCTGGGCGCCGATCTGCACGCTGACCACCGCCATGCCGATGCCGACCAGCGCGATCAATACGGAACCGACTATTTCGGAAATGGCTAAACCCATGCTGGCCACGCCGAGCAGGGCCAGCGCCGCCAGCATCAGCACCAGCGACCAAGCCAGATAGCGCAGGCGGCCGATGCGTCCTTCGATGCTGAATACCTCGAGTTCGCCGAACTCCGGCAGCGTTTCGGCCACTGTGGCCAGAGGTGTCGCGTAGGGGGTATGGGCGGCCTTGCCGAGGTCGCCGGGCTGCTGCGGCTGGACAGGTGGCGTACTCGCGGAGAGCGCTGCCTGACGGGCGATAAATTTCTCGATGATGATGCCGCAGGCCGAGCACTCCACGGCCTTGGCCTGCCGGTGGCCGCACTTGGGGCAGCTCATCTCGTCGCTGGCGGCGCCTGGCGTTTGCTCGGCACTCGCGGCGAAGTGGTGATCGGTTTTCTCCAGGCTCAGGCTGGTGCCCGGCTCCGGCTCCTTGCGGGCCTTGGCGCCCGCGCGGTGCAGAGCCGCGAGATATTGGTCGGCCTCGCTTTCGGGCAAATTGCGCTTGATGGCGATGGCGCCGCCACTGAATAACGCATTGATCCGTGTGAGGTCACTCTTGAACAGGCGTGCGAGGTTGTCTTGGACGGTTTCCAGCGCCACCTCAGGCATCAGTTCGCCACTGAAGACAATCTTGAATCGGGCTTGGGTCATGCGGGCTTCCTTGTCGGCGCTAATGGCCACTACAGCCTAGCGGGCCTGCAGGCCTCTGAACAAGCCGCCCGGGGCACGAATATGCTGGTTGCGTCACAGGTTTGCACGCGCCGCTCCGCGGGCGAGAAGACAGCCAGTGTGGCGGCGGTCCAAGTGGCCGAGGCGACCCTGTGACTTCGGCGACGGTTCCGGCATGGCCGCCCTGATAGCCGATAGTGTATTGGCGCTTCCGCCGTTGCGCCGCCTATGCGTCCCGGCTGGCGATTCGCCTGCCGGGTCGGCGCTTCAGCGTGGCCAGCGCTGTTGCAACAGCTGGGCCCGATGCTGCGCATCGCGGTACTCGCGATCCAGGCGCGCCACCAGCGCATCGACGCTCG
>NZ_JBFIIG010000228.1:0-5855 GCF_041601375.1 Pseudomonas sp. | reverse complement strand
CCGTGTTCTTCCAGCACCTGGCTGATGATCTTTTCCACCCTGAGGTGCTGGAATATCCGCTGATTCACGCGGTGCGCCAGGTAGGCCAGTTGCGGGCGCAGGGTGATGTGGTAACGGCTCAGGCGTTTGCCGGATTCGCCCTGGGCGACGCGATAGATCAAGCCATGAATGCCGTTGCCGCCAGGCGCGAAGGCGAGAAAGGCCGGCTGGTGCAGCAGGCTTTCCAGGTCGATATCCGGGCGCTCGCTGACCAGCTCCAGCTCGAAGGCGAACGGCTGGCTGATCGCCTCGCGGCCGCTGAATTCGAGCACCTGCAGATCGTGCGCGAGGCCCTCGATACTCAGGCTGAAATGGGTCTGGTTGGCTGAATTGAACATGCTCTTCTCCTTAAGCCTTAAACATCAGCCGGGCTGATATTCAGCCGCTGCATGCGGTACAGCAGGGTGCGCCGGGGCAGGCCCAGTTCGCCGGCGGCACTGGTCTGGTTGCCGCGGTTCTTGCGCAGGCAGTCGAGCAGCAGGCTGCGTTCGACTCGCTCCATGCGTTCGCGCAGGTTCATGCCGGTATCGTCCGCGTTGTGGTCCGGACGCAGGTTGAAATGCGCGGGCAGCAGTTCGCCGCCTTCGCAGAGCAGTACGGCGCGCTCGACCAGCCCTTTGAGCTCGCGCACATTGCCGGGAAAGGCATAGCCGCTGAGGTGTTCCAGGGTGCTCTCGGCCCAGCGGCAGGGGTCGCGCTGGAGCAGGGCGCTGGCCTTGTCGGCGAAATGCCGGGCCAGGGTGAGGATGTCCTGGTCGCGCTCGCGCAAGGGTGGCAGCTCGATGGGGAACTGCGCCAGACGATAGAACAGGTCTTCGCGAAAACGCCCTTCCTCGACCTGTTCGCGCAGCGCGCAATGGGTGGCGGCGACTATGCGTACATCGACGGTGTGGGTTTCGTTGCAGCCCAGGGGGCGGACTTCGCCTTCCTGCAATACGCGTAACAGCTTGGCCTGCAGGGCCAGGGGCATGTCGCCGATCTCGTCGAGAAACAGGGTGCCGCCATCGGCCGCATCAAACAGGCCCTGGTGGTCGCGGTCGGCGCCGGTAAAGGCGCCTTTGCGGTAACCGAACAGCTCGCTTTCCAGCAAATTTTCCGGTAGCGAGGCGCAGTTCTGTACGATGAAGGCCTTGCTCCGGCGAAAGCCGCAATCGTGGATGGCGCGGGCCACCAGCTCCTTGCCGGTGCCGGTTTCGCCGGTCAGCAGCACGCTGACCGGGTTGTGCAGCACCTTGCCGATCATCTGGTACAGCTCGCGCATCGGCGCGCTGTCGCCGAGCAGGCCGTAGCCGCTGGCACAGGCCGTGGTGCTGATGGCGAGCGTTTCCATGCGGGGTGCGCGCAGACGTTGCAGCAGATGCAGCTGGGCGATGACGAAACCGCCGAGGTGCCCCAGCGAGCCGGCGAAACCTTGCAGGTCGCGGCTGATCTGGCTGGCGATCAGCAGCAGGCCGTTGACCCGCTTCTGCTCGTCGAGCAGCGGTAGGCACAGCAGGCTGCGCCAGGAGTGGCTGGCGTCCGGCAGGAAGCCGATCTGGTGCAGGCTGCTGTCCAGTTCGTCGAGGCTGAGTACCTGGTTCTGGCACAGGCAGTACTGCAGCAGCTGCTGGCCGTCATATTCGCTCGGCAGGCTCGACGCTTCGCGCGGTTGCAGCAGGCCGTTCTGCCATTCGGCGGACAGGGTCAAACGGGTATGGGTTTCGTCGAGCAGGTACAGCTGGCTCAGCTCGCAACCGGCCAGTTGCGCGGCGGCCTCGACCAGGCCACCGAGCAGGGCGTCGCCACTGGCCGCACGCGCCAGGCCGGCGAAGCGTTCCAGCAACGCCTCGGCATAGCGCAGCGGCTGCGGCACCTGGTGGAACATCGGCGGCACCTTAAGCGAACTCACAGACCACCGTTCCTTCGCCGTCGAGGGTGGCGTGCACGCGCTGCAGGGCTTCACCGTTGGCCATGGCAGCCAGCAGGCGGTCGACCACCAGCGGTTGCAGGTGCTGGTCGATCAGGTGATCGATCAGGCGCGCGCCGCTGTCGCTGTGGCTGCAGCGTTCGGCGAGGTTGTCCAGCAGCGCCGGGCAATGGCTGAACTGCAACTGGCGACGGGCCAGGCGCTCGGCGAAACGCGCGAGCTTGAGGCCGACCAGCTCGTTGAGCACGTCGCCGTCGATCGGGTAGTAGGGCACCACGCGCATGCGGCCGAGCAGCGCCGGCTTGAAGTGCTGCGACAGGGTCGGGCGAATCGCCTGCTCCAGGTCTTCCGCAGCCGGACGCTGGCCGCCCTGGCAGAGGCTGGCGATGCGATCGCTGGCGAGGTTGCTGGTCATCAGGATCAGCGTGTTGCGGAAATTGATCTCGCGCCCTTCGCCGTCGTTGGCCACACCCTTGTCGAAGATCTGATAGAAGACGTTCATCACGTCCGGGTCGGCTTTTTCCACTTCATCGAGGAGGATCACCGAGTAGGGCTTCTGCCGCACCGCTTCGGTGAGCATGCCGCCTTCGCCGTAACCGACATAGCCGGGCGGCGCGCCGATCAGCCGGGAGACCGTGTGCTTCTCCTGGAACTCGGACATGTTGATGGTGGTGAGGAAGCGTTCGCCGCCGTACAGCAGGTCGGCCAGGGCCAGGGCGGTTTCGGTCTTGCCGACGCCGCTGGGGCCGACCAGCAGGAATACCCCGACCGGCGCGTCGGCGCGGTTGAGGCCGGCGGCGGTGGCGCGCATCGAGCGGTCCAGGGCCTCGATGGCCTGCTCCTGGCCACGCAGGCGCTGGCGCAGGTCGCTGGCGAAGCTCAGCACCTTGCTGTTGTGTTCGCGGGCCAGCTGGCTCAGCGGTACGCCGGTCCAGTGGCTGATCACTTCGGCGACCAGGCGCGGGCAGACTTCGAAGCTGACCAGGCGCTCATTGGCCTGGGCGCTGGCCAGTTCGACCTGCACCTCGCGCAGCTCGGCTTCCAGCTGTTGCAGGTCGGTCGCTTGCTCGGTGTTCTCTTCGGCGCTCGCCGAGCGCGCGCTGGCGCACTGCTTGCGCAGCTCGAGCAGACGGGTGGCCAGGTCGCGCTGAATGGCCCAGCGGGTTTCGATCTGCTCCAGCTCGGCGCGGGCTTCGCTCAGGCGCTGTTCGAGTTGCTCGAGGGCGTCGCTATCGATATTCAGGCCGGCGTCCAGGTCGCGGCCCATGGCCTCACCTTGGCGCTCGCCTTCGGCGATTTCGCCGCGCAGACGTTCCAGCGCTTCCGGCGCGGCGGCCAGGCTGATGCGCACCCGGGCGCAGGCGGTGTCGAGTACATCGACGGCTTTATCCGGTAGTTGGCGGCCGGCCAGATAGCGCGCCGACAGCTCGGCGGCGGCGACCACCGCATCGTCGCGCAGGTAGATGCCATGGCTCTTCTCATACACCGGGGCGAGGCCGCGGAGGATGGTCACCGCCTCGTCGACCGTGGGTTCGAGCAGCTGCACCGGCTGGAAGCGGCGGGCCAGGGCCGGGTCCTTCTCGAAGTACTTCTTGTATTCGCTCCAGGTGGTGGCGGCGATGGTGCGCAGCTCGCCTCTAGCCAGTGCCGGCTTGAGCAGGTTGGCCGCGTCGCCGCCACCGGCCTGACCGCCGGCACCGATCAGGGTGTGGGCTTCGTCGATAAACAGGATGATCGGCTTGGGCGAGCCTTTGACTTCATCGATCACGCCCTGCAGGCGGCGTTCGAATTCGCCTTTGACGCTGGCACCGGCTTGCAGCAGGCCGAGGTCCAGGCACAGCAGTTCGACGCCCTTGAGCGCGTCCGGCACTTCGCCCGCGGCGATGCGCAGGGCCAGGCCTTCGACGATGGCGGTCTTGCCGACACCGGCCTCGCCGACCACGATCGGGTTGCTTTTGCGGCGGCGGGCGAGGATGTCGATCATCTGGCGGATCGCCGCGTCGCGGCACAGCACCGGGTCGAGCTTGCCGTCACGGGCCTGCTGGGTGAAGTTGTGGGTGAAGCGCGAGAGATTGGACTCGCCGCCTGCAGCCGGTTTTCCTGCGGCGGGTTGCGCTTGCTGGGCCATGGCGAAATCGCGCAGGCGCTCGGGGTTGAGCTTGGCCAGCAGCGTTTGGTAGTGGCTACCGGCATAACGCATCGGGTTGCGCAGCAGGGCGAGGATCAGCGCGGCCTGGTCGACCTGGTTCTGGCCGAGTTCCAGGTTGGCCACCAGCAGGGCGTCCTGCAGCCATTGCACCAGCTCGGTGGAGAACACCGGGTTGCGCGACTCGTTGTGCTCGCCGCGCGGCTGCAGTGCGCGGGCCAGCTCGCCGGCGTCGACTTCGGCATCCTGCAGGGCGCGGACGAGCAGGCCGTCCGGGCGTTCGAGCAGGCCGAGCAGCAGGTCTTCGACCAGAATCTTGCTGCCGCCGCGTACCACGCAGCGCTCGGCCGCGAGTTCCAGATCGTTCTTGGTGGCGGCGTCGAGGGCTTGTACCAGCTGTTGCAGATCGACGTTGATCATTTCATCAGTCCTTAATGAGTTTTGCTGCCGAGGGTGACCACGCCGTCGGCGTTATCGCGCCCCAGCCAGGTGGTCCAGCCCAGCAGGCAGGGGTTGTCGGCGCCGAGGCGCAGTTCGCGAATTTCGTCCTGGCGCAGTTCCAGGCGGATGTCGTAATCCAGCGGGTCGCGCAGGGTGAAACGGACCAGCGCGCACAGCGGTTGGTAGCCGTTGCCGGTCGGCAGGAATTCGTGGAAGCGCTCCCAGTTGAGCTGCTGCACATGGATGCGGAACTTGCCACCGCGGTCGCGTACGAATTCGCCGAGCACCAGGCTCTCGCCCAGTTGGCTGTTGGCCAGGCCGAGGCGGTTGCGCTGCTCGCCGAGAATTTCCACCTGGCGCTCCAGGCATTGCTCGATATGCAGCGCGGCGTGCTTGAAGTAGTAACGCAGCACCGACTCGATCAGCGCCGCCGAGTGGGCGCGCAGGCTGAGCAGGCCGAGGTAGGGCAGCAGGCGCTTCCAGTTCAGTTCCGAGGCCTGGCGAATGGTCGCGCCGCCCAGGCCGATCAGCGCGAACAGCTGCTCGGAGAAGGGGTCGGCGGCGCCGCTCTGGAAGCGCGCGTGGTAACGGTATTTCTGCCAGGTGGGCAACAGCAGGCGCTGCAGGCGGTTGTTGAACAGGTCGAGGAAATCGCGGGTCGGGTTGCCGTCGACACTGTCGCCCAGGGCCTGCTCGCCATAAAAGGCCGGCAACGGCGAACCGGCGCCGAACAGGCTGACCAGATTGATGCGCAGGCTCGCGCGCAGCTCGCCGTGCTCCTCGAAGAACTGCACGCGATCGATATCGCTGCCGGGAAAGCCCAGGCTCGGATTGGCCTGCAGTTCCAGGCGCTGATACAGCGCCTCCTCATCCAGTTCGGGATGGGCGGCCTGCAAGCGTTCCAGCACCAGCTGCACACCCTGGAACAGGCTGTACTCGCGGATGCCCCGGCTAAGCCGGGTAAGACCCGGCTCAAAGTCAGCTGCGCTTCGGCCAGGCGGCGTTGCAGTCGGGCTCAGAATGCTCATTTACACCTCGTAACGTCGGGTGCGACTCCAAGCCCTTCTTCGCCCGTCTTCGCCTTGCCTGGCTCTAGCTCGCATGCCTTTGCGCAGAGTCTCATAGCAGGGGCTGTTGCCCCATGCGCGGCGTCCATTGGTACACCTCTCCCTGTGTGCTCTGCACGCGCAGCTCGTGGTACGAGTTCAAGCTGGCATACAGGGCGAAAAATTCATTGAGTACCGAGGCGAAGAGGAACAAGTCGCCTTCGCCTACATAGCCCTCGGGGTTGATCGTCAGTTCGGTGCGCACCCCGCGCACCGG
>NZ_JBFIIG010000227.1:0-5879 GCF_041601375.1 Pseudomonas sp. | reverse complement strand
GCGCCTGGTGGCTGTGGGCGATCGTGGCCATATCCTCTACTCCGACGACAACGGCGCCAACTGGATCCAGGCCAAGGTGCCGACCCGGCAGATGCTCACCGCGGTGTTCTTTGTCGATGACCAGCACGGTTGGGCGGTTGGACACGATGCGCAGATCCTGGCCAGTAACGATGGCGGCGCCACCTGGGTCAAACAGTTCGAGGACCCGGAGCGCGAGGATGGCTCGCCTTTCCTGGATGTCTGGTTCAAGGATGTGAACACTGGTTTCGTCGTCGGCGCCTATGGTGCGCTGTTCACGACGACCGATGGCGGCAAGAACTGGGAGGATGTCAGTGGTCGCCTCGATAACGAATACCTCTATCACCTGAACGCCATCGTCGAGGTCAAGGATGCCGGGTTGTTTGTCGTCGGCGAACTGGGCGCCATGTTCCGCTCGACCGATTGGGGGCAATCCTGGGAAACCCTTCAGGGCCCGTACGACGGTTCACTCTTTGGTGCTCTCGGCACCGGCGAAAGTGGCAGTTTGTTGGCTTATGGTTTGCGCGGCCACCTGTTCCGTTCCGTCGACTTCGGTGACAGCTGGCAGCAGATCGAGCTGAATACCCCGAACAACGGTCCGCTGGAGTTCGGCCTGGCCGATGGCAATCGACTCGCCGATGGCTCGATCGTGGTGGTTGGGCATGGCGGCACCGTGCTGAAAAGCAGCGATGACGGACGTACCTTCAGTTTGCTCAATCGCGTCGACCGGCTCTCGCTGGCGGGTGTCACTGCACTGGATAACGGCAACCTGATTCTGGTGGGGCAGGGCGGCGTCCATGTCGCTTCGCCGACTGGCGCCGATCTGGGCCAACAACAATAAGCCGGGAGAGTTTGCATGAGTAAGCATCAACACCAACCTGCGTCTGTCCTCGAACGGTTGATCTTCAATAATCGTCCGGCCGTCATCGTGCTGTGCCTGTTGATCAGTGTTTTTCTGTTCTATCAAGCGGCGCAGGTGCGCCCACAAACCAGCTTCGAGAAGATGATTCCGCTGGGGCACCCCTATATCCAGAAGATGCTCGAGCACCGCAACGACCTGGCGAACCTGGGCAACACCGTGCGCATCTCGGTGGAAGCGGTCGACGGCGACATCTTCGACAAGGAGTACATGGAGACGCTGCGGCAGATCCACGACGAGGTGTTCTACATTCCCGGTGTCGATCGCTCCGGCCTGAAATCGCTGTGGAGCCCGAGCATACGCTGGACCGAGGTGACCGAAGAGGGCTTCGCCGGCGGCCCGGTGATTCCGCAGACCTACGATGGTTCGTCCGACAGCCTCGAGGATTTGCGCAGCAATATTCTCAAGTCCGGGCAGATCGGCCGGCTGGTGGCCAACAATTTCAAATCGAGCATCGTCGATGTGCCGCTGCTGGAGGCCTATCCCGACCCTGAGGATCAGAGCAAGCTGATCCCGCTGGATTACCAGAAGTTCTCCCACGAGCTGGAAGAGAAGATTCGCGAGAAGTACCAGGCGCAGAATCCCAACGTGAAGGTGCACATCATCGGTTTCGCCAAGAAAGTCGGTGACCTGATCGATGGCCTGATCGGCGTGGCCTTGTTTTTCGCCGTGGCCATCGGCATCACCTTCGCACTGCTGCTGTGGTTCACCCATTGCTTCAAAAGCACCCTGGCGGTGGTCGTAACCACCCTGATCGCGGTGATCTGGCAGTTGGGCTTGCTGCATACCCTGGGCTTCGGGCTGGATCCCTATTCGATGCTGGTGCCCTTTCTGGTCTTCGCCATCGGTATCTCCCATGGGGTGCAAAAGATCAACGGTATCGCCATGGCCTCGGGGGAGGCGACGAGCCCGTTGGTTGCTGCGCGCATAGCGTTTCGCCAGCTGTTCATTCCCGGTTTGGTCGCCTTGCTGTCGGATGCGGTCGGCTTCATCACGCTGTTGCTGATCGATATCGGCGTGATCCGTGAACTGGCCATCGGTGCATCGATGGGGGTGGCGGTGATCATCCTGACCAACCTGATCCTGCTGCCGGTGATGATTTCCTATATCGGTATCAGCAAGAGGGCGGTCAAGATCAGCCGTGAAGAGGCGGCCAAGGATCACCCGCTCTGGCGTCTGCTTTCCAACTTCGCCCACCCGATGGTGGCGCCGGTGTCCGTGCTGATTGCGGTGGTGGCCCTGGCCGGTGGCGTCTGGTATGGCCAGAACCTGAAGATCGGCGACCTCGATCAGGGCGCGCCCGAGCTGCACCCGGACTCGCGCTATAACCTGGATAACGACTTCGTCATCCGCAACTACTCCACCAGCTCCGATGTGCTGGTGGTAATGGTCAAGACCAAAAGGGAAGGTTGTTCGAGCTATCAGGCCTTGTCGGCCATGGACCAGCTGATGTGGACCATGGATAACACCGCGGGCGTGCAGTCGACCATCTCCATGGTCACTGTGTCCAAGCAGGTGATCAAGGGCATGAACGAGGGCAACCTGAAATGGGAAACCCTGTCGCGCAACCAGGACGTGCTGAACAACTCGATTGCGCGTGCCGAGGGGCTGTACAACGCCGATTGCTCGGTGGCGCCGGTGCTGGTGTTCCTCAACGACCACAAGGCGGAAACCCTGGAGCGGGCGGTCGCGGTCGTCGAAGACTTCGCCGCGGAACATAACCAGGAAGGCCTGGAGTTCATCCTGGCGGCGGGCAACGCCGGTATCGAAGCGGCCACCAACGAGGTGATCGCCGCGTCTGAGACCACCATGCTGGTGGCGGTCTATGCCGCCGTGAGCTTCATGTGCCTGCTGACCTTCCGCTCGATTGCCGCCACCCTGTGCGTGATTCTGCCGCTGGTGTTGACCTCGGTACTGGGCAACGCGCTGATGGCCTACATGGGCATCGGGGTCAAGGTGGCGACCCTGCCGGTAATCGCATTGGGCGTCGGTATCGGCGTCGACTACGGCATCTATATCTACAGCCGTCTGGAGACCTACCTGCGCCTGGGGCTGTCGTTGCAGGAGGCCTACTACCAGACGCTCAAGTCGACTGGTAAGGCCGTGTTGTTCACCGGTGTATGCCTGGCGATCGGCGTGGCGACCTGGATCTTCTCGGCGATCAAGTTCCAGGCCGACATGGGCCTGATGCTGACCTTCATGTTCCTCTGGAACATGATCGGCGCGATCTGGCTGCTGCCGGCACTGGCACGCTTCCTGATCAACCCGGAGAAGCTGCGTAACAAGGCCTGATAGTCAGGTGCAGCGCTAAAAAACCGCGGCCTTTGGGTCGCGGTTTTTTTTAGGCTCTGTACTCGTTAGGTGTTGCGCGTCCCCACAAAAACGCGTCGCAACAGTCAGGTTGTTCGCCTTGTAAGTGGCAAATTCCCTCACTAGCAGGTTGTTGTCAGTCGACAAACAGATCGGGGATCAGCGTGCCGCCTGCAGGATCGAAACGGTACTGCTCGAACTCGTTTTGGCCCTGTTCGCGCAGGATGTCTTCGTCGATCAACAGGCGCCCGCTGATGCTGCGCCCGCTACTGGCGAGGATGGCATGGGCCGCGTCGGCCATGATCGCCGGGGTGCGTGCGCGTTTGAAGGCGTCGCGACTGCCCAGCTCGAATTCGATGGCGGCGGTGGCGATCATGGTTTTGGGCCACAGTGAATTGACGCTGATGGCGTATTTCTTGAATTCCTCGCTCATGCCCAGAGTCAGCATGCTCATGCCGTACTTGGTCACGGTGTAGGGGCCGTGCTGGGCGAACCACTTGCTGTCCATATTCAGCGGCGGCGACAGGTTGAGGATATGCCCGCCGGCGCTCTGCTTGAGGAAGGGCAGCGCGGCCTGGCTGCAGACCATCACCGCGCGGGTGTTGATCTGGAACATCAGGTCGAAGCGCTTGGGTTCGAGCTTTTCCACCCCCACCAGCTTGATCGCGCCGGCGTTATTGACCAGGGCATCGATGCCGCCGAAGTGTTCGGCTGCCCGGGCCATGGCGGCCTTGACCGCGGCCTCGTCGCGCACATCCAGCTGCAGGGCCAGGGCCTTGCCACCGGCTTGCTCGACCTCGGCCGCCACCGAATGGATGGTGCCCGGCAGCTTGGCGTGGGGCTCGGCGCTTTTCGCCGCGATAACGATATTGGCACCGTCGCGGGCCGCGCGCAGGGCGATCTCGCGGCCGATGCCACGGCTAGCGCCGGTGATAAACAGGGTTTTGCCTTGCAGTGACATGGCGGGTTTCCTTGTGCATTGCGGAGGGGGTGCGGGGCCGCCTAGGCTGTGCGCACCATGGGTGATTTTTGGTGCGCACGGCGCACCCTACGGGGTCATGGCGCGGTGGCTTCAATTTCCACCAGCAACTGGCGGTTCTTCACCTGATCGCCGCGGCTTACGCCAACCCGCCGAACCATGCCGTCGATGCTGGCTTTAAGCGGGTGTTCCATCTTCATCGCCTCCAGCACCAGCAGCAGTTGGCCTTTGCTGACCTGGCTGCCTTCTTCGACCAGCACTTCGACTATGGCGCCATCCATCGGTGCCTTGACGCTGCCGGAGCCTGCACCTGTGGCGCTGCTGACCGGCAGGTGAGTGATGTCGCTGAATTCCAGATTGCCGTTGTGGCCGTACAGCCAGAGCTTGTCACCTTCCAAATGATAGGCCAGGCGCTGGCGAATGCCGTCCAGTTCGAGAGTGGCCCAGCGGCCATCGCAGGACAGCAACTTGAGATCGAGCAGGGCGTTGGCAACTCTTGCTCGCAAGCTCGGTTGGGCGCCATCGGTCAGCACCTCCAGCTCGACCTCGAACGGTTGCTCGTCCTGCTTGAGCATGAAGCGCCAGGGCGCACTGCCGGCATTGCGCCAGCCGGCCAGGCCGCTCTGGTGGGAGCGGGCGTTGGCCGATTGCTGGTAGAGCAGGGCGGCGGCCACCGCCAGCTCGCTGGCGGCCGGCGGCTGCGGGCTCAGGCTCGGGTCGGCGGCGAAGTGTTCGGCGATAAAGGCCGTGGTGGCGTTGCCGACGGCGAACTCGGGGTGCCGCAGCAGGTTGGCGAGAAAGCGCTGGTTGCCGTTGACGCCCAGCAGTACGCAATCCTCGACCGCGCGCACCAGTTTGCGCCGGGCCTCGTCGCGGGTCGCGCCATAGGCGATGACCTTGGCCAGCATCGGGTCGTAAAACGGGCTGATGACCTGGCCTTCGAGCAGGCCGTGGTCGATGCGGATGCCGTCGAGCAACGCCGGCTCCCAGCGCAATACGCGGCCGGTTTGCGGCAGGAAGTTCTGCGCCGAATCTTCGGCATACAGGCGCACTTCCATGGCATGGCCAGTCAGGCGGATTTGCTCCTGCTTGAGCGGCAGCGGCTGGCCGGAGGCTGTGCGAATCTGCCAGGCTACCAGGTCCTGGCCGGTGATCAGCTCGGTCACCGGGTGTTCGACCTGCAGACGGGTATTCATTTCCAGAAAGAAGAATTCGCCGCTGCGGTTCAACAAGAATTCCACGGTGCCGGCGCCGACATAGTCGACCGAGGCCGCCGCCTTGACCGCGGCCTCGCCCATGGCTTTACGCAGCTCTGGCGTCATCAGCGGGCAGGGCGCTTCCTCGACAACCTTCTGGTGGCGGCGCTGCACCGAGCAGTCGCGTTCGCCCAGATAAACGATATTGCCGTGCGCATCGCCGAACACCTGGATTTCCACATGGCGCGGCTGGACCACCGCCCGTTCCAGAATCAGCTCGCCGGAGCCGAAGGCGTTCTGCGCTTCCGAGCGGGCGGTGCGGATTTGCGCCCGTAGTTCGCTCGCTTCATGGACCAGACGCATGCCGCGGCCACCGCCGCCGGCGCTGGCCTTGATCATCAACGGGAAGCCGATGCGCTCGGCCTCGCGGCTGAGAGTTTCATCGTCCTGCTCGGCG